>JBKOWS010000035.1:0-40675 GCA_046724565.1 Actinomycetota bacterium | reverse complement strand
CTGGCCGGGAATCGAAGCGACCGGCTCCCGGTTCCCGAGCACCCCGACTTCCACCTCGATCCCGTCCAGGAACTCCTCTACCAGGATCTTGTCGTCGTGGCTGTAGGCCAGCTCGACTGCTTCCTCGAGCTCTGCCGCGTCATGTGCCTTCGTGATTCCCACCGACGACCCGAGGCGGGCCGGCTTCACGAAACAGGGGAAGCCGAACGGGTTCCGGGCCGGCTCGCCGTCGCGAAGCGCAACGTGCCGGGCAACCGGGATGCCGCTGTCGCGCAACACCTTTTTGAAGAGATCCTTGTCCATGCAAACCGCGGAGGCCGCGACGCCGGCTCCGACGTACGGGATGCCCGCGAGCTCGAGCAGACCCTGGACGGTTCCATCCTCGCCGAACGGGCCGTGCAGGATCGGCAGGACGACGTCGACGGCTCCGAGGGTGGCCGGCGCGTTCGCGGCCGGGACGGGCAGCGTCTCCGCCACCGAGCCGTCACCGGACCCGAGCTCCCATCGACCGTCTCGGCCGATCGCAACGGTCACGACGTCAAAGCGCTCCGGGTCGAGCGACTCGAGCACCGAGCGCGCCGACGCGAGGGAGATCTCGTGCTCCGACGAGCGCCCGCCGGCCAGGATGGCAACGCGGAGGCGATCCACGCCTTACGGCGGCCCGGGCGTCGTCGAGCCGCCGAACTTGCCGACGGCAATCGTCACCAGGGTTCCCGGAGGAGCCTGCGTCCCGCCCGCTGGATCCTGCGTCTGGACGATGCCGTCCTGGCCCGGATCGGTGACCGGCTGCGGGACGATCTTGACCTTGAAGCCCGAGGCCTTGAGCTGGGTCTGCGCGTCGGTCTGCGAGAGGCTGGTCACATCGGGCACCATCGACGTCGTCGGGCCCTTCGAGACGGTCAGCTTGATGTTCGTGTTCGGCGGCTGCAGCGTTCCCGGCCCGGGGCTCATGCCGATGACCGTGTCCTTGGGCTGGTCGGACTTGACGTCGATCCGTGAGACCGCGAAGCCCCTGGCGAGCAGCGTCGACTGCGCGGTCTCGAACGTCGAGCCGATCACGTTCGGCACGCCGATCGGCTGCGGGCCCTTCGAGACTCGCAGCGTCACCTTCGAGCCCTGCACCAGGGAAGCACCGGCCGTCGGCGACTGGGAGATCACCTCTCCCTGCGGCTTGTCCGACTCCACCTGCACGGGTTTCCCTTGCAGCTTGGAGTCCTGGAGGTCCGCGAGCGCACGGTCGAGCGACTGGCCGACCACGCTCGGCACGGTCGTCTTCGGCGGACCGAGCGACACGTAGATCGTGACGAAGTTGTGCTTCTGTGTCCGGTCGCCCGGTCTTGGCGTCTGAGAGAAGACGTAAGTCTCCGGGAAGCGCGGGTCGGCGTTGTACTGGCGAACCGGATTCGCCCGCAATCCGCTGGCATTGATCTTCGACACGGCGTCGGTCTCGCGGATGCCGACGTAGTTGCCGACGGCGATCGTCTGCGAGCCGCTGAGCTGATCCTGGATCTGCGAGTAGAGGAAGTAGCCGCCGACGACGGCAGCGATGACGAAGAGCAGCGCGACGAGCCACGGCCACAGCGCGCGCCGAGGCGGCTCGTCGTAGTCGTAGTACGCAGCGGGCGGCGCGTACGGCACCGTCTCCGGAATGCGCGGCTTGACCTCGGTGACCGCGGTCGGGGGCGGCCGCGCAATGATGGCCGTCGCGGCCTCCTCGGTCACCGGCGAGATCGCCACGCCGCGGTTGATGCGCCGAAGGTCGCCGTCCATCTCCTCGGCGCTCTGGTATCGCTCAGCGGGGTCCTTCGCCAGCGCGCGCATGACGACCAGGTCGAGGTCACGCGGCACGTCCTTGCGCTTGGCCGACGGCGGAGGAGGAACCGTGGACAGATGCTTCATCGCGATCTCGACCGGTGTATCGCCGCTGAAGGGCACGACACCGGTGAGCAGCTCGTAGAGCACCACACCCACGGAATAGAGGTCAGACGTCTGGTCGACCGGCGCACCCTTTGCCTGTTCGGGCGAGAGGTACTGGGCCGTGCCGATGATCGAGCCGGCCTCCGTCATCTGACTCACTCCGGCGCGCGCGATCCCGAAGTCCGTCACCTTCAGTCGGCCCTCGGCGTCGACCAGCACGTTGTGGGGTTTGATGTCACGATGGACGATCCCGTGCCGGTGCGCGAACCGGATGGCGGCGAGGATCTGGCGCGCATAGTCGATCGCGAGCGGGATCGGCGCCGGGCCCCGCGCGACGATCAGCTCCTTCAGCGACCTCCCGTCGAGATACTCCATCGCGATGTAGTACGTGCCCTCCGCCTCGCCGCGGTCGTAGATCGAGACGATGTTCGGATGCGAGAGGCTCGCGGCGTTCTTCGCCTCGCGCCTGAAGCGCTCGACGAACTGGTCGTCACCTGCGTGGCGGTCGTTGAGGATCTTGATCGCGACGCGACGGCCGAGCACCTCGTCTTCCGCGAGGTAGACATTCGCCATGCCGCCCGTGCCGAGCTTGCGCAGGATGCGGTAACGCCCGTCGAAGAGGGTGTTGATCAGGGTGTCGGAAACGGCCATGGTCTTCGTCTCACGTAGGGATTCGCCCCTACTTGAGCAGCGCCTCCATCACCTGCTTGGCGATCGGTGCCGAAATCGTGCCGCCGAAGCCGTTGAGCTGGTTCTCGACGACGACCGCGATCGCGACGCGCGGGGCGTTCGCGGGCGCAAAGGCAGCGAACCAGGTCGTGTGGATGTTGCCGCGCCCGATCTCGGCAGTTCCGGTCTTGCCAGCGACCCGGACGCCGGGGATCTGCGCCGCGGTTCCCGTGCCACCCTGAACGACGAGCTCCATCATCTGCGTCAGCTCGTCGGCGGTCTGTCGCTTGATCGCCCGGCCGAGCTGTTCCGGGCGGAAGTGCGTGATCGTCTTGCCGCTCGGCGAGCGAACGCGCTGGATGAGGCTCGGTCGCATCCGGATGCCGTGATTGGCGATCGTCGCCGCGATCGCCGCCATCTGCAGGGGCGTCACCTGGAGTCGCTCCTGCCCGAAGGCAAGGCGGCCCGGGTCGACCTGGGTGTCCGGATGCCTGGGCTGGTAGAGGCGGCCGTGGTCATAGAGGCCGCTCGCCACTCGCTCGCTCTCAGGCGTCTCGAGCGGCGGTAACGAGTCGAACCCGAACCGCTTCGCATATTCGAGAATCGTGCCTGCGCCCAGCGTCTTGCCGACGTTGCAGAAGACCGAGTTGATCGAGTGCTCGAAGCCGGTGGAGAGATTGACGTTGCCGAAGGTCTCCGGCGCCTCGGGGTTGCCCGCGTTGCGGACCTGCTTGCCGTACTCGATGCAGTAGCCGGGGTCGTAGAACGGCGAGGACGGAGTGAAGCGACCGGTGTCGAGTGCGGCGGAGGCAGTCACCATCTTGAAGGTCGAGCCGGGCGCGTACTTGCCGGCCGTCGCGCGGTTGAGGAGCGGCGCTCCGCAGGGCGCGTTGCTGCGTGTGGCCTCCTTGAAGTGCTTCTCGATCAGGTTCGGGTTGTAGGTCGGGTTGGTCGCCATCACGAGCACGCGTCCCGTCGACGGCTCGAGCGCCACGACCGCCCCGCACTTGCCGCGTAGAAGCCGTCTCGCCAGCGCCTGGGCTCCCGGCCGGATCGTGAGCACGAGATTGTTCCCGGTGACGGTCGCGCCCCGCAGCTTGTCGAGCGCGGAGTGGAAGACCGTGTCGAGGTTCGCGTTCGACCCGGTCAGATAGTCGTTGTAGGACTCCTCGAGCCCGGTGCGGTTGCGCGACTGCGTCGAGTAGCCGACGATGTCGGAGAAGATCGGCCCAGTTGGATACCGGCGGAAGTACAACGTCTGTCCGCCGATCTTCTTCGTCACGTTGGCGGCGAGCAGCGTTCGCCCGTCCGAGGCATAGATCTTGCCTCGCTTGATCGTGAACTGCGCGACGAGCCGGATGTCGTTGTCCTGCCTGTTCGCCAGCCCGGCGTTCGCCCACGTCTGCCAGTACGTCGTGCCGATGATCAGGGCCGACAGCAGGACGAGGGCAGCGATGCCGATGTGCGAGACCTGCTTGTTCACGTCGTCACCGCAGCATCTCGCGGTTCGCGCGGTTGGAGATGAGCAGCAGCCCGGCTAAGAGGAGGAAGTTCGCAACCACGCTCGACCCGCCGTAGGAGACGAACGGCAGCGTGATCCCGGTCAAGGGGATGAGGCGCAGGATGCCGCCGACGATGATGAACGTCTGCAGCGCGAAGCCGAACGTCAGGCCGGCGGCCGCGAGCTTCGAGAAACCGTCCTCCGCGAGAAGCGCGATCCGCATGCCCCGCAACACGAAGATCATGTAGACGAGGAGCAGCGCGGCAGCGCCGATCAGCCCGAGCTCCTGGGCAAGCGCGGAGTAGATGAAGTCCGTGTTGAGGTCGGGGATGATCTGCCTCCCACTGACGGTGGAAAACGTCCCCTTGCCGAGACCGGTGCCCGCGTACTCGCCGTGCCCGATCGAGTACAGCGACTTCACGAGCTGGAAGCTCTGGCAGTTCTGGCGCAGCGTGTCGGTGCCGGACAGCGGGCAGTACACCTTGTGCGTGGTCCACGGATGGAGCCAGATGGTCACGCGGTCGCGGACGTGCGGCGTGATCCGCCAGACACCGATCGCGCCGACGAGGAAGAGCCCGAGTCCCGCCGCGACGTAGCCGATGCGCGCGGTCGCGACGTAGAGCATCGCCAGGAAGATCCCGAAGTAAAGGAGCCCGCCGCCGAGATCGCGGGTCTCGAGCAGCACGAGCATCGCGAGCGCCCAGATGACGAGGAGCGGCCCCCAGTCCTTCAGCCGGCCCTGCGCCAGGACCTCTCGCTTCTCGCGCATGTACCCAGCGAGAAAGACGATCAGCATGATCTTCGCCAGCTCGCCCGGCTGGAAGCGCAACGCGCCGACGTGCACCCACAGCCTCGCCCCGTTCACGGTCAGCCCGAGTACGGGCAGGATCGGCAGTACGAGCAGCGCGATCGCCGTGATACCGAACAGGTACTTGAACGTCTCGAGCCGGCGGTAGTCGTAGCGAAGGAGGAACAGCGTGGCGGCGAACAGGACGAGCGCCACCACGATCCAGATCCCCTGCTTGAAGGCGTCGTCGGGATTGAGCCGGTAGATCTCCGTCAAGCCGATGGCCGTGAGCAGCCCGGCGATCGGAAGGAGGTACGGATCGGCAAAGGGGACCGTGAACCGCACGACGAGATGCGCGGCCAGATACAGGCCGAAGAAGAAGCCGGCGTATCCCAGCGAGGCCGTCGAGATGACGGACTGGCGGGCGATGTAGACGCTGGCAAATCCGACGGCCGTCAGGATCCCGACGACGAGCAGGAACGCAAGCTCGCGGTTTCGAAAAGTCAGCGCACGAACCTCAAGTAGAGGACGACAGCGACCGCGGCGACGATCAGGATCACCGCGAGCCACGCGACGATCCGGCGACGCAGGTGGCGCCGCCGCACCTTGCGTTCGTGTTCCTCCCTGGCGGCCACCTCGGCCTGAATCTCCTCACCGGAGATCACGGCCGTGTCGACCACGGGAACGGCGTCCTCCTCCGAGAGCGTGTCCTCGTCGTCGAGGCGGGTCGCGGGCAGGACGTTTTCCTTCGTCTCGCCGTCGTGGACGAGCGCCGTGTCCGCGATCTCGAATGCGACAACGGTGATGTTGTCCTCGCCGCCGCTTCGATTCGCCGCCTTGACGAGCGCCTTCAGCGCCGCGTCGATGTCGGGGCGGTTCTCGTCGACGACTTCGAAGATCTCGCCCTCGCCAACCATGTCGGTCAACCCGTCCGAGCAGAGCAGGAACACGTCTCCCACCTGCGCCTCGATCGTGAAGGTGTCGACGTCGACGTCCGGATCCGTCCCGAGCGCACGGGTGATGACCGAGCGCTGGGGGTGGGCTTCGGCCTCCTCGCGCGAGAGCTTGCCGCTCTTCATCAGCTCGTTGACGAGCGAGTGGTCCTCCGTGATCTGCTCCATGCGGCCGTCGCGGATGAGGTACGCGCGCGAATCGCCCACGTGGCCGAAGGCGACGTTCCCGTTCTCCACGAGCGCCACCGTGATCGTCGTGCCCATGCCCGACGTGCTCGGGTCGGTGCTCGAACGGTCGTACACGCGCCGGTTGGCTTCCTGGATCAGGTCGTAGATCCGCTCCTCGCCTCCGGTCGCCGCCCCGCTCTCCTTCAACGCGGCCGCGGCAAGGCGCGAGGCGACCTCGCCGGCCTGGGCACCGCCCATGCCGTCGGCGATCGCAAAGAGCGGCGGCTCGAAGACGTACGCGTCCTCGTTGCGCCGCCGCCTCCGGCCGGTGTCGGTGATGACAGCGACGTGACCGAGTCCGGTCATCGGGTCCACCGGTCCGCTGCGCGGACGGACGCTGCGCGTCTCATGCCTCAAACCTCAGGTCGGTCTCACCGACGCGGACGATGTCGCCTCGGCTGAGCCGGCGCGGGCGCTCAAGTCGTGTCCCGTTCAGGTAGGTCCCGTTCGTCGAGCCGAGGTCCTGCACCCACACGCCGTCCTGCCGCGGCTCGAAGCGGGCATGCCGGGCAGAGGCGTACTCGTCCGTCGCGATCGCAATGTCGTTCTGACTGCCGCGACCGATCGTCAGCTGCGCCGAGTTCAGCTCGAAGTCCTCGCCCTCACCCAGGTCGGGACTCGTCACGACGACGAGCCGCCCGCTGTGAAAGCTCGGCTGCGCTCCGTGCGGTCCGCCGGCCGAAGGGGCGAGGATGAAACTTTCCTGGGGAAGCCTGAGATCCCGGCTCGCGGTTCGGACGATCCGCCAGATGAAGACGTAGAGGAGAACCAGGAACGCGATCTTCAGGAGGAGGAGAACCTCGTCGACCGCGACGGAGTCGAAGACGATCATGTGACCCTGCCCAGCGGGTCTCCCCGGGGGAACCTCCCGGTTTCCCCAGACCCCCTCAACTGGTCCGCTTCGCGGACGGACGCTACGGGTCTCATTCGCGTCCAAAGGTCAAGTCCGTCGAGCCGAGCGTGATCCTGTCGCCATCGTCGAGCTTCGCCCGCTTGACGCGCTTGCCGTTGACCTCCATCCCGTTCGTCGAGCCCAGGTCGACCACCCAGTACGAGGCGCCCTCCTGCCGCAACTCGGCATGGCGCCTCGACACGTTGGCGTCGGCGAGCTGGATGTCGCAGTCGCGCGAGCGGCCGATGACGACACGCCGCTGCTTCACCTCGTAGCGCGACCCGTTGAACGTGAGCGTGACGAGCTCTGGCTCGACGCCGAGCTCTTCCGCGCTCACTGCCTGTGTGGGCACCGGCGTTCTCGGCTTGTAGACCATGGTGGCGCCCGGCTGCACTTCGGGGAGGGGTTCGCCCGTCTCGGCGTGGCGGCGCTCGGGCTGCACCATGCGCGTCGCGATCCCGAACTCGCCCATGTCGAGGTCCCCGTCGGTCTCCATCAGAACCCTGGGCGGCGAGAGGAGCGCGTAGTCCTCGCGCCGTGCATGCTCCGCCAGGTACTGCTGGAGCTCGCCCTTCAGGCTGTCCTCGTACCCGGCGAACTGCTCACGGTCTCCCGGGGAGAGATAGACCGTGTACTCGTTCGGGACGTAGACGCGGGAGACGGAGACGTTGCGATGGTCGTCCATCTCCTTCGCCAGCTTCCGCGCAAGCTCGACCGGCTGCACGTTCGTGCGAAATGCCCGCCCGAAGATTCCCTCGAAGAGGGCCTCGAGCTTGTGTTCGAGTGCGCGGAGGACCATTTGTGCTCGGTGTTACCCGGCGATCGATGCTAACGAACGGCTAGTACGAGACAGGTGGCCCACACAGCTACCACGAGCGGCGCCGCGGCGACGGTGGGAACCGCCAGCAACGCCGCGGCCAGGAAACCCGCGCCCAGCCAGGCGACCGCCCAGAGCCCACGCTTGCGCGCGTAGGGCAACGCCGCCGCGACCACCGCAAGCACGATCGCCTCGACGGCGAGCGCGGGCCGGGACAGGAGCGCCGACCAGAGCGCGCCCGCGACCCCGAAGGGATCGTCGCCGGCGGCGATCCGGATGACGGGTGCATGACTCCCGTCGAAAGGCAACGACACGCCGCGGATGCCGGCGACGATGCCGGCGGTCAGGATCGCCGCGCCGGCCTGGAGCGCGCGGCGGATCGGCGAGCGGATCCCGATCGTCGCCAGCGGTAGGAGACCCAGTGCCGAAAGCGGCGCAAGCAGGGGACCCAGGCAGAAGAGCAAGCCGGTCCGAGGCTCGGGCCAGGAAAGCGCGACGACGAGCGTCGCGACTGCGCCGTAGAGCAGCGCCGCGCCGAGCGCGAGATTCCCGAGCGGAAGGACAGGCACCGCAAGGGCGAACGCGAGACCGACGCGCGGCCGCCAGAGCGTGCCAGCTGCGGCCAGGAGTGCCAGGCCAAATGGCCAGCCACGCGGATAGAACGGAATCGCCCACGCGCCCCAGCCTGCGACGAGCGCGGCTGCGAGAGCAGGCGCGAGGCGCGGTACAGCGGCGGGCACGACGAAGGTCCGACCACTGCCGCGACGGCGACGTCGCCTTCCCCCGGAGATACGGAGCGCGCCCGCCAGCGCGGCGGCGTCGGGGCGGCGCGCCCGGTCGAGGTCGAGAGCACGGTCGACCGCGGCTAGGAGGGGGCGCGGTAGATCGGGTCGCATCGTCTCGAGTCGCGGGGCGCCCGCCTCGATCGCCCGCGCGGTCTCGAGCAGCGAGCTGCGCCAGAACGGGTGGCGTCCGGCCAGCGCCTCCCAGAGCATCACGCCGACCGCCCAGATGTCCGCGGCCTCAGTGGTGATTCCCCCGGCGAGTCGCTCCGGCGCGATGTATGCGAGCGTGCCGGGCACATCGCCGTGGGCGGTCAGGGTCTCGGCCTCCTGCATCTGGGCGAGCCCGAAGTCGAGGAGCAGCGCCGAGACGTCCTTGCCCTCGGCGAGCAGCACGTTCGACGGCTTGACGTCGCGGTGAACAATTCCACGCGCGTGCGCGTGCGCGAGTGCCTCGAGCACCTGTGCCGAGGCTTCGATCGCGGCAGGGTCATCGAGCTCACCGGCGCGCAGCGCCTCGCGAAACGTTCGCCCCGGGACGTACTCGTAGGCGATGTAGACGTGCCGCGAGTCTCGGCCGAAACCGTACGCGCGCTGACACGAACGGTGCCGAAGCCGCGCGGCCGCTTCAGCCTCCCGCTCCGCCCGCGAGGCGGCTTTACCCTCGCGGGGGACGATCTTCAGCGCGACGTCGAGGCCGTTCTGCTCATCGCGGGCGAGCCAGACGGATCCCGACCCGCCGCTCCCGAGCGGTCGCAGCGGCCGATAGCGGCCGAGGACGAGCTCGCTCTGGACGACGGCTGGGGCTGCGTTCGACACCGGCCCTCCAGGGTTGGCGGAGGCTACGGCAACTCCTTCACCGAGGGGCTCCGTAGGGGGTTCGGGTTAGAGTGAATGCCGCTTCGGCTGGGACTGTCCCCGCCCCCGCTCCCGCAGTCCATGACTGAGCGCGACACCGACATCGAGTTCGACTTCTTCGACGAGCCTGAGACGGAGGAGGCCGCGGAACGAACCCGGGCGCCCCGCAGGCCGCCGCCCGGCGGCCCCCGCAGACCGATCCGCCCGCCCGCCGGCTTCATCCCGATGCTGCGCCTGGCGGGGCTCATCGCCTTCCTGATCCTCGCCGCCGTGCTGCTCGTCGTCGCCGTCCGCGGTTGTGCCTCCAGCAGCAAGCACGACCGCTACCAGAATTACCTCAACAACACCCGCTCGATCGCGGCCAGCTCGGAGAGCGTCGGCAAGGACCTGAACCAGACCCTGGCCGCACCCGGGACGAAGGAGAGCGCGCTCGAGTCGAAGCTCACCGCGCTCGCAGCGCGAGAGGCACAGAACGTCGCGCGCGCGCGCGAAGTAAATCCGCCGGGTCCCCTCCGGGTCGAGCACGACCATCTGATCGAGGTCCTGCAACTGCGTCAGAGCGCGCTGAGTCGGCTCGCCGACGCCTTTCGCCAGACGGCCACGGCGAAGGACGCAACCACGTCGGGGCGTCTGATCGCCGACCAGGCGCGTCTGCTGGTGGCCAGCGACGTGAACTGGGACTTCTACTTCAGAGAGCCGACGCAACGTGAGCTCGAGAACCAGGGCGTGACCAACGTCGGCGCGGTTCCCGACTCGAATTTCCTCTCGAATCCCGACCTGGCAAGCACACAGGCGATGACGGACGTCTGGCGCCGCGTGCACGGCGCCGCACGTGGAGGCAGCCCGACGGGTGTTCACGGCAGCGCGCTGGCCTCGGTCACGGCCCTCCCGGACGGCAAGAAGCTCAATCCCTCCGGTAGTGCGAGCGACAACCAGATCACGGCGTCGACCGACCTCGCGTTCCAGGTCGCGGTGACCGACTCTGGCAACTCGCAGGAGTACAACGTCGGCGTGACGCTGACGATTCAAAAATCCCCGAAGCCGATCGTGCTGCGGAAGAAGATCGACGTCATCAACGCCGGAGAGACGAAGACGGTGACCTTCACGAACATCGACCTCAACGGCCTCTTCGGGCTGCCGACGACGCTCAAGGTAGACGTCGCCCCCGTGCCGGGCGAGCAACGGCTGTCGAACAACTCGGCCGACTACAGGGTCATCTTCTCGGTCGCGTAGAGATGTCGCTCTCGACCGCGGAGTGGATCGCGATCGGAGCCTGTGTGGTTGCAGTGCTCGCCGCAGTCGTGGCCGTGCTCGCGTGGTGGAAGCTCAACGCGGTGCGCGCCGCCCAGGCCGTCCTGCTCGGCGGCGGAAAGGAGGACCTGGTCGACTTCGCGGTCTCGCTTCAGGGACGCATCGACGACCTGCACCGAGCCGTGGACGAGATCGCGGCCGGACTGTCACGCGTGGACCGCCGCGTCGACACAGCAGTCTCGAAGACTTCGCTCGTTCGCTACGACGCCTATGAGGGTGCCGGAGGACACCAATCGGCCTCGATCGCCCTCCTCGACGCCGGCCGCAGCGGAGTTGTCGTGAGCGCGATCCAGGGCCGGGACTATGCCCGGATCTACGTGAAGGAACTCGACCACGGCCGGCCGTCGGTGGCGCTGTCGCCGGAGGAAGAGGAAGCAGTCGAGCGCGCAATGGCAGGGTGACGCGGGCGCCCTCCGCTACATTTCCGGCCAGATGCAGCAGGTTCTCGTCCTGAACGCGAGTTACGAGCCGCTCAATGTCACCACCGTGCGGCGTGCTCACGTGCTGGTCTACAAGGGCAAGGCCGAGGTCATCGAGGAGCTCGACCAGCCACTGCACTCCGCGACGGACACGTATCCCTGGCCGCACGTGATCCGTCTGATCGCCTACGTGCGTGTCCCCCGAGCCGTTCAGCGCAAGATCTCCCGGCGCGCGCTCTTCGCGCGCGACGGCTGGCGGTGCGTCTACTGCGGGACGACTGCGGGACGGCTCACCCTCGACCACGTGGTCCCGAGATCGCGAGGCGGCGAGTCGGTCTGGGAGAACGTCGTCACGGCCTGCGCTCCGTGCAACCACCAGAAGGGAGACCGCACGCTCGAAGAGGCGCGAATGGAGCTCGTGCATCCGCCGAAGGCACCGGCGCCGGTGCTGTTCATCCGCCTGGCCGCCCCGAGGATCCCGAACGGCTGGCGGCCGTATCTGGCGCATTTCGGCGGCACGGCAACCTCGGCCGCCTAGACGTCACTCCTCGCGTTCGACGGGAAGCCCGAGCTGCTCCCACTCGCTCCACGAGCCGGGATAGAGCCTCGCTTCGCGACCGTCCAGGTGGAGACGATGGAGCACCTCGCACGCCGTGACGCCGGAGCCGCAGTAGACGACGAGCTCGCCCTCGGCGAGTTGTCGCAACGGCTCGTCCCAGGGTGAGTTCAGCGCGCCCGGTATTCGCCCGGGCACCCGGTCGACTGAGCCCGGCTCGCCGCGCCAGCGCGAGGGCACGCGCGCGTCGACGACCACGAGCTCTTCCCTTCGCCGCTCGAGCTCTTCCGCCTCGATCGTGTCGTCGTGTCGCGTCCGCGGAATGAACTCAGCGGCCTCGACTTCCTCGGCACCGGTCGACAACGGCCCACGCCAGGCCTCGAAGTCGATGACAGCGCAGTCGTCGTGGCCGAAATGCCGAAGCAGCCACCACAAGCGCTCCGCTCCGCCCATCGAGCCGTACGCCACAACGAAGACGCCCTCGGCGATACCGGCCGCTCCCGCCGCGCACGCGAACTTGCCGCGGTCAGGGAGCGGATGACGGCCGCGGCTCCCGGGCGGTGACGACAGATCAGTGTCGACGTCCAGGAAGCTCGCGCCGGGAATGTGTCCGGCAAGGTAGAGCTCTCGGCCGCGCTCCGGCTTCCCGAGCTCCCAGCGACAGTCGACGAACTGGTAGCGCAGACCCAGCAGGCTACGTCAGTCGCCCCTTGTCTCCGTCCGGCCGGCCGTCTAGTGTGCGCCCTTCCATGACGCGTGCAATCGTCGAGCGGATTACCAACTCGCTTCTTCTTGCGCGCGTCTTTACGCGCTAGCCGGCGTTTTCTTCCTCCGCCGACGCCGGCTAGGTCGCAACAGCAGGCGGACAGTCCACACTCGAGGGAAGGGCACATCAAGTGCAGTCGCCAGCCGACAACCAGCGCCGTGAGCGCGACTCCTGCGGCATCGGCTTCCTCGCCGATGCGAGCGGCAGCGCCTCGCGCGCAATCGCGGACGGGATCCTCGAAGGGCTCGCCAGGATGCGCCATCGCGGAGCAACCGCAGCGGACCGGAGGACGGGCGACGGCGCCGGCGTGCTCCTGCCGCTGCCGCGCACGCTCGTCCCCGGGCCGTGGTGCGGTCTCGCCATGGTCTTCCTTCGTGACGAGTACGGGCGCGCCGTGATCGAGGACGCCTGTGCTGCAGAGGACATCGGAGTGGGCGGCTGGCGCGAGGTGCCCGTCATCCCGTCAGCCCTCGGAGACCAGGCCCGGGCCTCCATGCCGCGCATCGAGCAGCTCGTCCTGCTGCAGCCGTTCGGGCTGACCCTCGACGAGGCGGAAGCACGCGCCTATCGGGCGCGGAAACGCGCCGAGGCCGTCGGCGGTGTGTACATCGCCTCCCTCTCGTTTCGGACCGTCACCTACAAGGCCCTCTGCGCCGCCGATCAGCTGGCGGCCTTCTACCCGGACCTGCTCGATCCCGCGCTCGTTGTTCCGTTCGGGATCTTCCACCAGCGCTTCTCGACGAACACACAGCCGTCCTGGGAGCGCGCCCAGCCGTTCCGCCTCCTCTGCCACAACGGCGAGATCAACTCGATCGACGCGAACGTCGCCTGGATGCGGGCTCGGGGTATCGCGCTCGAGGAGGACGGCTCGGATTCGACCCTGCTCGACAACGCGCTCGAGCTGCTGGTCCGCGGTGGACGCGACCTCCGCCACGCGATGGCGATGCTGATCCCCGAAGCGCACGGGGCCGACCCGGAGCTCGATGAAGACGTTCGCAGCTTCTACCGCTACCACGCCACGCTCGTCGAGCCGTGGGACGGCCCGGCCGGGGTCGTCTTCACGGACGGACGCGTCGTGGGCGCGGCGCTCGACCGGAACGGCCTGCGTCCGCTGCGCTATGCCGTCGCCGATGAGCGGCTCGTCGCGTGCGCGTCCGAGGCCGGCGCTCTCCCTCTTCCCGGGGATGCCCGGATCCGCCGCGGGCGGCTCGGACCGGGACAGATGCTCGTGGTCGACCCGGCGTCCGGCGTCGAGGAGAACCACGCCGTCAAGCAGCGCCTCGCGCGGAAGCGTCCCTATACGCGCTGGCTGCGCGCCGGCGTCAAGGGAATCGACGCAGGAGTGCCGGCGGAACCGCCGACCGAGAGCCTGACCGCGCGCCAGGTCGCAGCGGGATTCACCCGCGAGGACCTCTCGCTCATCCTCCGTCCGTTGGCGGGCGGCGGTCACGAGCCCACGTCCTCCATGGGCGACGACACCGCCCTCCCGCCACTCGCCGGCCGGGCGCGCCCGGTCACGTCGTACCTGCGGCAGCGATTCGCGCAAGTCACGAATCCGCCGATCGATCATCTCCGCGAGCGCTCGGTCATGTCGCTCCGCACGCTGCTCGGCGCGCGCGCGCCTCTGCTCGGCGAGCATCCACGAGCCGCGCGCTTGCTCGAGCTCGAGAGCTTCTTCCTCTTCCCGTCGGGGATCGCCCGACTGGCACGACGCGGCGCCGTGCTCGAAGCCACCTTCGACGAACGCGAGGGACTGAGGGGTGCGTGCCGCCGCCTGGCCGACGAGGCAGCCGCGGCTGGCGCGGAGATCCTCTTCCTCGAAGTGCGGGACCTGCCGGCTGTGTTGGTCGTCGGAGCCGTGCATCAACGGCTCGTCTCCGAAGGGCGGCGGACACTGGTCTCGATCGTCGTCGACAGCGACGAGCCACGGGTGGCACACGACTTCGCGTGCCTGCTCGGTTACGGCGCAGACGCGGTCTGTCCGCGTCTCGCTCTCGAGACGGTTGCCGCGCTCGCGGCGGAGGACAAGCTCGGAGGCGACCATCCGTCTCCGGCCGAGGCGCAGCTCCGGTTCCGCGAGGCGATCGAGGACGGTGTCCTCAAGATCATGTCCAAGATGGGGATCGCGGACGTTGCGTCGTACCGGGGTGCGCAGCTCTTCGAAGCCGTCGGTCTAGCTCGCGATGTCGTCGACACGTGCCTGACGGGAACGCCCAGCTCGATCGGCGGCATCGGATTCGCGGAGCTGGAGCGCGAGCTCCTCGAACGGCGTCGCGCGTCGGAGCTCGAGAACCCCGGCTACGTGAAGTTCCGAAAAGGTGGCGAGCCGCATGCCACCAGCCCGCCCGTCGTCGACGCCCTGCAGAAGGCTGCGCACGCTCTCCGGCGCGGCGACTATGACCGCTTCGCTGCGCTCGTGGACGAGCGCGCCCCACTCGAGCTGCGCGACCTGTTGGAGCTCGGCGAGGACAGCGGCCGCGTGCCGCTGGACGAAGTCGAGCCCGCCGAGTCGATCGTGCGTCGGTTCTCGGGAGGCGCGATGTCACACGGTTCCCTGTCGGCCGAGGCTCACGAGACCGTTGCACGTGCGTTCAACCGTCTCGGCGCACGCTCGAACTCAGGCGAGGGAGGCGAGGATCCTGCTCGGTTCCGTACCGAGTCGAACTCGCGCATCAAACAGGTCGCCTCTGGACGGTTCGGCGTGACACCCGAGTACGTTGCCTATGCGCACGAGCTGCAGATCAAGATCGCGCAGGGATCGAAGCCCGGCGAGGGCGGACAGCTGCCGGGCGACAAGGTCACGGCGGAGATCGCCCGCCTGCGGCACACACAGGCCGGCATCGAGCTGATCTCTCCGCCGCCACATCACGACATCTACTCGATCGAGGATCTCGCGCAGCTCGTCTTCGACCTGAAGCAGGCAAACCCAGCTGCGGCCGTATCCGTCAAGCTCGTCTCGTCCGCCGGCGTCGGCCTCGTGGCGGCAGGAGTCGCCAAGGCGCTCGCCGACGTGATCCACATCGCCGGCGCAGACGGAGGCACGGGCGCGAGCCCGCTCTCCTCGATCAAGCACGCTGGCGCTCCGTGGGAGCTTGGGCTCGTCGAGACGCAGCGGACGCTCGTCGAAAGCGGCCTCCGGGGCCGCGTCCGGCTGCGTGCGGACGGCGGTCTCAAGACAGGCAGGGACGTGGTCGTCGCCGCACTGCTCGGGGCGGACGAGGTCTCGTTCGGCACCGCCTTGCTGATCGCGGAGGGCTGCCTGATGGTCCGCTCCTGTCATCTCGACACTTGCCCGGTCGGAATCGCGACTCAGCGGCCTGAGCTGCGCGCCAAGTTCGCCGCAACGCCTGAGGCGGTCGCGACCTACCTCCTCCTTGTCGCCGAGGACGTGCGCCGGCATCTCGCGTCCCTCGGTCTTCGGGCCTTCGCCGAAGCCGTCGGCCGGGCCGACCTCTTGCGCCGGCGCGAGACGACGGAGCGTCGAAGCGCCTCGCTCGACGTGTCAGACCTGCTGCGCTCGCCGCCGGGCGCCTTCGCGGGAGAGCGACAGCTCGAGACACAGGGTGGCGAGCTCGGTGCGCGGCTCCTGGCCGATTCCGCGCCGATCCTGGCGGAGGAGCGGATCGTGGACCTGCGCTACGAGGTCGAGAATCGCGACCGCGCCGTCGGAGCGCGTCTCGGAGTCGAGGTCGGCCGTCGGTTCGGGCCTGGCTCTCCGCCCGGGCGCGTGCGGGCGCGGTTCAGCGGTACCGCGGGCCAAAGCTTCGGCGCCTTCCTCGCCGCCGGCGCGGAGCTCGAGCTCGTCGGCGAGGCCAACGACTACGTCGGCAAAGGAATGAGCGGCGGCCGGATCGTCGTCGTCCCTCCAGCCGACGACGCCGGGGAACCGGTCTTGCTAGGGAACGCAGTTCTCTACGGCGCGACCGGCGGCGAGCTCTTCTGCCGCGGCACCGCCGGCGAGCGGTTCGCCGTTCGCAATTCCGGCGCGACCGCGGTTGTCGAAGGCGCAGGCGATCATGCGTGCGAGTACATGACCGGCGGAACGGTCGTCGTGCTCGGCCACGTGGGCCTCAACGTCGCCGCGGGAATGACGGGCGGCGAGCTGTACGTGCTCGACGGCGCCGCGCGCCTCCCGCTTCGGCTGAACACGGGCCTCGTCGTTGCCGAGCGAACCGGAGGCGAAGACCTCCGCGGGTTACTGGAACGGCACGTTCGTCACACCGGCTCGGCCCGGGCGGCCAGGCTGCTCGAACACTTGGAAGAGAGCGCCCGCCTTTTCTGGCGTGTCGTGCCACGAGATGTGGAGGGCGCCGCCACAGACGACGCCCTCCAGACCGCGCCCGCTTAGCTCGCTGGCTCAGGCGCGGCGGCTGCTGTAACCCCCGCCGGCGCAGGACGCGCGTGGCCGTGCGCGAGACCGAGATGTCCGTGCGACTCGGTCCCGTAGCCGCCCGGCACCGGAATGTAGAACTCCGGATAGCCCCACATGCCGTGCTCGGAGACGTCCAGTCCCGCGGTCTCCGTCTCGGGGTCGACGCGGATTCCCCACAGCGCTTTCATCACCCAGAGCGTCGCGAAGGACGCGGTGAACGTGAACGCACCCACCGCGACCAGTCCAAGCGCTTGCACTCCAAGCTGGTGGAAGGAGCCGGTGTAGACGAGCCCGCCGGTGCCGGTCGCGAGGTTCTTCGCCAGGGCCGGCACGGCGAAGAGGCCCGTCGCGAGCGTTCCCCAGACGCCTGCCATCCCGTGCACCGAGACCGCACCGATCGGATCGTCGATCCCGAGTCCCTCGACAAAGAGCACGCCGGTGACGGCGATGAGACCCGACACGAGCCCGATCACGACCGCAGCCCACGGGGCGACGAAGCCCGAGGCGGCCGTGATCGCGACAAGGGCCGCGAGCACGCCGTTGAGCATCATCGACACGTCCGGCTTGCGCAGGATCAGCCAGGCGCTCGCAATCCCGCCGACCGCGCCTGCGGCGGCAGCCAGGTTCGTCGTCAGCGCGACGTAGCCGAAGTAGCCGAGCTTGTCGCCGGTGACGACGCCGAGCGTCGATCCGGGATTGAAGCCGAACCAGCCGAACCAGAGGATGATCGTTCCGAGCACGGCGTACGGCATGTTGTGTCCGGGAATCGGATTCGCGCGGCCGTCGCGACCGAACTTGCCGATGCGGGGGCCGAGCAAGAGAGCGCCTGCAAGCGCCGCCAGCGCGCCCTGGTAGTGGACAACCGTCGAGCCGGCGAAATCCTGCATGCCCTTGCCGAACAGCCAGCCGCCGGAGTGCCAGATCCAGTGCGAGGTGACCGAGTAGATCAACGTGAAGATCGCACCGAAGGCGAAGTAGACCCAGAGCTTCGCGCGCTCGGCCATGGCGCCCCAGACGATCGCCAGCGAGACCCCGGCGAAGACGACCTCGAATAGGTAGCCCGTCGCACTCGGAATGCCGCCGAAGAAGGAGAACGGCGCCTGGCCGATCGAGAGCAACGCGTCGGTCGACGGGAAGAAGCCGTGCGTGCCGACGATGCTGTTGCCGTCGCCGAACGCGATCCCGAAGCCGACCGCCCAGTAGACGAGCGAGCATACGCCGAAGATGAGGACGTTCTTCCCGGCGATGTGCGCCGCGTTCTTCATGCGTGTCAGGCCCGCCTCGAGGAAGGCGAAGCCGGCCTGCATGAACATCACGAGCACGGCCGCGACGACCACCCAGATGGTGTTCGCGGCGATGAGGAGGTCCTTGCTCGGCATCAGGCCTTCACCTCGCTCTCGAGCTTCGTGCCCGTTCGGTGGTGGGTGACGTTGCCCACTGCTGACATCCACACGAGGCCGTCACCCGACTCGTTGCCACTTCGTGCCGAGTCGACGATCGCGTCGGCTACTGCCTCTGCCAGCTCGTCCGCGACGATGAACGTGAGGTGCGCCTTTGGGAGAAAGCGCGACTCGAAAATGCGACCTCGGTACTCGTGCGTGACGCCGCGCTGGCGTCCATGACCGATCGCTTCGACGACGGTCACGCCCACGTGGCCCGTCTCGTGCTCGACCGCGTCGATCACTGTCTCGACGCGCTCGCGGATCACAACCGCTTCGACCTTGATCATCCGATCACCTGGCTCCTTCGTTCGAGGAAGACCGTGTCTCTCCAGATGCCGTCCCGCTTCGCAATCCGCTCGCGCGTGCCGACGACGCGGAAGCCGCAGCGCTCGTGCAGGGCGAGCGAGGCACGGTTCTCAGGAAAGATCGCTGTTTGGATCGTCCAGATCCCCGCCGCCTCAGCCCCGGCGATCAAGGCCGCGAGCAGGGTACGTCCGATGCCGTGACCCCGAGCCTCTCGCGCGACGTAGACGCTGTGTTCGACAACGCCCTGGTAGCAGCGCCGCGACGACACGGGTGAGAGCGCCGCCCACCCGACCACCTCACCGAGCATCTCCGCAACGAGGCGATGGTCGGCCAGATGCGTGGCGTTCCATTCCTCCCAGGACGGAACCTCGGTCTCGAACGTGGCCAGACCGTCGCGCATCCCGTCCCAGTAGATGTCGGCGACAGCCGTCCAGTCGTCCTGGGTGAGGACACGCAGGTCGACGGACGGCGGCGCCTGAAGAACCATCAGCAGTCGTAGTAGAGGGAGAACTCAGCCGGATGCGGGCGCAGCCGCACCACGTCCGCCTCGTTGTCGCGCTTATAGGCGATCCAGGTGCGGATCAGCTCCTCACTGAAGACGCCACCGGCCGTCAGGAAGTCATGATCGGCTTCCAGCGCGTTCAGCGCCTCGTCGAGCGAGCCCGGCACCTGCGCGACCCCGCGGTCTTCCTCGAACAGGTCCCAGTCGGCCGGCTCGCCGGCGTCCAGACCCTTCTGGATCCCGTCGATCCCCGCCATCAGCATCGCCGCGAACGCTAGGTACGGGTTCGCAGCCGCGTCGGGGCACCGGAACTCGATCCGCTTCGCCTTTGGCGATTCGGAGTACATCGGGATGCGGATGCACGCGCTGCGGTTCCGCTGCGAGTAGACGAGATTGACCGGCGCCTCGTACCCGGGCACGAGCCGGCGGTACGAGTTCGTCGTCGGCGCGCAGAAGGCAAGCAGAGCCGGCGCGTGAGCCAGCAGCCCGGCCACATAGGCGCGTGCGAGCTGCGAGAGCCCCGCGTAGCCGGACTTGTCCGCCATCAACGGCGTCCCCTCCTTCCAGAGGGACTGGTGCGTGTGCATGCCCGATCCGTTGTCGCCGAAGATCGGCTTCGGCATGAACGTGACGCTCTTTCCGTGCGCGCGGGCGACGTTCTTGACCACGTACTTGTAGGTCATGACCTGATCGGCCATACGGGTCAGGGTCTGGAAGCGCAGGTCGATCTCGCACTGGCCGCCCGAGGCGACCTCGTGGTGATGGAACTCGCACGGGATCCCGAGCCGTTCGAGCGTCAGCACCATCTGCGTCCGCAGATTCGCAAGCGTGTCGTGCGGCGCGGGCGGGAAGTACCCCTCCTTCTCGCGCACGGTGTAGCCGAGGCCCGGCTTGCCCGAGTTCCAGTGGCCTTCGCCGGAGTCGACCAGGTAGCGCGCGGTATTCGGGCCGAGCTCGTACGACACCTCGTCGAAGACGAAGAACTCACACTCGGGCCCCATGTACGCCGTGTCGGCGATCGCGGTCGAGCGGAGGTACTCCTCGGCGCGCTTCGCGACGAGCCGCGGGTCCTTGGCGTAACCCGCTCGCGTCAGCGGATCGGCGATCTCGCAAATGAGCGAGAGCGTCGGCGCCTCGGTGAACGGATCAAGGGTGGCCGACGCCGCGTCGGGCATGAGCAGCATGTCGGACTCGGAGATCCCCTGCCAGCCGCGGATGGAAGAGCCGTCGAAGCCGAGCCCCTCGTCGAACGCCGATTCGTCGAAGGCCGCGATCGGGAGGGTCATGTGCTGCCAGGTCCCGAGCAGGTCGCAGAACTTGAGGTCGACCATCTGTGCGGTCGTCTCGCGAGCCCATTCGAGCGCTTCGCGTGCGTCCGGCGCGGCCGCGTGACCGTTCGCCAGGTAGTGCTTCGTCTCTTCCGCTGCCATGCCTCTCCTTCCGCTCGGGACCACAAAAAAAGAGCCCAGGACCTTGCCGAGTCCTGAGGCTCCATTGCCTCGGCGCCCGTCTTCACTGACGGACGACCTGGTCAGACCCTAGCGGACCGCGCGGACGCCGTACATGGCGGCCACCTCGCTCGCGGCCAGCGCAATGCGATCGCGAAGCTCAGCAGGTTCGAGCACCTCCGCGTCGGAGCCGAACTTCAGCAATTCCCGAAACGCGTCCTCGAGGCTCTGGAATCCGACGACGTACTCCCCGTCCTTGCCGCGAAGGTCCGCAGGGAGTAAACGCCTTACCTGCTCGCTCGCGCGCAGCCGCACCTCGACACGCTGCAACGACGCCTCGAACGATCGTGACCACTCCTCCCAGTACGCGGCCAGGTCGAATCCCTCCGGGCGCTCGAAACCGTCGTCGAGGACCCGCACCGAGGCGAAGCGCGAAACGCGATAGACGCGCATGCCCGCGCTGCGATGCGCGACGAGGTACCAGGCGCCTCCCTTGAGGACAAGGCCCAGAGGCTCGAGCGTGCGCTGGACGACTTTTCGCCCTTCCCGGTAACGCGCGTTCAACCGGCGGCCCTGCCACGTCGCCGCCGCGATCGTCGGAAGGTGCGGCACGGTGTCCTCGGCCCGGAACCAGCGCCGGGTGTCTAGATGGAAGTACCGCTCGGCGCGAGCGGCACGTTCCTGCAACTCGGCCGGCAGAGCAGACAGGACTTTCAGGCGGGCATTCGCGAGCACGCCGCCGAGCCCGAGCTCGGCCGCCGGCTTCGGTGCGACGAAGAGCGCCTCCGCCTCGTCCACCGTCAGCCCCGTCAGCTTCGTCCGGTAGCCCCCGGCGAGGCGGTAACCACCGGCGGGTCCGCGAACTGCTTCAACCGGCACGCCCGCATCGCTGAGTGCCTCCACGTCGCGATGAATGGTGCGGACCGACACCTCGAAGTGGTCGGCGAGCTCGGACGCGGTGAGCTGTCCCCGGAGCTGCAGGAGGAGAAGCAGCGACACCAGACGCGTTGCCCGCATCGAGCGGGAAGATACATGACAGAAGCTGGCATGTATATCCCGTAGGCTCCCGACGTGAACGACGAACAGACAGCACAGGAACAACAGACGCCGGAGCTCGAGCGGGAAGAACGGCGCCTCGAACGCCTCCGCCTCGTCACGGAACTCTGGCCACCCCGGGATCGCTGCGAGGACGAAGACGAGGGACCGGCGGCCGCGTAACGAGCGCACGCCGTGCCGGACAGACGTCAGACGTTTCTTGACACGCCTGCTACGGTCTGTGACGGCATGAAGCTCTTCTTCGGCTGAGTCGCTACACCCCGGGCGCCGCCTGCATCACGCAGGAGTGTTCGCGTTCCCGTGTCCCGCCGAATCGTAGGAGCTTGAAGTGTTTGCAGTAGAAGTCAACAACTTGCGCAAGGAGTTCTTCCGCCGCGATGCGACGCGAACGCGCATGCGCAAGCGGCGGAGACGAGTCGCGGCGCTCGAGGGGATCACATTCACCATCGAGCGCGGCGAATGCGTCGCCATCCTGGGTCAGAACGGCTCGGGCAAGTCGACGCTGGTCCGCCTTCTCTCCACGCTCCTGCTGCCCGACGGCGGCAGGGCGTCGATCTTCGGCCACGACGTCGTCAAGGACTCCAGGCAGGTCCGTCGCCTCGTCAACCGCGTCTCCGTCGAGGCGTCCTTCTTCAAGAAGATGTCCTCGGAAGAGAACCTGGCCTATGCCGCACGGTTCTACGGCCTTGGGCCGGGTGTGACCAACGGCAAGATCCCGCAGATCCTGGCCCGTGTCGGGTTCCCGAAGGATCGCCGCCACGAAGGCATGGAACATCTGTCGCGCGGAATGCAGCAGAAGGTCGCGCTCGCACGAGCCCTGCTCACCTCACCGGTGCTGCTGCTCCTCGACGAGCCGACGACCGGCCTGGACCCGCGGTCGAAGCTCGAGGTGCAGGACTTCATCCGCGAGGTGCGGACGACGCACGACGCGACGATCCTGCTCTGCACGCACGACTTGCAGGAGGCGGAGATCCTGGCCGACCGCGTCGGCATCCTCGACCGAGGGCAGCTGATCGCGCTCGCTCCGCCCGAGGAGCTGAAAGCCCAGCACGACGGGGACACGTTGGAGGAGGCGTTCTTTGCCGCGACCGGCCGGTCATTCGAAGAAGAGGAAGACGAGGACGCGGAACGAGGTGTTTTTGCATGAGCACGATTCCTGGTCCAACGTCGTCGCTGCGCCACGAGGCCGTCTCCTTTGGCGGTGTGATCGAGCGCAACTGGTACCTGATCAAGCGCTACGGCTGGTGGGAGCTTGCGTTCTTCGTCTGGTCGCTCGCCAACACGCTGACGATCGTCTTCATCGCGAAGGGGATCAAGGCCGCGGGCGGGCAGATCGACGTCAACCGCGCGACGACCACGCTGCTGATCGGTGCCGTCATCTGGTCCTTCCTCGGGCTCGTCTTCGAGTTCATGACCGAGACGGTTGCGTGGGAGCGCTGGGAAGGGACGATCGAATACACCTTCATGGCGCCGCTGCGCCGACCGGTCCACCTCTTCGGGGTCGGCATCTTCGCCGTTCTGTACGGCGTGTTCCGCAGCGCGATCCTGTTCGCGGTGGTGGCACTCATGTTCGGGCTGCACATGCCAGACGCGAACTTCTTCGCGGCGGCGGTTGTCCTGGCGATCGCCTCGATCTCATTCATGGGCATCGGGACGATGACGTCGGTGCTGCCGTTGATCTCACCGGAGAAGGGTGCGCAGCTCGGCTTCATCGCCCAGGGAACGCTCCTCGTGATCTCGGGTATCTACTACCCCGTGTCGGTGCTCCCGGGCTGGATGCAGTGGCTCTCGACGATTTCACCGGCCACGTACGCGCTGCGCGGAATCCGACACGCCGTGCTGGACGGCGCGGGCGTCGTCTCGCTGTGGGGCGACATCTGGCCGCTGATCATCATCGGCCTGATCGCATTCCCGCTCGGCGTGTGGATCTTCGAGCGCGGCGAGATCTACGCCAAGAAGCACGGAAAGCTGAAGCGGTCCGGATGAAACTGCTGGGGTCAGACCCCAAGGGGTCTGACCCCGAAGGGGCCTGACCCCAGCCTCTCCAGGCAGGCACGCAAGCCCTCGCGCCAGTGCGGGAGGACCGGAGCGTCCTTCTCGCTGCGCAGCACGGAGTAGGCCGGCCGCGGGGCCACGCGTCCCGCCTCCGCGGTCGTGATCCGGCGCACGCGCGTCTCGAGCCCTGCGTCCGCGACGATCGCCTCGGCGAACTCCGCCCAGCTGCAGTCGCCCTGCGCGGCGAGGTGCCAGACCCCCGGCGGTCGTTCGATCAGCTCGCGCGTGGCTCCGGCCAGATCGCCCACGTACGTCGGCGCGGTGCGCTGATCGTGCACGACCGCCAACTCGTCCTGCTCCCTGCCGAGCCGGAGGATGGTACGGACGAAGTTCGTCCCTGACGCTCCGAACAGGCCCGACGTGCGGACGATCCACGAGCCCTCGCCCGCCGCCGCCTCGCCGTGCAGCTTCGTCCTGCCGTAGACCGACAGGGGGTTGGGCGCGTCGGACTCGACGTACGGCGTGCCCTTCGTCCCGTCGAAGACGTAGTCGGTCGAGTAGTACACGAGTGGAGCGCCGAGCTCGGCGGCGTGCGCCGTTCCGCCGACGTTCACCGCCGCCGCCTCCTGCGGCTGCTCCTCCGCGAGATCGACGTTCGTCCACGCGGCGGCATGCAGCACGAGGTCGGGGGGCTCGAAGCCTCGCGGCGCCGGGAGCTCGACGTCCCAGTCGTCGCGAGTCAGTGCACGAGCGTACGGGAACTCCTCCGCGAGCGCGCGGCCGAGTTGCCCGGCCGCGCCCGTGATCAGGACGCGCGGTCCCGTTCCGAGAGGATCGGCGATGTCGTGCTCCAGAGGTGGCGGACGCGCGGGTCGTCCCACGGGATGCCGTGCTCGTCGGGATCGGCCGGGTCGTACTCCTCGGTGACGTGATAGAGCATGAGCACGTCCGTCAGCGCCTCGAAGCCGTGTGCGAGGTTGCCGGGAACGTAGACGGCCGCGAAGTTGTCGTCGCCGATGTCCTCGCCGAACGTCTCGCCGGTATCGCGGTCGAGCGCAACGACGCGTGCCCGGCCCTGCAGGCAGACGAAGAGGTCGTCCTGTCCCCGCTCGTGGTAGTGCAGGCCGCGAATCGTTCCCTTGCGCGAGAAGGACACGTTCGTCTGCCGGATCGGCTTCGGTAAGGCGCTCGTACGCGCGATCTCCGTCAGCCAGCCGCGGGTGTCTTCGAAGCGGCGCAAGGGGATGGGCCGGATTCGATCGGATGCGAAGTGTGGGCGCCTGACGCGCTCGATCACTTCGTAGTACGCGTCGATCGACTCCCCGGCGTCGCCCCAGTAGCCCTCGAAGACGTCGTGCTCAAGCGTCCCGGCGTGGACGTAGTGGTTGTTGACGTCCGTGATCTCCAGCTCACCGCGGCCCGACGGCTCGAGCCCGCCGATGACCTCGAAGACATCCGGCCCGTAGCAGTAGAGACCGGTCACCGCGAGGCGGCCCGGCGGATCTGTGGGCTTCTCCACGATCTCGACGATCCGTCCGTTCTCGACTCGCGGGACGCCGAGGTGACGCAGGTGCTCCGTCTCGCGCACGTGTGCGAGCAGGACACGCGCACCCCTCTCCTGCCGGCCGAAGTTCTCGATTGTCTGCGCGATCGAGCCGCCGAAAACGTTGTCGGCGAGCATCACCACGATTCGATCGTCGGCGGCGAAGTCACGAGCGAGGCCGAGCGCCTCGGCGATCCCCCCGGCGCGCTCCTGCTCGCCGTAGCTGAGCTCGTCTCCCAGCAGCCGGCGGAAGTCGTCGACGTGCTGCCCTCCCGTCACGAGCATGATCTCGCGCACGCCCGCTTCCCGCAGGGCCTCCATCGCGAAGACCACCATCGGCCGGTCGTACACCGGCAGCAGGTGCTTGTTCGTGATCCGCGTGAGCGGATCGAGACGGGAGCCGGTCCCGCCGGCCAGGACGATTCCCTTCATCGCGAGGCGACCCTAGCGCCCAGCGGCCTTGAACGCGGGCCGTCCGCGCTCCACGAGCGGCGAGGGTCGCACTCGAACGAGCCGGGCGAGAGAGGCCGGAAGCCACCAGTTCCAGCGGCCGAAGACCGCCATCAGGGACGGCACGAGAATCGCACGGACGATCGTCGCGTCCACCAGGATCGCCACTGCGAGCCCGAGCCCGAATTGCTGCAGACCGACGATCGACCCGGCGACGAACCCCGAGAACGCGGCCACCATGATGATCGCAGCGGCCGTGATGATCAGGCCGGTCCGTTCGAGGCCGTACGAGACCGCCCGGACGTTGTCGTGCTCCTCGTCCCACGTCTCGCGCATGCGCGTAACGAGGAAGACCTCGTAGTCCATGGAGAGACCGAACAGCATCGCGAACAGGAAGATCGGGATCCAGCCCTCGACCTGCGGGAACTGGTAGAGACCGAAGAGCGATTCTCCGAGCCCCCACTTGAAGAAGACGACCAGCATGCCGTAGGCCGCAGCGACGGAAAGCAGGTTGAGCACGACGGCCTTCAGCGGCAGCAGGACCGATCGGAAAGCGCGCATCAACACCAGGTACGTGAGCACGAGCACGGCCAGCACGAGCCACGGGAAGTACGTGTAGGACTGCGTGAGGAAGTCCACGCCCTGCGGCGGGCCGCCGCCGGCGAGCACGCCCACGTGGGGCGGGAAGTTCGCAGCAGGAATGATCCTGTCTCGCAGGCGGTGGACGAAGCGCTGCGCCGGCTCGTCTCCGTACTCGTGCTTGCCGGCGACGATGACCTGCTCGTACCTCGCAGTTGCGTCGATGTACCGCGGGCCGACGCCGGTCTGGACGAAGACGACCTCCGGATCCGCCTGGACCTCGCTCCGCAGTCTCTGCACCGCTGCCTGGATCTGTGCCGAGCGGACGCCGTGGGCGCGACCCGAGTCGATGACGATCTGCGTCGGCGACAGAGCACCCGACCCGACGGAAGCGCGGAGGACGTTCAGGCCACGCACGGATTCCAGTGTCTGCGGAATGCCCTGCGCCGACCCGGGCGTCAGTTGCAGCGCGATTACCGGCACGGCAACGGCGACGAGCATGGCGCTGCCGACGGCGAAGAACAGCAACGGCCGTTTCATGATCGCGCGGGCGATCCGCGCCCAGAAGCCGTGCTCGACGTCAGGCCCTGCGAGGTGGGGCACGGGAATCCCTCGTTGCCGCAACCACGCGGCGACATGCGCGCGCTTCGTCCCTCGGCGACCGTAGACGGACAGCAGGGCAGGCTGCAACGTCGCGGCCGCAGCGATCGAGACGAGCGGGATCAGGAAGCCGCCGACGCCCATCGAGCGCATGAACGGCACCGGCATGAAGAGCAAGAGCCCGAGGCCGATCGCGACCGTCGCGCCCGAGAAGATGACGGCGCGACCCGCGGTCGTCATCGTCCTGAGGATCGCCTCGTCCTTCGAGCCGCCCTGTTCCAGCTCCTCACGGAAGCGGTACACGATCAGCAGTGAGTAGTCGATCGCGATGCCGAGCCCGATCAGCTGCACGAGATTGGTGACGTAGGTCGCCATCGTCAGGTAGTGCGCGAAGATGAAGACGATCCCGAGCGTGCCGGTGATCGTCGCGGCAGCGAACAGGAACGGAATGGTCGCGGCGAACGAGAGCCCGAACACCGCGAGCAGCACCAACAGGGCGATCGTGCCGGCGATCGACTCACCTTTCCTCAGGTCCTTGTTGAAGACCGGATCGAGGTCGTGCGTGATGGCCGGCTGGCCGGAGACGTACGCGTCGACACCGGGCGGGGCGCGGAGCCTCCTGACGATGTCGTCGGTGTAGCCCTTGGCCTTCGCCAGGTTCAGACGGGTGAGGATGCTGCCGTAGACGACGCCCTTCGGCTCGGCCTGCAAGGCCGTTGGCGTCCCGGTCGGCACCGCCTTCGCGGCGTCCCGGATGCTCCGCTCGAGCTTGGGCCGCAGCCCGGCACTTCCCCGGTGGATCTTGTAGATCACCAGGAACTGGCCGTCGCTCCGGTCGCCGAAGTGCTGCTCCAGGATGTGGCGCGCCCGCTCGGAGTCCGTCCCCGGCACGGTGAAGGTGTTCTGGAGCAGGGGGCTCAAACGGGTGCTTGCATAGCCTCCCGCCAGGAGGACAATGAGCCAGAAACCCAGAACCGGCCAACGGAAACGCAGGACGAGGCGGGTCCACCGGACCACGTCTGAACCCTAGCCAGCAGGGGTACCTTTAGCCGATGCCGAAACGCCGCCGCGACTTCGAGGACTCTGCCGAGGAGATCGAGCAGCTCTTCGCCGACCTTTGGCAGGTGTTTCCCTTCTCCCGAGGGAGACGCCGTGGCTACCGGCCGGAGGTCGACGTCTACAGAACCGAGGATCCCGCTGCGCTGACCGTTGTCGTCGAGCTTCCCGGCGTCGATCCGAGGAAGGTGAAAGTCGTCGCCTCGGCGCGCGCCCTCATCATCGCTGGTGAGCGCACCCGACCCAAGGATTCCGGGCACTACCAGCAGATGGAGATCGACTACGGGCCATTCCAGCGCCAGGTGACACTGGCGGAAGACGTCGATCCCGACAGCGCGACCGCGACCTACGAGCGGGGCCTGCTCACGGTCCGGCTGCCGGTCGCACCGCGCCCGGTGCAACGCCAGAGCATCTTGATCGCGGTGATGCCCGAATGAGCGACACGCTCTCCGAGACGATCATCGAGGAGCCGCAGGACGAGCTCTCGTTCCCGGCAACGCTGCCAGTCCTCCCCCTGAAGGACACGGTCGTCTTTCCCGAGTCGGTGACGCCGCTCGCGATCGGACAGGAACGCTCGATCAAGCTGATCGAGGACGTTGTTTCCGGCGACCGCGTGCTCGCGCTCGTCACGGTCAGGAATTCCGACGCCGAACAACCCGGCTGGGACGATCTCTACTCCGTTGGAACCGCCGCCGTCATCCACAAGATGATCAAGGTTCCCGACGGGACGCTGCGCATCCTGGTGCAGGGAATCCGCCGGATCCGACTCGAGCGGCAGGTACAGGACGACCCTTACCTCGTCGGCGAGTTCGTCGAGCTGCCCGACGAGGTGACCGACACACCAGAGGTGCAGGCGCTCACGCGCAACATCCAGAGCCTGTTCGCGAGGATCATCGGGCTCGTCCCGTACCTGCCGGAGGAGCTGCAGATCGCCGCCGCGAACGTCGACGACCCGAGCGCTCTCGGCAACCTGGTCGCCTCGACCCTCCGCCTCAAGACGGAGGAGAAGCAGCAGCTGCTCGAAATCACCGACGTCGAGGCTCGGCTCCGCGAGATCTCCGCGATCCTGAACCGCGAGCTCGAGGTCTTCGAGCTCGGCTCCAAGATCCAGTCGCAGGTGCAGGAGGAGATGGAGAAGGGCCAGCGGGAGTTCTTCCTCCGCCAGCAGCTGAAGGCGATCCAGCAGGAGCTCGGCGAGGGCGACCCCGAGGCCGCCGAGGTCAACGAGTTGCGGTCGCGGTTCGAGTCGATGGAGCTTCCGGAGGAGGCTCGGAAGGCCGTCGACCGCGAGTTGGGGCGCCTGGACCGGCTGCCGCCGGCCGCGGCCGAGTACGGCGTCATCCGCACGTACCTCGACTGGATCGCGTCACTCCCCTGGGGCCAGACGACCGTCGACAACCTCGACCTTGCGAACGCGAAGCAGGTGCTGGACGAGGATCACTTCGACCTGGAGAAGGTCAAAGAGCGGATTCTCGAGCACCTCGCCGTCTCCAAGCTGAAGAACGAGACGTCCGGGCCGATCCTCTGCTTCGTCGGGCCGCCGGGTGTCGGCAAGACCTCGCTCGGCCAGTCGATCGCGCGGGCGCTCGGACGGAAGTTCGCCCGCCTCTCGGTCGGCGGCGTCCGAGACGAAGCCGAGATCCGCGGACACCGCCGGACGTACATCGGCGCGATGCCCGGCACGATAATCCGCCATCTCCGCGACGCGGAGTCGATGAACCCGGTGCTCTTGATCGACGAGATCGACAAGATGGGCGCGGACTTCCGCGGCGATCCGGCCAGCGCGATGCTCGAGGTCCTCGATCCCGAGCAGAACAAGAACTTCCGCGACCACTACCTCGATCTGGCCTTCGACCTCTCCAAGGTCCTCTTCATCTGCACCGCGAACACGCTCGACGCGATCCCGGTGGCGCTGCAGGACCGCATGGACGTGATCCCGCTCTCCGGCTACACCGAGGTCGAGAAGTTCGGCATCGCCAAGCGCTATCTCGTGCCAAAGCAGCTGCAGGCGCACGGGCTCGACCCCGGGCACGTCGCGATCTCCGACCGGGCGCTTCGACTGATCATCCGCGAGTACACGCGCGAGGCAGGCGTCCGCAGTCTCGAACGGCGGCTTGCAGACGTCCTGCGAAAGGCGGCCCGGATGATCGCGGAGGGGAAGTTACGCGCCAAGAGGCTGCGGATCGACGAGAGGAGGGTCCGCTCCTGGCTCGGCCCGCGGCGCTACGAGGGCGAGGTCCGCAGGCGCACGTCCGACCCGGGCGTGGCGACGGGACTTGCCTTCACGGCCGTCGGCGGCGACATCCTGTTCTTCGAGGCCACGGCGTACCCGGGCAAGGGCCGGCTGACGATCACGGGTCAGCTCGGCGACGTGATGCAGGAGTCGGCGCAGGCCGCGCTCTCCTGGGTGCGCGCACACGCGGACGAGCTCGGGCTGAATCCCGAGTGGTTCCGCGAGCACGACATCCACCTTCACGTTCCCGCCGGAGCCGTGCCGAAGGACGGCCCGTCTGCGGGAATCACGATGGCGACCGCGATCGCGTCGCTCGTACGGAACGAGCCTGTGTCGGAAGACGTGGGCATGACGGGAGAGATCACCCTCACCGGCCAGGTGCTCCCTATCGGCGGCGTGCGTGAGAAGACCCTTGCTGCACAGCGTGCCGGCTTGAAGCGCGTCATCCTCCCGCGCGACAACGAGCCCGATCTCGAAGATCTTCCCGCCGAGACGCGGCGAGAGCTCGAGTTCGTCCTCGTCGACTCGATCGGCCAGGTCTTCGACGCGGCCTTCGACGGGAAGTCCGCGACGCGACCGAAGCCCTCGGCGGTCAGAGACCGTCAGGCCGCTGCGAGCCTGAAGGACCTGAGCAGTCGGTCGCAGGCATCGGTCGAGCCGCCGCGCTCGTAACGGCAGAGCAGCAGGTACTCAGTCTTCTCCCGCAGCACGAACGCGATCCGCTCCGTGAGCTTCTTGCCGTCGCGCTCGTAGTCGATGTCGTAGCGCCGTGCCTTCTCCCCACCCACCGTGACGGTCCGTGGATCGACCAGCGTGCCCGTTTGCTGGCGGGCGACCGCCGCCGCCGCGCGATCGAGCTCCGGAACGACCTTGCCCCAGAGCTCGGGCCGAAAGCGGCGGAGCAGCGGATACCTCGTAACGGAGACGAGATCCGTCCCCTCTCCCACCTGCACCTCGCCGCCTCGGCGCTCCACCGCCCAGCCGGCGGGCGCCTGGAAGGTGAACCCGTTACCCTGGACCGCGCGCTCCTTCGCCGCGCCGCTGCCTCCCCCGCAGCCCGCTGCGAGCAGAAGGACCACCCCGAGAGCCGCTCGTTTGCGAGGATTCGGTGTGGGTACCAACCGGCAGGCAATCCAGCGAAAGGACAGATGAGGGATGGCCAAGACGAAGGACAAGGTATTGGACCGGGCTAGCGGAGCGAGGCCTTACATCGAGCGCGCGATGAAGGACGAGGAGCTTCGACAGAACGTGCGCAATGCATTCGAGTCCGCACGTGAGGTGTACAACGAGCTGATCGGAGGTCGCGGGCCAATTCCGGTGGCCACACGCGTGGCGACGGACAAGGAGATCCAGGACCGCCTCAGGGAGGCGGTCGAGGAGCTACGGCAGGCTGCAGACCGGGTCCAGGGTAAGAAGGACCACAGCGCGCGCAACACGACGTTGCTGCTCACCGGCATCGCGCTGGGCATCCTCTTCAACCCGATCGCCGGCGCGCAGACTCGGAAGTGGCTCGCAGACGCGATCTTCGGCTCGAGCGACGAGTTCACCTATCAGGGTGGGAACTCCGGGTCGAGCTCGTAGTTACTTCGTAGGAGGAACCGCGGATCCGAAGTTGTCGCCCCTGACGATCAGGGGCCGCATCGCGCGCAGTAACGAGCCGGGAACGAGCCCATCGGCGGTCGAGATGTCCGTTGCCGAGAGCAGGATCGCGCCCGGCTTCGGCGCGTTGCCGAGCGAGTGCAGCGGCGCCCAGGCGTCGCCGCCCGCGAAGCTGACGTCCTGCAGGTGCTGCCAGGCGTCGAGGTACGACGTCGGATCGACAGCGCCGTCGTAGCCCAGTCCGAGCAAGCCGACCGGATGGATCTCGAAGTGCAGGTGGAACGGTGTTCCCTGCGCGTCGCCGGTGTTTCCAACGAAACCGATCACGTCACCGGCGTTGACCTGGTTTCCGTTCACCGCCAGCGGCGAAAACGCGGACAGGTGAGCGTAGTAGAAGAGGTTGCCCTGCCCGTCGCGCAACCAGAGCCGATTGCCGCCAACCTCGTTCCAGCCGACCGAGAAGAGCGTTCCCGATGCGACCGCGAGCAAGGGCGCCCCGAGCGGCGCGAAGATGTCGTCTCCGTGATGCCACCCGCTCGAGATGTCTCCGCGGGGTGCACCGAACGTGTCCGAGTATGACGATGGACCGTAGACGGGGAAGACGTAACCCCCGGCGGTCAGTTTCGGCGTGACCTGCGGCGGCTGGCGGATCGGCAACACGCCCGGCGTCGGTTCGGGCGCCTGCTGCTTCGACGCACCCTTTGCCTTCGGCTGGAGGGGCGTTTGCACGGACGGCTCGGGCGGCGCTGCCTGCGCGGCCACCTCCGCGTACCCGACCAGGATCGTCGTCCCTGCGGGCAGGCCGCCGTGGTCCGCCGTGAGGCGAATCTCGAGGGCGGTGACGCTCCCGCGGTACCCAGTGGCAGGTGAACCGCTCGCCCCCCCGGACACCGTCGTCAGAGACCCCCAGTCGGCGAGTGAGATCGACGTCGCACCGGTCACCTTCTGCCCCAGCGCGACGAGGTCGGTCACCGTCGAGCCGGTGATGTTTCCCCTGGCGGCGCCGGCGCGCGCCTCTGCATGCGCTTGCGCTACGACGCTCGTTGCAGTGATCTCGCCGCTGAACAGAGAGAGGGAGTCGATCTCGGTCGACGCGGTGGCGGACGCGTTCGTGCCCGCATGTGCCGAGGCGCTGGCGTTCGCAGAGCCGCTGCTGACGATCGGCTTGCCGTCGGGCCCGGTGCCGTACGTGAAGCTGCCGCTGAACTGAACCTGGTCATTGGGAGCGGTGACGGTGGGCGTCTCCGCACCGGTCTGCCCGGGCACGACGACACGAATCGCATACGCTCGTGCGGCCGCGCCTGCAGCTTGTCTGTGCTGCGAGCCCGCGTCGGCGGCAGCAGCCGTCAACAGCAACAGGGCGATCGGGAAGCCGACAGAAGCGCGCTTCACAAGCTCCCCATTATGCAGGCCGTTCGGCCGAGGGATGAAAAGCCCTCCCTCGGCGACGCGTCAGTCGCCGGCGAGCTGCCGTCGGGCGAACTCCCGGAAGCGGTCCCGTGCGCCCTCGTCCGGGCCCAGCGGCTCGTCGTCGGCATACCGCGGATCCGCCGCGATCTCCTCGGCGACGGCACGGACCTCACGCTGCAACGCATCACGTGTCTTCGGATCCTTCAGCAGGGCCTCGACCCAGGTCTCGTCCGCATCTTCCACGCCGCGGTCCTGCTCGAAGAGCAGCTCGCCGAGCAGGATGCCCACGCGGATGTACGCGAACGTGCGAAAGGCGAGGACACGGTGCGGCGAGCCGATGAGACGCTCGATCTCGGGGTCCTCCACCTGGATGCGGGCGACGATGTCGCCGACCGGCTCGTCGACCAGTGGCAGCCAGACTTCCTCGGGACCTGTCATTCACACAGAATAGTCGTGTTGTGGACGAAGGGCTCGCGGTGAACGATCGAAGATGTGCGGGTTTAGACGGACGCGTGGGCAAAGCCCACACGTCCTCTCTGCCGCGTCGTCGAGTCGACGCCTGGGGTCACGAGTCCGTACGCCGTGCGCGCCACGCGATCTGGAACGCAACGACGACGAGCAATACGGCGAAGAGACGCCGTAATGTCGCATCGGACAGCGATTCCGCGAGCGCCGCGCCGCCCTGGGCTGTTATTGCAGCCGCAACTCCGAGGACGAGGGCGGGCCGCCAGCGCACGTTGCCGTAACGCGACTGGCTCCAGGTGCCCACCAGCACTGTCGGAATGATCGCGAGCAGGGAGGTACCGATCGCCTCGTGGTGGTCGAGGCCGAGCGCAATGAGAACGGGAACGAAGACGACGCCGCCCCCCACCCCGAACATCCCGGCGAGCAATCCCGCTGCGAGCCCGAGTACCGCTGCGAGGACATACGTCATTTGACGAACAACCAGACGGCGACTCCGAGCAGAAACACCGCGAACAGCAACTCGAGCGTTCGCATGGGCAGCCGCTGCTGCAACGCGGTCGCCCCCGCCACCGAGACCGCGGCAGGCACGCCGACGAGGGCGGCATACGCCACGCGAACGTCACCGTGCACCGCATACGCGATAACACCGGAGAGCGCGGGAATGGCGATCGAGGCGAGTGACGTGGCCGTCGCGGTGCGCGCGTCCCAGGCGCAGAGCAGCAGCAGCAGGGGCACGATGACGGTGCCGCCCCCAACCCCGAACAGCGCGCTGAAGAAGCCGGCCGCAAGGCCGATGAAAACGAGGCGCACCGTCCTATTCTTGCAACGTGGATCTTCTTGCTCGGCTGGCAGAGGACCCGTCCACGGCTGCACTCTTCCTCGACGTCGACGGCGTGCTGGCGCCGATCGTGCCGCGACCCGAAGACGCGCGCGTTCCGGACGATACGCGCGAGGAGCTACAGCGACTCGACAGCTGCTATGAGCTCGTCGCGTGCATCTCCGGCCGCGCGAGTGACGACGCCGAGCGTGTTGTCGGCGTCCCCGAGCTCGTCTACGCCGGAAACCACGGGCTCGAGTTGGAGCCCGAAGCGCCGAAGTGGTCCGCGCGACTCGCTCCCTTCCTCGCCACGGTCGACTGGCCGCACATCGAGGACAAGGGCCTCACCGCGTCGCTCCACTACCGCGAGCGGCCTGACGCGGACACTGCCCTCGCCGAGTTGGAAGCGATCGCGACGAAGGCTCGCGCAGCGGGCTTCGTCGCCCGGTTCGGCAGGAAGGTTTTGGAGATCCTGCCGCCGGTGCAGGCAAACAAGGGGACGGCGGTCCGGCGGCTTCTGGAGATGCACGGCGTCGAGCGCGCGCTCTACGCGGGCGACGACACGACTGACCTGGACGGGTTCAAAGCGCTCGACGGCCTGGAACTTGCCGTGAGGGTCGCGGTCGTCTCGCGCGAGGGCCCGAGCGCACTGTACGAGTCGGCCGACCTGAGGGTCGACGGGCCCGAGGAGTTTCTGGCGGTCTTGCGCCGGCTCTAGCTCCGCAGCTCGTCCCAGGCCCGCCGGAGATCTGCCTCCGTGGTCCGGTCGCTGCCGACGGCGAGCCGCAGGACATAGCGGCCGCCGACTCGCGTACGGGAGATGAACAGCTCTCCGCTGCGGTTGACCCGCTCGAGGATCTGCTCGTTCTCCCCGTCCGTTCCATCCCGGCGAAAGCAGACAAGCGAGAAGTGTCGCGGTGCGCAGACCTCCCAGCCGGGCTCGGACTCGACCCAGCTCTCGAAGAGCTCGGCCAAGCGCACGGTCTCCCGGATCCCTGCCTGCAGGCCCTCGCGCCCGTAACAGCGCAGGACGGCCCAGAGCTTCAGCGCGCGGAAGCGCCGTCCGAGTGCAGGCCCGTAGTCGGAGAGGCTCTCCACGGACTCGCTCGTTCGCAGGTACTCCGGGACGAGACTGAAGGCGCGATGCACGTCCGCCGGACGGCTCGTCCAGAACAGCGAGCAGTCCATCGGCGTGAACAGCCACTTGTGTGCGTTGACGACGAGCGAGTCGGCGTGCTCGACACCACGTTGCGACCAGCGAAACTCGGGGCAGACCCAGGCCGACCCCGCATAGGCGGCATCGACGTGCAACCACACTCCGGCCTCCGTACACGCCTTCGCGACGGCCTCGACCGGGTCGACCGAGGCGACCGACGTCGTCCCGACCGTCGCGACGACGGCCGCCGTATCCGTAAGGTCGAGTGCCTCGGGCCGCAGCGCGAAGTCGCTGTCGGATGGCGTCTTGCGCACCTCGAGCCCGAGGAGCTTGGCAGCCTTGTCAACGGCGGAGTGGGCATGCTCGGAGCACACAACGACGTTCGCGCCGGTCGACTCACGCGCTGCGGCGAGCGCAACGATCGTGGAGGTCGACGCGGTGTCCTCGATGTGACCGTGCCAGCCGGCCGGGAGACCAAGGAGCTGCGCGGCCCAGTCCAGGGTCAGGAGCTCGAGCTCCGTCGCTGCAGGCGCCGTGCGCCAGAGAAAGCCGACGGAGTTCAGTGTCGCGGCCAGCAGCTCCGCCAGGATGCCCGGCTCGGAGGCACGGTTGGAGAAGTACGCGAAGAAGCGCGGGCTCTGCCAGTGCGTCACCCCCGGCAGCAGGATCTCGTCGAGATCGCGGAGCACGTTCGCGAACGGCTCGCCCTGCTCGGGCGGAGAGGCCGGTAGCCGCGCGCGGATGTCGCCGGGGTTCACCTGAGCCAGCACCGGCAGCTCGCCGACGCGCTCGAGGTACTGCGCGGCCCATTCGAGCGCGGCGGCGCCGTCGTCCCGAAAGGTCACTTCCTCTTCAGCTTCTCGATCTGGGGCCAGGTACGCGTGTTCAGGACCTGCTCCTTCGTCAGCCAGGCGCGGCGTGCCTGCGCGACGCCCATCTCCATGTGCTCGAGCGCGCTCAGCTGGTGGGCGTCGGTGTTCACGGCGATCGTGACCCCGGCCTCGCCCGCAAGCCGAGCGTGCGTGTCGCGCAGGTCCAGCCTGTTCGGCTGCGAGTTGATCTCGAGGAACGTCCCCGTCTCGACCGCCTTCGCGATGACTCGCTCGACGTCGACGCTCGCCGGACCACGGATGTTGATCTTGCGCGCAGTGAGGTGGCCGATCATGTCGACGTGCGGGTTCTGCATCGCAGTGAGAACGCGCTCCGTGGGGTTGCGGTCGAAGGCGGCGTGCAGCGATGCGATCACCCAGTCGCGCTCAGCGAGGACTTCGTCCGGCAGCGAAAGCGAGCCGTCGATCCGGATGTTGACCTCGATGCCCTTCAGGATCCTGAACGGCTTCAGCCGCTCGTTGAGCGCATCGATCTCGAGGTCTTGCTCGGCCAGCGTGCCCCGCGGATGATCGGTGACGGCAAGGTACTTGTATCGGCGCGCCCGCGCCGCGAGCACCATCCGCTCGAGCGAGTCCCTCCCGTCGGACCAGGTCGTGTGCGAGTGGAGATCGCCCTTCACGTCACCGAGCTCGACGAGCGTGGGGAGCTCTCCGTTACGTGCAGCTTCGAGCTCGCCGGCGTTCTCCCTCAGCTCAGGCGGGATGAACTGGTAGCGGAGCCGCTCGTACACCTCCGTCTCGTCCGCGAACGTCAGCTCCTCGCCGGTCTCGACCACCGTGATCGAGTACTCCGAGACGGAGAAGCCCTGCTTCACCGCGCGCTCGCGCAGCGCCACGTTGTGATCCTTCGAGCCGGTGAAGTGCTGCAGCAGATTCCCGTATGACTCGGGCGGAACGACGCGCAAGTCGAAGCGCAGGCCTTCGTTCGAGAGCACGGTCGCCTTCGTCGGTCCCTTAGCGACCACCTCGATGACCCACTTCAGCGTCGTGAAGTAGTCGATCAGCGCCTCCGGATCGGTCGCCGTCGCGATGATGTCCAGGTCGCGGAACGTCTCCTTGCGCCGGCGGGCGCTGCCCGCCTCGGACACCTTCACCGCCGCAGGATGCTCACGCAGGACCTGCACGACGGCGAGGAGCGGGCCGAGTCCATCGCCGAGCAGACGCCGGTCCGAGGGCTCCTGCTTCTTCTCGGCCAGCGCCTTCAGGACCCGCTCCTCGGTCTTGGCGCCGAGGCCGGCCAGCGTTCGCAACTGTTCCTGTTCCGCGGCGCGCTTCAGCTCCTCGATCGTGGTCACCCCGAGCTCCTGCCAGATCCGCGCAGCCGTCTTCGGGCCCAGGCCGGGCAGGCGCATGAACGACACGACCTCGGGCGGAATGACCTTCTTGCGCTTCGTGAGCGCGTGCATCTCGCCGTCCTCGACCACCTGGACGATCTTCTCCTCGATCGTCTTACCGATTCCCGACAGCTCCTTCGCGCGCCCGGCCAGGGCCAGCTCGGCCACGGAGCTGGCCGTTTCACGGATGCGGGTCGCAGCGCGTCGGTAGGCCAGCACCCGAAAGGACGCCTCCCCTTCGAGCTCGAGCAGGTCGGCCAACAGGTCGAGCTGGTCGGCTACATCGACGTTGCGGGGCAGCGTTCCGGTCATCGGTTGAATATACGTAGGGTGCCTCGGGCCACCGTTTGCCTTCCGACCTACAACGAGCTCGAGAACCTCGAGCCGATGCTGCGGGCACTCGCGGACAAGGGCGTACGCGTTCTCGTGATCGACGACAACTCGCCCGACGGGACCGGAGAGCTCGCCGACCGGCTCGCGGGGGAGCTCGACTATGTGGAGGTGTTGCATCGCGAACGCAAGCAAGGGCTCGGGCCTGCCTACCTCGCCGGGTTCCGCCGTGCACTCGCCGGCGACGCCGAGCTCGTCCTCGAGATGGACTGCGACTTCTCGCATGATCCGGCCGACGTTCCCCGACTGATCGCCGCGGTCCAGGCCGGTGCCGATCTGGCGCTCGGTTCGCGCTACGTCAAGGGCGGCGCGGTCCGCAACTGGGGCTTGCTGCGGCGCATCGTCTCGGCCGGCGGCTCGTTGTACGCCCAAGTGCTGCTCGGAGCGAACGTCCACGACCTGACCGGAGGCTTCAAGTGCTACCGGCGTTCGGTCCTGGAGGCGATCGATCTGGACGCGATCCACTCCAAGGGATACGCGTTTCAGATCGAGACAACCTACCGCGCGCTCCGGGCGGGCTTCCGCGTCGTCGAGGTCCCGATCACGTTTGTCGATCGCGAGGTCGGGGGCTCGAAGATGTCGAAGGCAATCGTCGTCGAGGCGATCTGGAAGGTCCCGGCGCTGCGACTGGCCGCACTCCGGTCGAAGCTCTAGTCGCTAGGCTGGCCGCGTGTTCGAGGTCACCGACGACACGTTCGAGCGGGACGTCCTGCAGGCGGAGGTGCCGATCGTGCTCGACTTCTGGGCACCGTGGTGCGGGCCGTGCAAGGCCGTCGAGCCCGTGCTCGCACGGCTGGAGGCCGATTCGCGCGGGCGCGTCGAGTTCGCCAAGCTGAACATCGACGAGAACCCGTTGACGCCCGCCCGCTACGACGTGCTGTCGATCCCGACGACGATCGTCTTCGAGGCTGGCGAGGCGAAGACGACGCTCATCGGCGCGAGGCCCCGCTCGCACTACGAGCGTGCTCTAGCCGAAGTGCTCCCAGCCGCCTAGCTCGTACGGCTCGCCGTTGAGGGTGAAGGCCACGCCCCGTCCCTCCTCGCAGCGGCCGATCACCGCGAACGGGCCCGGCTCCTCGACCGCGCCCAGGAGCTCGTAGTCCTCGCCGAACCCGAGGTCGTCGACCGTCGCGCCGTCCGCGAGCGGCACGTGCTCGAGCTCGATCGCGACGCGACAGCCAGATCTGTACGCGATGTGCGCCGCGTCGACGGCCAGGCCGTCCGAGATGTCGAGCAGCGCGTGCGCGTGCGCGGCAAGTTGTCGGCCTTCGGCGAGCCGAAGGGGAGGTCGCACGTACGCCTCCCGGCGAAAGGCCGCGCCGGCTGCTCCGAGTCGCCCAGTGAGCACGAGCAGGTCTCCGGGTCGCGCCCCGGCACGGCCGGGCACGCGGTCGGAGCGACCCAGTGCGCCGACGCTGAGAACGAGCCGGTCGGACTCGGTCGTGTCGCCGCCTCTCACGGGAACACCGGTCTCGGCCATTCCCTCGTACAGCTCGATCACGTCTCCGACGTCCGTCTCCCCGGGTATTGCAAGCGTCACGATCAACCCTTCGGGCTCCGCTCCGGACGCGGCCAGATCGCTGAGGTTCACGGCGGCGGCCCGCCAGCCGAGATCTCGCCACGAGACCCAGTCAAGGCGGAAGTGGACGCCGTCGACGAGCGCGTCCTGCGTCACAACGAGCCCCTCCGGGAGTTGCGCGGCATCGTCGCCGATCTCACGAACGAGCCCCCGCCGCTCGAGCTCGGCGAGTAGCCCGAGCTCCCCCAGCTCAGCGAGCCGCATCGAGCGCCGCGCGCAAGGCGGCCGCATTGCGCGCTGCCCTGATGACCGCCACACCCGCCGCTCCGGCACGAATGCAGTCCGGGGCATTCCACTCGTCGATGCCTCCGATCGCGACGACGGGGCTCGAGACCGCGGCGCAGATCTCGCGCAGGCCGTCTAGGCCGATCGGCAACTCCGCGTCCGGTTTGGTCGGTGTCTCCCAGACCGGGCCGGCGCCCAGGTAGTCGGCCTCGTCGTCTGCCGTGCGGGCCTCCTCCAGCGTCGAGGCCGAGCGCCCCAGCAAGAGGCCGTGCTCTTTCGCGCGCGCCGAGCCTTCGTCTCCCCGCCCCAGATGCACGCCGTCCGCGCCGAGCATGAGCGCCGCCTCGACGTCGTCGTTCACGACGAAGGTGACACCGTGGCGCGCGCAAAAACTGCGGGTCGAGCGTCCGCGCTCGACCACGTCGAGAGTGGGAACGTTCTTGAGCCGCCACTGCACCACAGTCGCACCGCCCTCGACTGCGGCGCGCGCCGTGTCCAGGTCAGCGACGATCGCATGCAGCTTCACGTGATCTTCGCGCGCTCGTCGAGCGTTTCGGGCTGGAGCCCGGCGAGCGCGTCGTACAGGCCGACGTGGAACGAACCGGGTCCCTTCGCTTCGACGGCCGAGTCTTCCGCAGCGACACCGAAGGCTGCGAGCGCTTCCGCCGCAGCCTCGAGCGGCAAGTCGGGTTTTGCCGCGAGAAAGCAGCCGGTGATCGCGCTCGACATGCAGCCGGTTCCCGTGACCGCTGCGAGAAGCTCGTGTCCGTTT
>JBKOWS010000081.1:0-3640 GCA_046724565.1 Actinomycetota bacterium | reverse complement strand
AATCATGACCACTGAGCGGTTCTTGAACACGTACCACAACGCGAGCACCGCACCGAGCCCGGACGTTTCCCCGGAGCTCGCGAGCTTCATGCTGGCGGCCGACCCGGTCCTCGCCGAGGCGGCGGAGCTCGCCCGGGTACTCGCCCGGGCTCATCAGGGGGCGGCCGCGCAACTGATCGGCGAGGGGTGGGCTCACGCCCGCAAGTACTTCTCGCTCTCGGAGAAATACGCGCAGTGGGCGGATTACCGAGCACCGGCCAAGGGATTCGGTATCCACGCGTACGCACACGAGGTCAGCCGGCCGATCCGGCTGACCGATGAGGAGCTCCGCGCCCACGACGAGTGGCGGAACTTCGGCGACCAGATCGACAACCACCCTCCGATGCGAGGCTGGCTGGCCGTCCCCCTCATCGGATCGGACGGCGCGAATTACGGCTTCATCCAGGCCTCCGATCGGCTCGAGGGTGAGTTCACCGAGCAGGACGAGGCCAATCTCGTGCGGCTGGCGGCGCTCACGTCGACGGCACTCGACGCGCTCGCACAGCTCCATCTGCCCGACTACCGCCGGCAGGTCGCCGAGCGGGCGTTCCAGTCGATATCGGACGAGCCGACTTGAGTGAAGCCATCGCATCGCATGCGTCGAGCCGTTGAAGGAGTTGTCCACGCGCACACTCGATCTCCGTGCAAAGCGCGTAGCTCGGAAGGACGAGCGAAAGTGATCCAGGAGCCGAAAGGAGACGCATGACAACAGATCCGACCATCCATCGATTTCCAGTCAGACATGAAGGCGCGTTCGTCAATGCCTACTTGGTGGAGACCGAGACCGGCGTGGTTGCCGTTGACGGGTTGCTTCAGGTCTCCGCCGCCGGGGAGATGCGCGCCGGCATCGAGCGGCTTGGCAAGCCGCTGCGGGCCGTGCTCGTGACGCAGTCGCACCCTGATCACTACGCCGGGCTCGGGGAGATCGTCGCCGGCGACGATGTTCCGATCTTCGCGCCGCAAGGAGTGATCGACACGATCAGCCGCGACGATGGTGTGAAGGACCAGATCATCGGGCCGATGTTCGGCGAGGACTGGCCGGCCGACAGAATCTTCCCGAACACCCCGGTTCGTGATGGTGAGAGTCTGAGTTTCGACGACGTGAGGTTCACGGTCATCGATCTCGGCCCGAGCGAGTCGCCGCATGACAGTCCATGGGTCCTCGGCGATGACGAGAAGACCGTCTTTCTCGGCGACCAGATCTACGACCACCGCCACTGCTACCTCGCCGACGGGTTCTATGCTGCGTGGCTGGCGAACATCGCGGAGCTGCAGGCGCGCTTCCCCGACGACGCCGTCTTCCACATCGGTCACGGCGGCCCCGTTGGACACGAGATGTGGGACTGGCAGCGCCGCTACATCGAACTGTTCGTCGAGGCGGTCTCCAACGTCGACTGGTCGGTGCCCGACCAAGCGAGGATGGCCGTGATCGGTCGGATGAAGGAGTACGAGCCGAGCGAGGAGCTGCAGTTCCTGATGGAGTTGAGCATCGAGCCGATCGCGGCCAAGCTCGGTCTACTCGCTCCTTCCGCCTGAGGATGAGCTTCAGCAAGGACGGGCTGAAAGTTCCGTCCGCTGTGGAGGTCGACCTTGGGCTGGAGTACGACGTCTTTCGTCGACGTCGTCCGACGCTGCCCCGTTACGCAGGCGCGCCGCGTGCGCGACGTCTCCCGCTGCGGCGTCGAGCCCGCCGGGCGTCGGCGAGGATAGCCTGCGCTGCGTTCCGGCCCGGGCCGCCGGTGACTCCGCCCCCCGGATGTGCGCCCGCCCCGCAGAGGTAGAGGCCGCGAATCCCGGCAAGGCGGTAGCGTGCGTAGCCGAGGAGCGGCCGCCAAGCGAAGACCTGATCGAGCGCGTGCTCGCCGTGCATCGGGTGCCCGCCGCTGAGGCCGTACTCCCGCTCGAGGTCCTCAGGCGTCACGACGTGGCGAGCGACGATGCTCTCCGCGATGCCTGGTGCGTAGACCTCGAGCGTTCGCACCGTCATGTCCACCACCCGATCGCGTGCTGCTTCGTCCCAGTCTGCGTCACGGAGGCGCCGTGGCGCGTATTGGAACAGCGCACTGATGACGTGCTTGCCCTCGGAAGCCAGGGAAGGGCTGCAGAGGGTAGGGATCGTCGCCTCGAGATACGGGTGTTCGGAGATCCGGCCGTACTTCGAGTCGTCGAATGCGCGCTCGAGGCCGTCGAGGCTCGGAGCGACGACGATCCGCCCCCGCAGGCGCTCGTCGTCCACCCCGCCGAACGTCGGCAGGCGGTCCAGGAGGAGGGTGACCTTCGCCACCACGCCCGGCATGCGGATGTGCTCGGCTCGCCAGCCCAGGGTCGGACCGAGCTCCGCCGGATCGAGAAGACGCAGGAGGGTCTGCTTCGGGTCGGCGCTCGACGCGACGATCCGGGCGTCGATCTCCTCGCCGTTCGCCAGGACTACCCCCTCGACAGTGGATTGCCTCGTCCGGATTGCCGCGACGTCGACACCGCATCGCAGGGTCGCGCCGTAGCCTCGTGCCGCTGCGACGAGCGCTTCGACGAGAGCGTCGGGCCCGCGTCGTGCGAACACGGTGCGCCCCGCCGCTCCGCCCCCGGCGGCCGAGTCCCACAGGAAGTTGAGCGCCGTCCCCGCCGACCGCGGGCCCATGGCCGAGTAGCGAATGCCGCGCGCTCCGAGGACGCCACGAAGCGCCTCGTCGGCGACTCCCTCGCCGACGAGATCCGCGACGGACATCGGCAGGACTCGCAGCGTCTCGCGAATCTGCGGCCCACCGAGCTGCCGGAGAGCGTTCAGCAGTGTGAGGCCCCTGACGGCATCCGCGGGCGCGGCAGACGCGAGGTCGGGAGGCTCGATCGCCTGGACGCGAGCCAAGAAGGATGCGAGAGAGCGAACCTTTCGGTCGAATGCGAGGAAGGCCTCCGCGTCACGCGGCCGCTGTGTCCGAAGCTCCTTAGCGGTCCGGGCCGGGTCGCGCCACAACGTCAGGCCGGGTCCGTCGGCAGAAGGTGCGAAGGCGGCCACGTCGGGCTCGACCACTCGAAAGCCGCGCGAATCGAGCCCGAGGTCACGGACCACCGCGGCGCGGAGACCTCCCATGCCGTCCGCCGCAACCGGCGCGCGCACACCCGGGGCAACCTCCTCGGTCGCCAGTGCACCACCTGCACGGTCCCGCCGCTCGACAGCGAGCGTTCGCAGCCCCGCCTTCGCCAGATACCCGGCCGTCACCAGGCCGTTGTGGCCGGCACCGACGATGACGGCGTCGTACTGCTCGGCCACCAGAGTCTCAGGCCGCCCTTCTGGCACGCAGCGAGCGCAGGACCTGGAGGGCGGCCAGACGTCCCGGCGCCCCCATGATCCCTCCTCCCGGATGCGTGGCCGAGCCACACATCCAGAGGTTCTGCAGCGGCGTCCGGTAACGCGCCCAACCCGGTACGGGCCGGCTGAAGAAGAGCTGCTCGAGCGAGAGCTCTCCCTGGAAGATATTGCCCTCCGACAGCCCGAACCGGTCCTCGATGTCCTTGGGCGTGAGAACTTGCGCGTGCAGGATCAACCGACGGATGTTCGGTGCCCGCTCTTCGATGGTGTCGATGACGGTCTCCCCGAACGCCT
>JBKOWS010000053.1:0-22453 GCA_046724565.1 Actinomycetota bacterium | reverse complement strand
ATGGCTGCCCGAGGACGTGACACGCGATCACGTCGCCGACGGGCTGCGTCGTCTCCTGGAGCTGCCGGTCGAGGCCGTGCTTGCCACCCACGGTGGGCCCCACGACCGGGCGGCCCTCGAGCGCGCGCTTTCCTGACCGCTCGCCCGTTGCGCGCGCTCCCACCGGTTTGAAACCTTCCGCGGGTTCGATTCCCGCCGCCTCCACTTTATCGCCGGAAGTCCGCTTCGCTTCACGGATCCGCCAGCGCAGGTACAACCTCAGCGGCGAGTAGCTCGAGTTGGCTTGCGAGGTCTGGAAGACCACTGACGCGGCGACCCGACCAACTCTCAACCAGGTAGGGATCGACGAGGCCAAGAGCCATATGGTTGTAGCCGTGCGGTAGGAAGTCGGCCCGGATACGCTCAATCCAGTCCCCCGCCTTGCCGGCGATCGAGAGCCGCTCGCCGATCTCGGGCAATGTGAGCTCGAGCGCGCGCTCGACGTCTCCGCGACCGAAGGCGTCTACAACTGGCCGAACTTTGGCGTAGGCGACGCCATGACGTTCAACCAGCTCCGGAGCCATCGACGAGATGTAGAAGGCAGCAGCGATGCGGGCGGCCTCCTTGGCCGCACTGGAGTCGTTGGAGATCGCCCCGAGTACAGATGCGCAGAAGTCGAAGCCGGGGTCGAGTCGGCGCCCGACCCGGCCCGCCCCTTCGCGAACGTTCTCCGCGGCGAAGCCAAGCGCTTCGCTTGAGTGGGCGCACGCGACGTGGACGCCGTCTGCGATCTCGCCTGCGAGCCGGAAGGAACCGGGCCCTTTCATTGCCCCGATCTTGAGAGGCAGCGGTTCTTGTACCGGGCGCGCGGCTGTGAACAGTCCTGTGTACCGATAGAAGCGGCCCTCGAAGTCGATGCGTCCCTCGGCGAGGAACCTGCGCATAACCTCATGCGCTTCGCGGAGACGGGCGAGCGGCCGGGTGCCTCGCCACTCGATCCCGTACTGGTCGAGCATCGCCAAGTTGCCGATGGAGAAGACGATCTCCGCGCGGCCGTTCGTAAGCTCGTCGAGGGTGGCGGCTTGCTGCGCGATCAGCGTCGGCTCTCGCAGGATGACGTGCGTCACCTCCGGCCCGAAGCGGATCCTGCGTTTGCGGCCCTGCAGCGGCGAACAAGATCCACATGTCCTTGTGGTACGTCTCGTCGGCGCTATAGCAGGCGCGAAAGCCGAGCTCGTCCGCGAGGCGTATGACTTCGATGAGCTCTGCGAGCGGCTGTTCAGGGAGGAGCTGGAGGCTGAAATCCATCAAACACCTCGGGTTCGCGCAGTACTTGGCGGTCGGTCCCCGCCTCTATCCGGTTCAAGCGTGCTCCCTGAGATACTGGTGCACGAAGGCGATCGCCATGCTGCCCTCGCCGACTGCCGCCGCGACACGCTTCACAGGGCTGAATCGGACATCGCCGCAGGCGAAGATGCCTGGCACGCTCGTCTCGAGCAGATACCGATCGCGCTCGAGGTGCCACTCGCTGTCATCGCCCACGTCTGGACCGGTGAGTATGTAACCGCGCCCGTCGAGTGCGATCTCGGGCGGGAGCCAACGCGTCTCGGCGTCTGCGCCAATGAACAGGAACAGCCCTCCCGACGCGAGTCGCTTCGTCTCGCCCGTGTCCGAATTCCGGACCTCGATCGCGTCCAGCGAGTCGGCGCCCTGTGCTGCGACCACCTCCGTCCGGTACCGCACGTCGACGTTGGGTCGCGTCGAGAGCTGGTCGATCAGGTAGCGCGACATTCCGCTCTTGCCGGTCTTGGCCAACGTGGCACCGCGACAGAGGATCGTCACGCTCCGCGCGTGGTTGGCGAAGAACATTGCCGCCTGCCCTGCCGAGTTCCCGGCCCCGACAACGTGGACATCGAGGCCGTGCGTGTTCGGCGCCTCGCTCCGCGCCGCTCCGTAGAAGACACCCTTCCCAACGAGTCGATCGAACCCCTGGACGGAAAGTTGCCGCCACGACACACCGCACGCGAGGATGATCGTCTCCGCCTGCAGGACGTCGCCGCCGTCGAGATGCACCTGACGGTTCGATGCGTCGATACGCGTGATCGAGCGGGTGACGAGGATCTCGGCGCCGAGCCGGCGAGCCTGCTGCAACGCCCGACTCGCGAGCTCGTCGCCCGACACGCCTGAAGGGAATCCGAGGTAGTTCTCGATCCTGGAGGACGTGCCCGCCTGGCCACCGGGGGCCTCCCGCTCGACCGCGATCGTTCGCAGTCCCTCCGATGCGCCGTACACGGCTGCTGCGAGACCGGCAGGCCCCGCACCGACGATCACCGTGTCGTACTCCGTCGCGGACGGCTCCGTCTCGAGCCCCAGGAGCTCGGCCACCCGCCGAAGCTGCGGTCGCACGGCGGTCTTGCCGTTCACGACGCGAACGGCAGGGAGGTCATCTTCGGCCGGCAGCGCGCCCGACCACTGCTCCGCATCGGCGGGCACGTCCGGCTGGAGCCATCTGAACCGGATCTGGTTGCGGTCGAGGAAGCGCCTCAGCTGCGCACAGGAGGCGTCCCAGCGTCGGCCGAGGAGGATCGCTCGGACCGGGGCGGGTGCGGACGCTCGGGCCTGCAGACCTTTGGCCCCTCCGAGCCTGTGCATCGCCAGGAGGCCCACCCGCTCCCCGACCTCCGGCGCAGCGGCGGCGAGCGCGTAGTAGTCCTGCAACTCGATCCGAAACACGCGCGACGCCTGCGCTGCGCGGAACCCGCCAGGGTGGAGCATGCCGAACGCGATCGACATCTCCCCGAAGACGTCACCGGGCCTCCGCTCGCCGATCACACTCTCCACGCCGTCGACGAGCCTGAGCACCTCGAACCGACCCTCGAGGACGCCGAACAGCGCCCGAGCATCACCCTCGTTCACGGCGGACTCGCCGGGAACGAGCGTGATGTCCGCCACTACCCCGGAAAGCCAGTCGCGTTCGGCCGGCTCGAGGTCCGCGAACACTGCGACCCGACCGATCTCGTCCGCCGTCACCATGAAATGCACCACCTCTGCCGGCTTAGCATCGTGCTGTAGTCGATGGTCGGCGCTCCGGAAACGACCAAACGGCGTTCGCATCCGGTGCCGCTGAACAAGGCGCACGCTACCTGCACCGCGTTCATCTTCGCGTCCACGCTGCGCGGTCGAGGCTAGTCAGGCGCGCGCCTCTGAGCGGTCACGGCAACTCAGCCGGGGTGGGAATCTTGCGCGGATTCGATTCCCGCCGGCTCCATCGCCATTTGAAGTCCGGCTCCGCGCGTCCCACGCTGAGAACTGGACGGTGCTCGTACACGAATCACTCTTGAGCGCCGTTAGTTCATTTGGGTCTCTTGAAACCGAGCACGACATCGCCTAGCGTGCCTCGCGGCGTCGACCTTAAGGAGAAACCCCGTTGGACACCTACCACATTGTCCTCTACGTTCATCTGCTTGCGGTCTTCATCGGCGTTGGCGCGGCCAGTGTGCTGATGGTTTGTCTGTTCCAGCTCCGGGGCGCGAAGACACTTGCCGATGCGGTGCCGTGGGGCGTTGTGGCTGGCAAGACCGAACACGCCTTTCCGATCGCGATCCTCGGCTTGTTCGGCACCGGTGCCTACATGACGTCGGATATTTGGACGTGGAGCACGGGTTGGATCGACGTTTCGATCGCCGGCCTTGTGCCGTTGGCGCTTCAAGGGCCGCTGGTCGGGGGCCGCTCGGGGAAGCAGCTCAAGGAGGCGCTCCAGGACAACGGTCCTGGCCCGCTCGGCAAACGGGCACGACGGATGACACGCCACCCGGGTCTTTGGGTCACCGAGTTCGCCAACATCGGGGTCTTCTTCGGGATCGTCTGGAACATGACCCAGAAACCCGGTACTGGGGAAGCGATCGCCGCGATCGCCGGCGGCTATGCAGTCGGCGCGATCGTGGCGATCTGGCTGACGAGAGCACCGGCGACCGAGATGGCAGAGGCGGTCACGGAGCCCGCCTCATAGGGTTCGCCGCCGCCTTCACTTTCATCCGACGAGGGGCCTTGGCGCGCGTTTAGCATCGCGCCATGCGTGAACTACAGCCTGGACTCTGGCATTGGCAGGCAGCGCATCCCTGGTGGTCGTCGGACGCGCCCTATACGCAGGAGGTCTCCTCGTATGCGCTCGACGACGGAGCTCGTTTGCTCCTCTTCGACCCGCTCGCCGTACCAAGTGAGATCCTTGGCCTCGCTTCGGAGCGTGAGCCCGTCATCGTGCTCACCGCGCCGTGGCACGAACGCGACGCCCGCGACCTGGTCGAGCGCCTAGGCGCTCCGGTGTACGCACCGCCCGCCGAAACAGCCGAGGACTTGATGCGGAAGTACGGGATCACTGCCGAGCAGGCCGGAGACGGAAGTCCCGACCTCGACTGGCTGAGGGCCGGGGGCGGCGACGCGCATTGGTACGCGGCCGGCGACCGGCTGCCACTCGGGATCGAGGCGCTCGCCGGGTACGAGGCCAACGATCTCGTGCTCTGGATCGAGAGCCGCCGGACTGTCGTCGCCGGGGACTTGCTCAGCGGATTGCTCGACGGCGAGGCGCTCCAGTACAAGTGGCTGCTGCAGGGCGTGCCACGCGAGCAGCTCGCCGAAGGGCTCCGGCCACTGCTCGAGCTACCGGTTGAAGTTGTGCTCCCCGCACACGGCTCACCCGCAGACCGTGCTGCACTCGAGCGCGCGCTTTCCTGAAGGCTGATGCAGCAGTTGGGTGCGATACCGGAGGGCGCGCCCGCCTACCTTCACATCAACCGGAGACGGGTCTCTCCTCGTTCGGCGGGATGAGCCTGTTGTCGCGAATCGTGAATCCGGCAGCTTGCAGAAATGGTCGGGCGACCTCGACCGCGTGTGCGAGATTGCGCGAGATCCAGAAGCACAGCAATGCAAGTGGGAGCTCGATCAGGAGCGCTTCAACGGTCGCCTGGACCACTGCGGACGTTCCCTGTGAGGTCAGCACATCGAACCAGGCGTCGCAGAGGAGCAGTGTTCCCGTCACGGTTGCCGTTACTTCTGCGAATGGCGAGCGGCGCGCGATCAGTGTCGCGGTGCTCGCGAGCGCGAGAGCCAGGCCGATGTCGAATCCGCCCCACGCAATCGCCCAGTGATTTGCGGTGTAGTCCGGCGGCAGCGTCCCGAACAGGTAGCCGGTCCAAGGAACGAGCACGACCGCGCACAGGACGAACGCCGGCGCGATCCAAGGCGGAACGAGCCAGCGCCCGCCCCCGGCTCGAAGTGCCATCGGTGCTCGCAACTGAAGTCCGGTCATCGGTTCTCCTCCTTGCGGTGTCGCCGGCAGGCGCCTCCGCGACCTTAGTGCCCGCGGGGCGCTGCGCGACGGCGTCCTCGTGGGCCAGACGCGCCTCCGCGCCCTCGCGTATGAGCGCAACAACGGGTGCGGCCAGGGCCGCCCGGAGGGCCGCCATAGTCGACCGCGCCGATGTCCGTATTCTCGAATCGAGCCAGGGTCTCACCCAAGAGGTCGTCGTAGCCGCGGGCCTGTACCGCGGGCACCCTCTGACGGAGGCAGGCAGCGAGAGTGCGTCGTCACGCAGCGCGCCGACGGAATGCTCGGCCTGCCAGACACGCCCGCGCTCGATGCACGCGCGCATGCAGGGCGTAGATAACGCCCCACCCGAACAGGTCTATGTCGACCGGCTGTGTGGGAGCTCTTAGCTCGCCTGCAGCCGTCTCGCCGAATAGAAGCCGGAAGCGTGGCCCGGCCGGAGAAAAGTGGGCCGCCGGCGTCATCGAGAGGTCGAATTCCAGCCCGTCTGTCCACTCGCCAAACTACGCTTCCCTGGTGGCGCAGCCGTGGCTTCGACTCGTGCGAGCGACCTCTAACGGGGTCGGTGCCGTCAGTCCGGAGCTGGCCCTCGTCGATCCGCCGCTCGCCACTGAGGCCCGACTGACCCCAGACACGGTCATCGTCGCCGCGGAGACGGAGCGGCGCTTCGTGCCTGCGGAGAGCCTCGACTTGGAACGGGCAGCGCGGCTCCCAGCTACGGACGACCACTCACCGAAGACCTCCGTCCTGTATGACACTCGGGATCTCGTCCTCGAGAGACACGGCCTCAGGCTCGAGTTGCTCTACGGAAGAGCTCGGACCTGGCGCCTCACGGCGGCACGGGGGGAGGTCGTCGAGGCCAGCGAGGATGAGCCGGGAATTCCTCGGGCGATCGAGTCTTTGCTCAGGAACGTCGTGCTCGAAGGTGAGCTCCTGCAGGTTCCCGCTCGCAGTCCGGATCCAGAGATTCGCCGGCTCGAACATCAGATCGCCGAACAGCATCACTCGCTCGTCAAGCACGACGTCGGAGCTCGGATTGCTTCCGATCCCGAGAGCTTGCATCAGCTCCGAGTCGCCGCACGCCGCGTTCGCACCTACCTGACCGTCGGGCGCGATCTCGTCGACAGCGAGTGGGCGAAAGAGATGAAGGGCGGGATGCGTGCGCTCGGCCGGGCCAGTAACGAGGCGCGGGACATCGACATCCTCCTGGACAAGTTGCGCGATCAGCTCCGCGCTTTCGACCCGCACGATCAGGCAGCCGGGACAGCACTCATTCGGACACTCGAGGAAGACCGGCGTGACCTTCAGGAGGCGCTCGTCGCCGTTTTGAACAGCAACTCGTACCGCCGAGTCCTCGACCGAATGGCCCTCCCTGCTGCGCCGGCCTCCGCGTCGTCCACTCGGAAGCTCGATCAGATCGCATCGCGAGAGCTGCGCGGCCTAGTCGCGCGGGTCCGGAGCCTCGGGAAACGTCCAGGCAACGAGGCACTCCATGACCTCCGTATTCAGGTGAAACGCGTGCGCTACGCCACGGAGCTTGGCGGAGCCCCGTCCGACAAGCGAAGCCGCCGCGTGGTCGACGCGGCGACGCGTATGCAAGACATTCTGGGCGAGCATCAGGACTCGGTGGTGGGCGAGGAGCGGTTGAGAGAGGTCGCCTACCGGTTCGACGAGTCAGGAGTTGCTTTCGTGGCCGGGCGGCTGGCCGAGCGGGAGCGGACGAGGCAAAGCGAGATCCAGCAGGATCTTCCCTCGGCCTGGAAGCAACTGCGCAAGCTCGCACGGCATTCCAAGTAGCGATGGCTTCACGCCAAGAGAAGCCGGTCACGCTGAGGAGGATGTCGACCGCGAGGTCGAGGTCCATTGGGTCGTTGGTGCCGCTCGCATACGTCTTGGGCCCGATGTCCGCCGCGCCCGGATGGTGGCACAGCTCTTCCACGTTGCCCGGCGCTGCCCGCCACACGTCTGGGATGTGTAGGCCCCAGGGGTCGTAGAAGCGTCCGCGTTCGTCGATTGCGTAGCCGCCTTCGTGGACGAGTCGGTGGTGGTGTCGGCGGAGGAGCACGAGGTTGTCGAGCGTCGTCTGGCCGCCATGTGCCCAGTGGCGGATGTGGTGGGCGTCGACGAAGCGGTGGTTCTGGCAGCGGGGCGCGTCGCAGCGCGGGAGGGATCGCCCGCGTCTTGCGCCCCAGGCGGAGCGTTTTGCCGTTTCGCTGGCTGATCGCGACGACTGAGGCGTCGCAGGCCACCGTCGCAACCTCGTCCTCGACTCGCCCAGACTCAACCCGGCCAGATCAGACGTGTTCTCTGTTGCCAATGCAGTCAACAGCACGAACAGTAGCGATGGGATCGGACGGACCTACCACCCACCATCTCGGATCGTTAAAGATTCGCTCGTGGGGCTCTGGGCAGAACGCGTGGCCGTCGGCGCAGGTCGCGAGCTGGCAGGTGTTGACGGGGTTGCGTCCCTGTACCGCTCGGGTGAGTGGGAGTTCGGCAACGTGCTCGGGAACTTCTCGCGGTCGATGGAGGATGTCGTGGACGGCGTCGCGCGCCAGTTGGATGCCCCCGCGATCGGCTTCTACGTCGCCGACAGTGATGCCGCGGCGGTCTACTTCGCCGGCCCGGACTCTCCGGTCGGCCGGCTGGCCATCAACCACTCGTATGACGATTCAGACGACGCCCATACGGAGCAATGGCTCGACCCAGAGCAACATCGAGGCGCCGCTGCTGCACTCGCGGCGTGGGCGGCCGAGTATGCGCCGCGCAAGCCGGCCGACGCCGAGATCGTCGCAGCGCTGGCGGCCCTCGAAGACGCGGGCCTCTCAAACCAGCTCGGCGAGCGCGCGATGGTGTTTGCCGAGGAAGGTGTCGAAGCCATCTTCAACCAGCTCCTCGGCATTGGAACGATTCATGCCGAGTGAGGATCGGCCGGTACCGAGCCTGATCGAGCGGAAGCGCGTTTCGCTCGATCTTGCGGCGGCCCTTCTCTCGCGCGTTCGCGAAGAGGCCGCATCTCGCGGGCTTTCGCTCGCCGTCGCGGTGGTCGATGACGGTGGCCACCTCGTCGCAAGTCAACGGATGGACGGAGCCGCGCTCGGAGCGATGCAGCTCGCGATCGGAAAGGCGTACACGTCGGTGCTCTGGGGTGCACCGACCGGGGACTTCATGCGGAGCACGCAACCGGGCGGCGACGACTGGGGCTGGAATTCCACCGATCCGCGCATCGTCGTCTACGCGGGCGGCGTGCCCCTGTTCGTCGAGGGGGAGCTCGTCGGCGGCGTGGGCGCGAGCGGCGGGACGGCGGCCGGCGACGAGGCATGCGTTGTCGCAGCCGTGCGCTCGCTCGACTTCGACTAACCCCGAGCTTCCCGAGCGTGCGTCAATTCACGCTTGTAGACACGGAAGTGGTGGGCGTCGCCCATGACCTCCTGCCATCCCGACGGCGGCGCGGGCTTCGACGAAGCGACAACGAGCCAATCGACGTTAGGCGGAACAGAGTTCACGGATGGTACGAAGGAGACGACGCGTCGAAGCTGTGGTCCGAAGTATGGATAGCTCCACTGCTTCTTCCAGATCGCGAGACCAACGTGTGCGTCTTCTGGAATGGAGGTTTCCGTGAACCTGAATACATCGGCCTGGCCGACTCCCGCTTGCGTCTGCACCCTCCAACGGGGCTCTCCCCATGCCGAGGGCGGCTTCTCGAGGTTCGCGTAGAGGGCGAAAAGGAGCGTTGGCAAGGCGACGGCGACAACGGCCCACCGTATGAGCTGGTCGTGGAGAGCAAGCGAGAAGGGCACGACTGCGAATGCCATCGAAAAGACAAAGAACCGCCCGTTCAGCCCGCCGTAGCCAATAGTGAGCGCTAGAGCTAATAGAAAGAGAAACGGTGCCGCTGCGAAGACGACGAGGAGGGCACTTCTCTCGCGCCGGGCCGCGAAGAACGCAAGTGGCGAAAAAAGGAGAACCAGGCCGAGCGGTCCGTAATAGGAGATCACCGGACTGGCGGTGAAGATACTGCGGTCGTGGCCAAGAATGCCGAGGTCCGGCCTGCTGAGGTCGAAAAAGAAAGCGCGGTAGGCGCGATCGATTAGCGGTCCGAACGCAATGACGAGAAACGGAGTGCCGGCGACCACTGCGGCGACGATCAATGATCGTCTGGACGGAGAAGGCCTGCTCCGCAACCACGAGGCCCCGATCACGAGTACTGCGACGACATAGGCTGCCGCCCGCCAACCCTTGGCCCCTGGGACCTCCACGAAATCGATCAAATACCTCACTGGTAACGCCAAGATGCTCAGGACACCGTGCACTGAATAGTCCGTCTCGTTTTGCACATGACCTAGATAGGACCCGGTCTTGACGAGATTGATGAGGTTCCAGGTCGAACCCAGGATGACCGCTGCAACTCCAAAAGCTGCAAGCTTGAGCGCGTGCGACCTCGACGCCGCAAGCACTGCAATTGTCACGATGAGCGGCAGCGCCAGCGGCGCATAGGCTTTTGTGCCAAATGCGAGCGCAAGCGCTAGACCGGCAAGTACGGCATCGACCGTGCGCCCTCCCAGACAGAAGTAGACACAGATGACGAGGAAGGATCCGACCACGAGATCGTTCAGAGCGCCTGATGCCTGTAATACGACGACGGGCAACGTCGTGAACAGAAGAGCGGCGAACAGAGCCTCGAGCTTTTCCACTCCTAGCCGCCGCGCAATCCCGAAGACCCCCACCGTCATGGCGATGTAGCCGAGAAGCGCGGGCAGTGTCACGTAACGATCGATTCCGCTGACGACCATCGTGTAGAGAACTGCCATTTCGCCGACAGGCGGGAATCCGTTGAGACGCTCATCATTTGCGTTGGCGATGTAGCCGACGGCGTGGTGCTGCTTCCAGAAAGCTGCGCGCGCGAGGTGATACCAAAGGGCGTCCGCGCTATTCGGTGGTGTGAATAGCGCAAGCGCTGCGACGTAAACGAACGCGCATGCGACTCCGATGGCCAGAACCGCCAAGGATCGATCTCGTAGGACATCGACGAGGTGGTGCACGCTGGAAAATCTCAACGGGGCGGACGGCCGCCCGGCAACGATCCACGACCCTAGGCCTGCGGAAAGCAACCCGAACGTCGCGAGCATCATCGCCCAGTGAGCGACGAGATGCGCAACAGAGAGGACCGCTGTGACCACCACGACCTCGGTGTACGAGATGACGTAACACGCCAAGAGATAGCCTGTCACCGAGCGTAGTCTCAGAGACGCCGCAATCAGCCCTGCTGAAATCGCAATGGCCGCAGTCGCTACCGCGAGCTCGGGCAGGGAGAGCACGGCGACCGGTCCAGCCTAACCCGAGAAGCATTTGGAAACGCCGACACCGTCAGGATCCCCCGGCGATCCGATTCTTGGCCGTACAACCTCGTGAGCCCGGCGGATGAAGGTGGTGCTTACAGGGCGGCCAGGGAAAACGCTGACGCCGGCTCTCCGTCGCATGCTGATGCGGTCTGGTTTCGACTCGCCTTTAGCGCAGCGGCCTCGCGGGCGTTCGTTCCGTGGCTAGCGGCGACCCCGGGCCTCGCGCCGTTCCGCGAGGGCGGGGGAGAGGCTCGCCGCCGCGACGATCACGGCTGAGCTGAACGCGATCCAGAAGTAGATCGCGAGCACAACGCCCAAGCCGCCGTAGTCACGCGCGTAGAAGTCGACCCAGAATCCCATCACGAAACTCGAGATGATCATCAGTGCGACGAGCCCGACGGCAGTTAGTGCGGCGCCTGGGAGGAGGTTCCGGCGTGTAATCAGCTTGTGGGTCAGCAGCCACGGCGCCCAGACGAAAAACAACACGAGGAGCCCAACCCAGCCGAGTGCGAGCGCCGGCCCCGCCCAGCGTGGGCTGCCCTTCAGCTCGGTCAGCTGCACGAGCAGCAGGAAGATCAGTCCGTATACCCCAACCAGGACGGCGCCGTAGAGCGCTTGATCGGTTTGCTTCTTCGGAAGCTGGATCTGCCAGGCCCGAGCATGCACCAGCTGAAGTACACGCCCGAAGCCAAGGCCGAAGAACAACGCGCCTGCTATCGCTAGGAGTGCCGAGCCGAGCTCGTGGGCTCGTCCCTGGACGAGCACGCTGCGCAGCAGGCTGGCGGTGTCGCCGGAGAGCCCATAGTGGTGAACCAGGTGATGCGCCAGCGCGGCGGGATGGGCGTCCAGGTACTCCTCGAGAACCAGCAACGCCGGCAGAACCGCAACCAGGACGTAGAGCGAAAGAAGGGCCGACTGCAGAGGCCCATCGACGGCCCGATAGCGCTTCCAGGCGCCGATTGCCACTCCGGGAACGGAACCCGGATCCTGTCGGTCGGCCCATTCGCGCGAGCGCGTCGCCACATCGGTGGCACGGGCGCGTGTGGTCTGGAACATGCGCACATGTTCGTCGGTCTGCTGCCCTTAATCCAACTCCTCGTGTTGAGGAAGGCCGTCGGTGATCTCGAACCACGGCGCCTTGGAGCCGACGTAGATGTGCTCTGTTGGCCTTATGGAAGGAGCGTCCACGAGCGAGCCCATCGCGACGTGGACGTAAGCCCCGCCGCGCACGACCGAGAAAAGCAGTGAGCCACAGACCTCGCACCGTGTGTCGTTCGCCGTCTCGTCTCCAACGATCCGCAGCTTGTCCGGTCCGATCGTGACCGCGAGCTTCTCTCGCTCGATGCCGGCAAAGGCCTTGAAGGCCGTTCCCGTCGCGGCACGGCATCGCGAGCAATGGCAATTCGCCGAGTACAGGAACTCGTCCGCGACTTCGTAGCGGACGGCGCCGCAGCCGCAGGTTCCCGCGAGCCTTTGCGCCGGCACGTCAGTTCCCCCACAGCGGTCGGACCTCGATCGTTCCAACCTCCGCCAGGGGATGGCTGGCCGCGATCTCGACCGCGTCCTCGAGGCTGTCGCACTCGAGAAGGTCGAACCCGCCGATCGCCTCCTTCGTCTCGGTGAAGGGGCCGTCCGTCACCATCTTCTTGCCGCCGCGGACACGCACGGAGCGGGCCCGGCGAGGCGGCGCCAGTTGGTCGCCGGTGAGCCAGATCCCCTGAGCCTGGAGGTTGTCCACCCAGGGGAAGGGCTCTTCGTCCTCGGTTTCGGTCTTGCTCGGATCGGGTTCGCTCTGGCCGTTCATCCGCTCCGTGTCCCAGCAGACCAGCAGCAGGTACTTCATCGCCTCTCCTCTCGTCCTCGGTGATCCAGCCTGATGTATGGACGACGAACGCACCTGCCCAGGATCGACATTTCGATCCGGCTCAGCGCGATCGTGTTCAGGACATCGAACCACCGTGGAGCGTGACGAGCGCTGCGAACGGAAGCACGCCGATAGCGAGACTGAGGCACGCGGCCACCGCTCCGTATCGCTTTGGCCTGCCTTCCACCGAAGCCGTCGCCAGCCCGACAAGGCTGAGCACGAGCAGCAGAGCGCCGACCGGAAGCGACACGAGGCCGAACGACGCGGACGAGAGCCAGGGTGGACCTGCAAGCGCCTCGAACAGAGCCCAGCCCGTCCAGACGACAAGTGTCGTCGCCTCCACTGCAATCAGGCGTCGCGACCACTTGTCGGCTTGACGCAAGAGGCCGAGGTTGGGGAGGACCCACAGATCCGTGACGATGCCGAGCGTCCAGACGGCGGCCGCGGCGTAGAAGACGATCGCAGTCCAACCGTGGAATGCTGCGAGACCGATCGCGGTCAGCGCGAACGGGACCGCCAGGCGGCGAAAGAGGCGCACGACTCTGTTGTCGGCACGGGTGGAGCGACGGCTTAACGCGACGCGAGCTCTGCGAGCGTGGGCCGGAGGCGACTATCCAGCGCAGAGACGTGTGCAAGCCGAGCAGCTGTTGAAGAAAAGTCACACCTTCGTGACATCCATCTCGTCCAAACCGGACGAGATCGAGACGTGACCGTTGCACCCATGTCTGGGGACTGTCCCTCGACATGGCACTCCGCGACGCGTGACTTGCGGACCAGCCGCGTCGTAGGATCGGTGCGTGGAGGTGACCGGGCTCAGCTGGGTCGGGACGGGACATCGGAGTCGAGCCGATGGTGGCGTTTCTCAAAGAGGTCTTCGGGCTCACCGCCTCCATCGACGAGGACGGGTTCGCGGTCTTCGAGCTTCCGAACCGTGGTCGCACTTCCGTGCGCCGGACGGGAACGTCTACGAGATCATGAGCGGGCCGGACTCGGAAGCGAGCTAGAACTCGTCCGCGAAGTCCCAGGCGCGGAGTTTTCCCGGCTCGACACGGATGAGGAGATCGTCGCCGGCTTCCGCTGCGTACTCCTCACCCGCGGGACTGCCGAGATAGCGCGTCGCGATTCGTTTTGCGACTTCCGCAACGCCGTCCGTCACGAACCGCGGCGTCGCGTGCAGCTCGAGGCCACGGTACGGCGGCACCTGCTCGCAGACGACGATTGCCGCACGCGGGTCCCGGCGGAGCTGCTTCGCCTTGATGCTGCCCGGAGCCCGACACCACGGTGAACCCGCCGTCATGCCACTCGTGCCAGACCGGTGAGAGCAGGACGCGCCGTCACGCCGGTACGTCGCCGGAACTGCGACCGGTGGCTGCTCGAGCAGGTCGCCGAGCTCTTCGACCGTGAGGCTCCGCCGCACGCTCCGACGCTACGGCACTCGCGTGGAGCCGTCCAGCGCAAGCGTGATCCACACGTCCGCGCCGCCGTGCTCGGCATTGGCCGCCCGCGCGACGCCGTCGTGCGCGTCCGCAATCGTCTGCACGATCGCGAGGCCGAGGCCGCTGCCGTCGCCCTCAGCTTTCTGCGCGCGGCTGAACGGCTCGAACGCGCGGTGCAGGAACCCGGCCGGAAAGCCTCTCCCGTTGTCGAGGACGTGGAGCTCTGCCGACCCGTTCTGCCGCGCGGCGCTGAGCCTGACCTCACCCGCGCCGTGATGGAAGGCGTTGTCGACCAAGTTGCCCAACGCTTGTTCCAGTAACAGCCGGTCGGCGCTCACGACGAGGGGATCGCCGGGATCGACGGAGACCGACCGGCCTTCGAGCTCCGCCCGCGGCCGGAAGCGCTCGGCCACCGTTTCGAGCACGTCGGACACGTCCACCGGTTCCTTCTTGATCGGAACGCGCCCCTGTTCGGCGCGCGCGAGCAGCAGGAGGTCGTCGGCGATGCGCGAGAGTCGCTCCGTGTCTTCGGCGGCGGCGCGGATCGCGGCCTCGAGCTCTTCGCGCGAGCGTGCCCGGCGGAGTGCGAGCTCGAGCTCGGTCTTGAGCAACGCCAGGGGCGTGCGCAGCTCGTGACTCGCGTCAGCGACGAAGCGCCGCTCTCGTGAGAGGCCGTCGGCGATCCTCGTGAGCATCTCGTTGAGCGTCTCGCCGAGACGCGAGACCTCGTCCTGCGTAGGCGGCACCGGCAGGCGATCGTCGAGGGACGACGCGGAGATGTCGGCGGCGCGGCGGCGCATCGCCTCGATCGGTCTGAGCGCGGCGCCGGCAAGGGCATAGCCGCCGAGCGAGGCGAGGACGAGCGCGAGCGGGCCGCCGATCAGGAAGGCGTTCAGGACGCTCTGCAGGGTCTCGGCGTTGTTCTCCTTGGTCGTGCCGACCAGCAGGACGAGTCGCTGCTGCCCGCGCTGAAGCGGGAGCGCCAGCATGCGCGCCTCCTCGTTCAGCCCCGGGACGGACTCGCTGTCGGCGAACAACATCCGCGTGCGCACGCGGGCGAGCTCCGTCGGCGTGAGCAACGCCGCCTTGCCGATCGGATCGGTGGCGTCCAGAACGGTGCCGTTCGGGGCGAGGAGCTCCGCAAATGACTCTCCGTGCTCGACGAGTGCACCCCCAGTCGACTTGAGCGAGCCGTCTCTCCGCACGAGCGCGGAGACGTCCTGCGCGCGCGAGCGCAGCTGCTGGTCGAGCGAGCTCCTCAGATCTGATGCGACGCGCGCGTAGACGAGCCAGCCTGCGCCCGCGAGCACCAGCGCCATCGCGAGTGCGAAGACCAAGGTGAGGCGGAGTCTGATCGGCAGCCGCGTGAGCATCAGTCCGCCTCTTGCAGCCGGTACCCGACGCCGCGGACCGTCTCGATCGACTCCGTGCCGAACGGCCGGTCGATCTTCTCCCGCAGATACCGCACGTAGACGTCGACGACGTTCGAGCGATGCTCGTACGCAAAGTCCCACGCATGTTCGAGCAGCTGCAGACGGGTCAAGACCTGTCCTGGTCTGCGCATGAAGGCCTCCAGCAGGGCGAACTCCTTCGGCGAGAGGCTGATCTCGGTGTCGCCGCGCCAGCCGCGGCGCGAGGCGGGGTCGAGGCGGAGGTCGCCGACGGCGAGCTCGGTGGGACGTTCGACGCTGCCCCGTCGGACGAGGGCGCGGAGCCGCGCGAGGAGCTCGGCGAACGAGAAGGGTTTCGTCAGGTAGTCATCGGCTCCGACATCGAGCCCGGCCACCCGGTCCTCGACGCCGTCTCGCGCCGTGAGCATCAGCACCGGCGCCCAGATGCCCGCCTTGCGCAGCTCCCGACAGGTCTCGAAGCCGGTCAGGCCGGGGAGCATCACGTCCAGGACGATTGCCTCGTAGGGGTGGGCCTGTGCCATCCAGACCGCGTCCTCGCCCGTCCCGGCGACGTCCGCTGCATGGCCTTCCTCGACGAGCCCACGACGAAGCAGGCTCGCCATCTTGAGCTCGTCCTCGACGATCAAGACACGCATCCACTCATAGTGTTGCCGGAATGGATGAGAGTCAGATGAGAGCCGTCAAGGCCTCGTAGCCGGCGCGGTACTGCTCCTCCGTCAGTCGGATGTACGAGTGCCGCCCGAGGCTTCGTGGAAAGACGCCCGCTGTCTCGACGGGCGGCGCTCGTGAGAGATTCTCGACGAAGAGCAGCGGGCGGATCGGGACGCGCCAGCGCCAGCGCTCCCGGCGTGGATCGTTCTCCGGATCGCCGACGATCTCGACCACGGCGAAGATGTTCTGCCAGCCCGAGGCGTAGCAGAGTGCGAGCTCGTTCTTCTGCAGGCTCGGCCGCCGCGTGGAGGAGTGGGTGCGGAGCGACGACGGGTCCACGAGCTCCGGCAGGAGGTGGTCACTGGTGCCGCGAACGAGAAGCCAATGTTGCATCGCCGACGATGTTTCTTAACAGCCCGAAAGTACGCTCCGCGCATGAGCCGCCTTGTCCCCACGGCGCTCGTGTCGGCGACCCTCGTCGCCGCGGCGGGCTGCGGAAGCTCCGAGAAGGCGGCTGCTCCGGTCGGCGGCTATTCGGCATCCACGTCGACAGCGACGACGACCACCACGAGCGGAATCGACCCGCTGACGGGCGCCGACACGACTCCGGTCAAAGCCGATGCAGCCGGGAGCGACACTGCTCTCCTCGAGCGAATCGGGCTCGGGAGGCACGAGGGCTACGACCGCGTCGTCTTCCAGTTCAAGAACGCCCTGCCCGGCTACCGCGTCCAGTACGCCGAGCCGCCGCTGAAGGAGGACGGCTCGGGGAATCCGGTGAGTGTCGACGGGAGTGCCGTCGTCGTCGTGAGAATGGAGCCGGCTTCCGGTTTCGACCTCAACACGGGTGAAGGTGTGCTCGTCTACAAGGGCCCGAAGCGAATCGCAGGCTCGAGTGCCGGCACGTCAGTCGTCCAGGAGCTCGTTCGCATCGGTGACTTCGAGGCGGTCTTGAGCTGGGCCATCGGTCTGTCGGACAAGGTCGACTTCCGCGTCACCACCGCGACGTCGCCGTCACGGCTGATCGTCGACTTCCGGAATCCCTGACTACTCGGGCGTGACGTACGCGGCGGTGAGGCCGCCGTCGACCAGGAAGGTCGCGCCGTTCACGTAGGACGACTCGTCGCTGGCGAGGAAGAGCGCGGCGTTCACGATCTCGCGCGGCTTGGCGAGACGCCCCATCGGCAAGTGGATGCGGCGGCGCTCGTACGCCGCCGGATCGTCCCCGAAGATCCGCAGCAGGAGGGGCGTCTCGACGGGGCCGGGGCAGAGGGCGTTCACTCGGATTCCCTCGCGCGCAAACTGCACCGCGAGCTCCCGGCTGAGCGCGAGGACGGCGCCCTTCGAGGCCGTGTACGAGACCTGCGACGTCGCCGCGCCGACGAGCGCGACGAACGATGCGACGTTGATGATCGAGCCGCCACCGCGCCGCTGCAGATGCGGGATGCCGTGCTTGCAGCAGAGGTACACGCCCTTGGCGTTGACGTCCTGCACGCGCTGCCATGCGTCGGGCTCCGTGACGAGGATCGAGTCGTCGTCCGCGGGCGAGATGCCGGCGTTGTTGTAGAGGACGTCGATGCCCCCGAAGCGCGCGGCGGTCTGCTCGTACATCTCGCGGACGCTGTCGGAGTCGGCGACGTCCACTCCGACAGCGAACGCGTTGCCCGCGTCGGCGGCCGTCCGCTCCGCAGCTTCTACGTCGACGTCGGCCACGCAGACCTGCCCACCTTCCTCCGAGAAGAGGAGCGCGGCCTCGCGACCCATGCCGCCGCCGGCGCCGGTGATCACCGCGACCTTGCCGTCGAGGCGCCCCATCACTCGGTGCTCATGAAGACGTTCTTCACCTCTGAGTAGCCCTCCAGGGCGTGGAGCCCCAGTTCGCGGCCGAAGCCGGATTGCTTGAAGCCGCCGAACGGGGTCGCGGGGCGGACCGAGCTGTTGGAGTTGATCGAGAGAACTCCCGTCTCGAGCGCGCGCGCGACACGAAGCGCCCTGCCGCCGTTCTCCGTCCAGATCGATCCGGAGAGGCCGTAGGGGGTGTCGTTGGCGATCCGGATCGCCTCCTCCTCGTCCGTGAAGGGAATCAGCGCGGCGACCGGGCCGAACACTTCCTCGCGGGCGACGCGATCGTCGTTCGAGGCCTCGACGAGCGTGCACGGGAACCAGAAGCCTGGGTTGCTCGGTGTCTCGCCGCGGAACAGGGAGTCGCCGTCGACGAACGAGGCCACCGTCTCCCGGTGCTGCGCGGAGATCAGCGGCCCCATCTCAGTGGTCTCGTCCTCCGGGTTGCCGACCTTGACCCTCCGGGTCGCGTCGATCAGCAACTCAGTGAAGCGGTCGTAGGCCGGGCGCTCGACGAGGATGCGCGAGCGGGCGCAGCAGTCCTGGCCGGCGTTGTCGAACACGGCGTACGGTGCCGCGGCGGCGGCGCGCTCGAGATCCGAGTCGGCGAAGACGACGTTTGCCGACTTCCCTCCGAGCTCGAGCGTTACACGCTTGATGGTGCCGGCCGCCCCTTGCATGACGGTCCGGCCGACTTCCGTAGAGCCGGTGAACCCGATCTTGGCGACGTGCGGATGCTCGACGAGCCGCTGGCCGACGACGCGGCCGGGCCCGACGACGACGTTCACGACTCCCTCCGGAATGCCGGCCTCGAGAATGAGCTCTGCCAACCGAAGCGCGGAGAGCGGCGTGAGCTCCGCGGGCTTGAGCACGACCGTGTTACCGCACGCGAGCGCGGGGCCGAGCTTCCAGGAGGAGATGTTCAGCGGGAAGTTCCACGGGACGATCAGGCCAACGACGCCAAGCGGCTCGCGGAAAGTCATGTCGACGCCGCCCGCGACAGGGATCGTCTCTCCGTGGTGTTTTTCGACTGCGCCGGCGTAGAAATGGAAGACCTGCGCCACCATCGCGACCTCGGCTCGCGCACCGCTGATCGGCTTGCCGACATTCTGCGATTCGATGCGCGCGAGCTCCTCCGCGTGCTCTTCGACGAGTGTCGCTAGCCGGCGCAAGAGGCGTGCTCGGTCGGTCGGACTGACGGCGCGCCAGGCAGGGAAGGCCGCGCGCGCGCGGGCGACGGCGGCGTCGGCTTCCTCGACGCCGGCCTCGTCCAGCTCGGCGATCGACTCCTCGGTTGCCGGGTTGATCACCGTCAGGGTCATCCGGCCTCCTGCGCGGTGCGGTAGTCGGCGGCTTCGCGGACGAGCTCCTTGAAGAGCTTCTGGTCCTCGCCCGCCTCCGGATGCCAGAGGACGCCGAGCGCAAAGCGGTGGTCCGGGTCCTCGACCGCTTCGATCGTTCCGTCCTCGGCGTGCGCCGCCACACGGAGGCCTTCGCCGATCCGGCCCAATCCCTGGTGGTGATGGGACTTCACCGGTGCGCGCTCGCCGAGGAGGCCGCCCAGCCGAGTTCCTTCCTCGAGCGTCACGTCGTGATCGGCGAAGGCACCCGGCGTGTGCTTGTGCTTCTCGTCCCCGATGACGTCCGGTAGATGCTGGATGAGATCGCCGCCGCGCGCGATGTTCAGGATCTGCGAGCCGCGACAGATGGCGAGCACCGGCATGTCACGCGCGAGCGCGGCCTCGAGCAAGGTGAGCTCGAAGCGGTCGCGCTCCTCGGTGACACCGTCGGTCTCCGGGTGCGCTTCCTGCCCGTACAGCTCGGGGTCGAGGTCGGCGCCGCCGGAGAAGATCAGCCCATCGACCGCGTCCAACGTCTCGTCGATCCCGTCCGCTGCAGGCGGGACGAGCAAAGCCCGGCCGCCGGCCTGCTCGACGGCACGCACGTAGTCCGCCGGCACGAGCGCCGCCTCCTGATTCCAGTGGCTCCACTTTGCTGGGACGACGTAGGTCGTGATGCCGACGACCGGCCTTGCCATTGTTGTGACGTTATAGGTTTGCTCCGTGGCGAACATCCTGGCCATCGACCAGGGGACCTCGTCGACGAAGGCGCTCGTCGTCGCCGACGGCGGCCGCGTCCTCGGTGAGGGCGGCGCCCCGGTCCATCCCGAACCGGGTCCGGGCGGGGCGGTGGAACAGGATCCGGACGAACTGCTGCAGTCGATCGTCGTGGCAGGCAAGGCAGCACTTGCGGACGCCGGGGCTCCGGTCGTCGCCGTCGGCCTCGTCAACCAGGGCGAGACCGTTCTGCGCTGGGATCGGGAGTCCGGCCGAACGTTCGGGCGGGCGCTGAGCTGGCAGGACCGCCGCGCGGCTACGGTGGCGCGCGAGCTCGAGAGCAAGGCGGACCGGCTTACCGAGATCACGGGTCTGCCTCTCGATCCCTACTTCGCCGCGCCCAAGATGACCTGGCTGCGGCGCGAAGCCGGCGACGAGGGCGTGATCACGATGATCGACGGCTGGATCAATCAGCAAATCGCCGGAGCGTTCGTCACCGACGCGGCCAGCGCCTCACGCACTCTGCTCCTCGACCTCGCGAGCACGACGTGGTCCGAAGAAGCGTGCGCGGTCTTCGGGATCGATCCGGCTACGCAGCCCGAGATCGTCGATTGCAACGTGCCGGTAGGGGAGACGACCGCGTTCGGCGACAGGCTGCCCGTGACAGGTCTGGCGGTCGACCAACAAGCCGCGCTGTTCGCAGAGTCCTGCTTTGCGCCTGGCGAGGCGAAGTGCACCTACGGAACGGGCGCGTTCATCCTTGCCACCGCGGGCACGGACGCGCTCCACTCGAAGTCACGGCTTGCGGCCTGCGTCGCGTGGCGGCTGAACGGCGAGACGACGTATTGCCTCGACGGCCAGGTCTACAGCGCCGGATCTGCAGTCTCGTGGCTCGAGGATCTCGCGCTCATTCAGGAGGCTGCGGACCTCGACCGCATCGAGGACGGCGGAAGCTCCGACGAGGCGGTGTTCGTGCCGTCTCTGGCCGGACTCGGCGCTCCCTTCTGGGCCCCGGACGCACGAGGCGGCTGGCTCGGACTCTCCCTCGCGACCCGCCGCGAAGATCTCGTGCGCGCAGTCGTCTGGGGGATCGCCGCGCAGGTCGCCTCACTCGCCGAGGCGATGGGCAACGACATGGGCCGGCCGCTCGAGCGCCTCCGCGTCGACGGAGGACTCACCCGTTCGGCGGCCTTGATGCAGGCGCAGGCGGACCTCCTGCAGGCACCCGTCGAGCGCTATCCGTCGGCCGATGCAACCGCACTCGGTGTCGGCGCCCTGGCACGGTTCGGCGCCGGCGAGGCGTCGTCGCCTGAAGAAGCGGTCGGCGACTGGACGCCGGCCGAGGTCTTCGAGCCTCGTATATCTGCGGACGAAGCGGCGGAGCGGCTCGCGCGCTGGGGCGCGGCAGCGTCGATGCTCGCGGACCTCTCACGCAACGGCAGCTGACGAGCGACGTCGTCATCGTCGGTGCGGGAGTCGTGGGCGCGGCAATCGCGCGCGACCTCACGCAGTTCGACCTGAAATGCACACTGCTCGAGGCAGCCACCGATGTCGGCGCACGCACGAGCAAGGCCAACACTGCGCTCCTGCACACGGGCTTCGACGTCAAGCCCGATACGCTCGAGGCCCGCCTCGTGCGTCGCGGCCACGAGCTGCTGTCCGCGTATGCACCGCAGGCCGGCATCCCGCTTGCACCGATCGGAGCACTGCTCGTTGCCTGGGACGACCAACAGCTCGCGGCGTTCCCGGGAATCATCGACCGTGCCCGCGCGAACAGCTACCACGCGATCCGCGAGCTCAGCGTGGGCGAGCTCTACCGACGTGAGCCTCGGCTCGGCCCGGGCGCGCGCGGCGCGCTGGACGTTCCCGACGAGGGCATCGTCTGTCCGTTCACGACGCCGCTCGCCTACGCGACCGAGGCCGTGCTGAACGGCTGCGAGCTCCACCGAGACATGCGAGTCACGGGTGTACAGAAACGCGGGACAGGCGGCTTCGAGGTGCTGACGAGCAAGGGAACGTTCGAGACGCGCTATCTCGTGAATGCGGCGGGTCTCCACAGCGACGAGCTCAATCGGCTCGCCGGTCATGACGGGTTCACCGTGACGCCGCGGCGCGGCGAGTTCCTCGTCTTCGACAAGCTCTCCCGGCCGCTCCTCAACCACATCGTTCTCGCCGTTCCGACCGGCACGACAAAGGGCGTGCTCGTCTCGCCGACGGTCTTCGGCAATCTGATCCTCGGACCGACCACCGAGGCCATCGAGGACAGGGACGACACGTCTTCGACAGCGGCGGGGCTCGCGTATCTCCGCCGCGAAGGCGAACGCATCCTTCCCGAGCTTCTGCGGCACGAAGTGACCGCGGTCTACGTCGGACTCCGCGCTACGACGGAGCACACCGATTACCAGATCACGATTCATGCACCCGAGGGGTACGCCTGCGTCGGGGGCATTCGCTCGACCGGTCTGACGGCGTCGCTCGCGATCGCGGAGCACGTTCGGACGGAACTCGAGGCCGCCGGCTTGGACCTGCGGCCGAAGTCCGACCTCCTGT
>JBKOWS010000008.1:0-14937 GCA_046724565.1 Actinomycetota bacterium | reverse complement strand
GGAGAGAACATCGCGCGCCTGCGCTTCGCCGCGGCGCCGATCGCGATCCTCACGCTCTCCCTCCGCAACTGGCGGCCGCGCCCCATCGCGGCGATCGTGCTCGCGCTCGCGGTGTCATGGAACCTCACCCCACTGGCCGCGAGCTTTGCGCACGGCGTCAGCGACCCGGCCTCGCACGCCTCCTACTGGGCGCCGACAATCGCCTACCTCCAGAGTCACCTGCCGCCCTCGTATCGCGTGGAGGCCGTCGACACGGCGGGGCACTGGCCGGCCAACTTCCTCGCACGCGCGAACATCCCGCTCGCCCGAGGCTGGTTCCGCCAGGAGGACTTCCCGCAGAACCGCGTGCTGTACGGCCAACTCGGCCCGAAGGCATACGTCGACTGGCTGCGGAAGGTCAGCGTGCGCTACGTGGTGCTGACGTCCGCGCCCTCCGACTACAGCTCCCACGCCGAGGCTCAGCTGCTACGCAGCGGCCGCTCCGGGCTGAAGGTCGTCCACCGGACGGCGACGGCAACGGTCTTCGAGGTTCCGTCACCGCGGCCGCTCGTCTCTCCCCCAGCCCGTGTGGTCGCGCTCGGCTACTCGTCGATTCGCCTGCAGGTCCCCGCTCCCGGCACCTACAGCCTGAACGTCACTTACGCGCCGTACTGGCACACGCCGTCCGGCTGTCTCGGGCCGGCCAGCGACGGCATGTCCGAGCTCACCGTGACCCGGCCCGGTCCGGTTGTGCTCACGTTCGTCGTTACCGCAGGTCGCGTGTTGCGCACGCTGGTGGGCGAAGCGCCGGCGAGCTGTCCGTCGCGTTAGAGCGGCTTGACCGAGATCAGCTTGCCGAACAGGTGCCACGCGCCACCTGACCAGCGTTGCAGGCGCACCTGCGTGATCGGGAAGCGACTCGACGGCGTGGTATGGATCACGATGTCCGGCAGCACGAACGGATTGCCGCGCTCGGTCAGATGCGTCGCCGCGTTCATCACGCCCTGGCGCGTGAGGTTCTTGCCCGCCTTTCTCAGCGTGTCCACCATCGTGTAGGCGGTCGCCATGCCGGCGGTGAAGTAACCGTCCTTGAGATCCCGCGCGGTGATCCCGTCGCCGTACTTCTTGAGGATCGACTGCGACAGCTTGACGCCCTTGTCCTTCGCCCACTGCGGCGCTGCGGGATCCTTGCCGAACGCGATCGAGATCGAGCCGTTTGCCGCCTTCTGCGGGACGATGGCCATGAGAGAGGAGGCCGAAGAGACGTCGTTGACGAAGATCTGCGGCTTCCACCCGAGCCGTGAGACCGCATTGAATGCCTGCAGCGAGAACTTGCCGAAGGCAAAGATCATCAGCACGTTCGCCTTCGAGGCCTTGAGCTGCGTCACCTGCGGCTGAACGTCCGCCGAGGTCGGGTCGTAGCCCACTTTCGCCACGATCGACTTCGCCTTGGCGCCGAGGCCACGGCGCAAGCCGGCGTACAGATCGCGCCCGTAGTCGTCGTCCTGGTACAGCACGGCGATCTTGGGCCGTTTGATGTTCTTGACCACGTAGCGGCCGTAGATCGCACCTTCCTCGGCGTACGGCGGGATGTAGCCGATCGTCCACGGGTACTTCCTGTAGTCGCGGCCGAACGTCGTCGCGCCCGCAGAGACGTAGAGCTGCGGAACCTTCGCCTCGTTCAGGAGCTTCCGCACCGCGAGGTTGTTGTTGGTGCCGAGCGAGCTGAACACGGCGAAGACCTGCTCCTGCTGGATGAGCCGGATCGTGTTGTTCACCGCACGGCCGGGGTCGTAGCCGTCGTCGAGGTAGGTGAAGGTGATCTTGCGTCCGAACACCCCGCCCTTGTCGTTGACGTACTTGAAGTACGCATCGGCACCGCGCGCGACGTTGCCTGCGATCGCGGCCTCGCCGCTCAGCGGGACGCTCGAGCCGAGATGGATCTCGGTCGCGGTGACTCCGGGCGTGGCCTGGGGCCGCGCCCCGGCAGCGCTCGCAGCCACGGCCGCGCAAAGCGCGCACAGCAAGAGGATCCTCACACCCACGCCAGCTAGGACCGAGTGTATAGCCGTCTGGTTAGCGGGCGAAGCAATCTCCGCAGCAGACCTCCGAGGCCCGTCGGCAGCAGCAGCATCACGAGAATCAGCACCGCGCCGAACACGACGCTGGGAATTCCGGGCTGCTTCGGATCAAGGCTCAGCGCCGGCAGGTGGTTGATCCACCCCGCGACGGTGTCGGCGTGGTTCTGCAGGAAGTAGATGAGCGCCGCGCCGCCGATCAGACCGGGAAACGAGTCGAGGCCGCCAACCGCGAGCCCGACCACGAGATAGACCGACAGGATGATCGGGAACACGTCCGGGTTCACGTAAGCGTTCGCGATCGCGTACAGCGAGCCCGCGACGCCGGCGTAGAAGGCGGAGACTCCGAACGCCAGCGTCTTGTAACGAGCCAGGCTGATCCCCGACGAGGTCGCGGCGACCTCGCTGTCCCGAATCGCCTTGAGCGCTCGCCCCGTCTTTCCGCGAACGAGCAACCAGGCGGCAAACAGGAGGACGAGGGCAATCCCCCAGGTCAGGTAGTAGAGCCAGTCGTTCGTCGTGGTGTCGAGCCCGTACGGCGGCCTCGGGAGGTTGAGGATCTTGCCGGTCGTGCCGCCGAGGAAGTGGTCGAACTTCTTCGGCAGCTGCGGAAAGGACACCGCGATCCCGAACGTGATCAGCGCCAGATAGAGGCCGGAGAGACGCAGGGCCGGCAGCCCGACGAGAAGGCCGGCCACTCCGGCGATCACGCCGGCGATCGGAATCGTCCAGAGATCGCGGACATGGTGGCCGTAGAAGCCGTTCACTGTGAGGATCGCGGTCGTGTAGCCACCGATCGCCATGAACGCGCCGTGTCCGAGCGAGATCTGGCCGTTGTACCCGGTCAGGATCGAGAGGCCTACGAGGGCGATGAAGTACATCCCGACGATGGCGACCTCCCTCGCGCGAAAGTCGCTGATCAGCCTGGGCAGGACGGCGACGATGGCCGCCAGGACGACGAAGCCGAGCAGCTCGAGCAGGAGACGAAGCCTCATACGCGTCTCACCGCAACCCGTCCGAAGAGGCCGCCGGGGCGGACCAGCAGCAGGATCAGGATCAGGAGCAGCGCGACGGGCAGCTTCAGCGTCGAGCCGATGAAGCCGACGTACCGCCCGAGTAGCGTGATCGTCACCCCCAGCAGGATTCCGCCGACGACTGCGCCGATCGGACTGTCGAGGCCGCCGAGCACCGCGGCGGCGAACGCGTATAGGAGGATCGTCTGCATCATGTTCGGGTCGAGGAAGACGACCGGCGCGATCATCATCCCGGCGACCGCGCCGAGCACCGCGGCAATCCCCCAGCCGAGCGCGAGCATCCAGCTGACTCGCACGCCGACGAGGCGCGACGACTCACGGTTCACCGCGGCGGCGCGCAGTGCAAGCCCGAGCTTCGTGTAACGAAAAAAGAGTGCGAGCAGCGCGACGAGCACGAACGAGACGACGACGATCCCGATGTCCTGCACGCTGATCGGCACACCGGCAACGTCGATCGTCCGGGTGGAGAACGGGCCGCGGAACTGACGGTTGGCGCCGCCCCAGATGATGCTCATCAGCCCGTTCAGGAGCAGCGCCAGTCCGAGCGTGATGATCACGAGCGTCAACACCGGTGCGTTCTCGACCGGACGGATCAGGACTCGCTCGATCGCGACGCCGCCCGCGAACGCGATCGCAAGCACGATCGGAAAGGCGGCCCAGAACGACAATCCCCGATTCATCAGCGACCACGCTATGAAGGTCGTGAACGTCGCCATCTCCCCTTGCGCGAAGTTGATGACGCGCGTCGAGCGGTAGATGATCACGATCGCGAGCGCCAGCCCGGCGTAGATCGCGCCCTCCCGAATGCCGGCGGCGATCTGCTGCGCGAACTCCGTCCAGGTGAAGGCGGCGAGAACCATCAGTGGTTCTTCCGGTGGCATTGCCGGATGCCCGGGTCGCGAGCACCAAGCGATGGAAGGACGCAGGGAGCGCTCGGGCTGGACAGCCCGGGCGCGACTGAGGACGCCCCAGCGTGCCGCGTGCTCGCGGGCCGGGCGCCGGTGAATGTCGCCGGGAGAGCCACTTAGTAGCCGAGGTAGGACTTGCGGACGGCCTCGTTGGCGCGAAGCTCGGCGCTCGTCCCTGCGACGACCACGCGCCCGACCTCGAGCACGTAGGCCCGCCCAGCATGGGCCAGCGCGAGGTTGGCGTTCTGCTCCACGACGAGTACGGACAGGCCGTCCTTCTCCTTCATGCGCACCAACGCGTGGAAGATCTGCTTGACCACGAGCGGCGCGAGACCGAGCGAGGGCTCGTCGAGGAGGAGGAGCTTCGGTCGCGCCATCATCGCCCGTCCCAGTGCCAGCATCTGCTGCTCGCCGCCCGACAGCGTCCCGGCCTGCTGGTTGCGGCGCTCTTCCAGTCTCGGGAAGAAGGTGAAGACCCGCTCAGCGTCCTCCTTCAGCTTGCCGCGGCGCGCGTAGGCGCCGAGGCGGAGGTTCTCCCAGACCGAGAGCTCGTGGAACGTCCCGCGACCCTCCGGCACGTGGGCGATGCCGGCGCGTGCCGTCGCTTCCGGACGGCGAGGCAGCTTGTTCCCGTCGAAGAGAACCTCGCCGCTGCGGCGAACGGTGCCGGAGATCGCCCGCAGCGTCGTCGTCTTGCCCGCCCCGTTCGCGCCGAGCACGGCGACGAGCTCTCCCTCCCCCACCGCCAGCGACACCTCGTGCAGCACCTTGACCGGCCCGTAGCGCGCGCCGACGCTCTGCAGCTCGAGAAGGCTCACTGGGCAGCTCCTGCCCAATGAGCGAGGGAGGGGGCGTGCTGGCCGGTGGAACCGGGAGGTTCCCCCGGGTGTGCATTAAAGAAGGGGGCTCGTGGGGGAAACATGGTTTCCCCCACGCGAGCGAGCCTAAGGCGAGCGACACTCATGAAGGGGCTCCGAGGTAGGCCTCGATGACCGCCTTGTTCGCCTGCACCTCTGACGGGGTGCCCTCCGCGATCTTCCGGCCGAAGTCGAGGACGTGCACACGGTCGGCCACGCCCATGACGAGGCCCATGTGGTGCTCGACGAGCAGGATCGTCAGCTCGAAGTCATTTCGCATCTGGCGCAGAAACGTCGCCAGGCGGTCGACCTCCTCGTGGCTCAACCCGCCGGCGGGCTCGTCCAGAAGGAGTAGCCGCGGGCTCGAAGCGAGCGCGCGCGCCAGCTCGACACGCTTCTGCGTTCCGTACGGCAGTTCCGTCGCCGCGCGGTACCGCACCGTGTGGAGGTTCACGTAGTAAAGGAGGTCCTCCACGCTCTGCTCGCCCTCCCGCGCATGTGTGCCGACGTACACGTTGTCGAGGACCGACATGCCGCGGAAAAGCTCGACGTTCTGAAACGTACGGGCGATCCCGCGGCGAACGACGGAGCTCGGCGCCGTTCCGAGCAGGCTGTTCCCGTCGAGGCGGACGTCTCCGTCATCGGGTGTGTAGAGACGCGTGATGACGTTGAACGCGGTCGTCTTGCCGGCACCGTTCGGGCCGATCAGCCCGACGATCTCTCCGGCCTCGACACTCAACGAGACGGCATCGAGTGCGACGATGCCGTCGAAGCGCTTCGAGACCTGTTCGACCTCAAGGAGAGGCAAGGGCCGCATACCCTAAAGAGCGCGTGGTACGGCATCCAACGGTTCAGCGGTTCCAGGAACGCCTGACGGAGCTCGGCCTGGAAGCCAACGTCCAGGAGTTGGCCTCGTCCACCCGCACCGCCGCCGAGGCAGCCGACGCCGTTGGCGTCGAGGTGGGACAGATCGTCAAGTCTCTCGTCTTCGTGGACGGCGGCGGGCCCGTCCTCTGCCTTTGCGCCGGCGACCGGCGCGTCGATACGAAAAAGCTCGGCACGGAGGTGCGCCAGGCGACCGGCGACGAGGTCCGCGAGGCGACGGGGTTCGCCATCGGCGGGGTCCCGCCGCTCGGCCACGACCGCCCCGTGCGAACGGTCGTCGACTCCTCTCTGCTGCGATTCCCGACGGTCTGGTGCGCTGCCGGCACGCCGAACGCGGTGTTCTCGGTGTCGACCGAGGCACTGATCGCCGCGATCCCGAACGCGGCCGTGCAGGACGTCTCCTAGCGGCCGAAATCGGCTGCAGGGTTTCGCCGGCGCTGCGGGTCTACCTCGTCGAGGGGGCGCGCTTCCGCGGTTGTCGACCTGCTAGGAAGTCACAGCCGCGGCTGCGCCTCCTCTGCGCCGAGCGCCGCGGGGTCCGTGATCGGCGCCCGACAGGCGAAGTTCTCGCAGACGTACACGGCCGGCCGGCCGTCGACGTAGTCCTTGCCCACGAGGAGCGGCACCTCCTCGCTCGGGCCGAAGGCGACGACGGCGTTCGGCTCGAACGGCGCGAGAGCCGCACGGGCGACCTCGGAGCCCGGCGGCCCGATCACTGCGATCTCCCGCGGCGGCGAGAAGTGGAGATCGAGCGCGGTCAGCGCGTGGCCGAACGCCGAGGGGGCACGCGGCAGCACGACCGCCACGTACCGGAAGACGCCGATCGCCAGTCGCTCGAGCTCGGAGTCGCCCCAGATCCGCGCGAGGCGAAGCAGGACGTAGGCGAGCATGGAGTTTCCGGACGGCGTGGGATTGTCGTCGAAGTCCTTCTTCCGGCTGACGAGTCGCTCGCCGTCGACCGGCATGAGGAAGAAGCCACCCTCCTCCTCGTCGGCGAAGAGCTCGACGGCGAGGAGTGCGAGGCGGCGGGCCTCCTCGAGCCAGCGCAGCTCGCCGGTCGCAACGTGCAACTCGTAGAGCCCGTTCGCAACGTCCGCGTGGTCCTCGAGCACGCCGCCGTGCTTGGCCTGTCCGGCTCGCCACGTCCGGAAGAGGCGACCCTCCGGAGTCGAGAGCGGTCCGAGGATGAACTCCGCGAGCGACCGCGCTGCCTCCAGCAGGTCCGCGCGCTCGAGCCGGCGGCCCGCTTCGGCAAGGGCGGCGAGCGTCAACCCGTTCCACGAGGCGATCGCCTTGTCGTCGCGCAACGGCTTCGGCCGCAGCTCGCGCTCGGCGAACAGGCGTGCCCGCGTCTCCCTGTCGAGCTCGCCCCGCAGGATGAAACGACCGTGCTCGAACGGTTGCAGCAGCTCTCGGGGAACGTCGTCGTCCTCGGCCCACGTGTACGTCAGTCCTTCCACCCCGTCGGTGTCCGCATCCTGAGCCGACGCGAAGCCGCCTTCGGGCAGACGCAGCTCGCGCAGCATGTACTCGAGCGTCTCCTCGGCGACCTCGCGATACCGCTCGTTCCCGGTGACGAGCCAGCCGTGCAGGTACGCCGGAACGAGCAGCGCGTTGTCATAAAGCATCTTCTCGAAGTGCGGAACGAGCCACTGCCGGTCGACCGAATACCGATGGAAGCCGCCGCCGACCAGGTCGTACATCCCGCCGAGCGCCATCGAGTCGAGCGTCTTGGACACCATCTCCAGCTCGCGTCGGCGGAGCAGAAACTCGAGCACCGACGCGGGCGGGAACTTCGGCGCGTTGCCGAAACCGCCCCAGACCGGGTCGAACTGCTGCCGCAGGCCGCGCACGGCCTCGGCGAGCAATGACGAGATGAGCGGCTCGCGCGAAGGCTGAGCGGCGGCGCGCAGGCTCCGGGTGATCGCACCCGCATCGCGATCGATGTCGGAGCGACGCTCGCGCCAGGCCTCGGCGACAGCCTGCAGGAGCTGGCGGAAGCTCGGCAGCCCGTGCCGCGGTTCGGGCGGGTAGTACGTGCCGCCGAAGAAAGGCTCGCCGGCCGGTGTGAGAAAGACCGTCATCGGCCAGCCGCCGTGCCCAGTGAGCGAGACGACTGCGTCCATGTACACGGAGTCGAGGTCCGGACGTTCCTCTCGGTCGACCTTGATCGGAACGAAGTGCTCGTTCATCAGCGCCGCTGTCCGCTCGTCCTCGAAGGACTCGTGCTCCATGACGTGGCACCAGTGGCACGCCGCATAGCCGATCGAGAGCAGGATTGGCTTGTCCTCTTCACGCGCGCGCGTGAGTGCTTCTTCACCCCACGGGTACCAGTCCACTGGGTTATCCGCGTGCTGCAGGAGGTACGGGCTCGTCTCGGCGGCGAGACGGTTCACAGATCCACCGTAGCTAGTCGCGCACGCGCCGATACGCCTCGACGCCGATGGTGATCGCCGTGGCGATTCCGACCGCGAGCAGCAGCGCATAGATGGGCTGATTGCGGAACGTCCGGCCGCCGAGATACCCGAGCAGCGCGCCGTAGGACGCCCAGAGCACCGCGGCGAGGCCGATGTACGGTGCGAAGCGGGTCGCCCAGCGGAGGTGCACGATCCCGGCGGTCAACGTCGTCGCCGTGCGTCCGCCGGGAATGAAGCGGGCGATGACGAGGACGTAGCTGCCCCGCTCCGTCAGAAAGCGTTTCGCCCAGTCAAGTCTGCGTTGCGCCACCTCGCCGCTGAAGAAGCGATCGACGATGGGTGTACCCACCCACCGTCCCAACGCATAGGACGCGTTGTCGCCCGCGAAGGCGCCGAGCGCCGCGACGACGATCACCCAGAAGAGCGACAACTGCCCGCGGGCCGCCTGGATCCCGCAGACGATCACGGCGGTCTCGCTCGGCAGCACCGGGATGACCGCGTCACCTAAACAGATCCCGAAGAGGATGGGATACGTCCAGACCGAACCCGTCAGGAAGTCGATCAGGTTGTTGAGGAAGGCCAGCAGCACCTAGCACCTAGGTCTCGTATCGTCGCCGGCGTATGGCCACAGTGTTCGCGCCGCTCGCGGGAGTTCGGGTCGTCGACGTGACGAGCTCCCTGGCAGGTCCCTACTGTACGGAGATCCTGGGCGCGCTCGGCGCCGACGTCGTCAAGGTCGAGCATCCGGAGCGAGGCGACGAGGCGCGCGCGTGGGGCGCCCCCTTCTTCGAGGGCTCGAGCGTGATGTTTTACGCGACGAACCTCAACAAGCGCTCACTCGCGCTGGACCTCAAACGCGGACGCGACGTGCTGCTCCGGCTCGTCGACTCCGCCGACGTGTTCATGCAGAGCCTGCGGCCCGGGACGTCGACGCGGCTCGGCTTCGGTGCCGAGGAGCTGCGCGCACGGAAACCGGACCTCGTCTACTGCGACATCGGCGCCTTCGGCCGCAGCGGTCCGCTGAAAGACCTACCCGGTTACGACCCTCTGCTGCAGGCCTTCGGCGGGATAATCAGCGTCACGGGAGAGCCCGGCCGGCCCGGCGTGCGTGTAGGCGCGTCGATCGTCGATCAGGGAACCGGGATGTGGGCCGCGCTCGGGATCCTCGCCGCGCTCCTGGCGGGCGGCGGGCACACCGTCGACGTGTCGCTCTTCGAGACCGTCGTCGGACTGTTGCCGTATCAGCTGACCTCGTATCTCGCCGGCGGAGGGGTGCCCGGACGTCACGGCACCGCCTTTCCGCTGATCGCCCCGTACCAGGTGTTCCGCACGCTCGACGGCGACCTCATGATCGCGGCCGGAAACGACGGGCTCTTCGCACGTCTCTGCAACGCGCTCGGCCTCGACGCGCTGGCTTCGGACCCGCGGTTCGCGACCAATCCGGACCGCGTGTCGCACCGCGAAGAGCTGGCCGAGCTGATCCGCTCGCGGATCGAGGGCAAGCGGCGTGCGGACATCCTCGCGCGGCTCGAGCAGGCGGGCGTTCCGGCAGCGCCCGTCAACGACATCGGACAGGTAGCGGAGCACGAGCAGACCGCCGAGCTCGGAGTGATCCAGGCGATGCCCGAGCCCACGGTTGCCTTTCCGTTGTCCCTCGACGGCGAGCGGGTCCTGCATCGCCTGCCTCCTCCGCGCCTCGGTGAGCACACGGTCGAGATCCTGGAGGAGCTCGGCTACTCCGCCGAGGAGATCGCTGCGCTGGAGGCAGAGCGAGTCATTGGCGGCGTAAAGTCGAGCGCGTGAACGACGTTCGCACGCTCCTGCGGCGCACCGCCGAGCTCGCTTCCGATTACCTCGAGTCGCTCGAGCACCGCCCCGTGTTCCCGCAGGTCACGGCCGATGAGCTACGCCAATCGCTTGGCGGGCCGCTGCCAGAGGCGCCGACGGATCCGCAAGAGGTCGTCGAGCGGCTGGCGCAGTCCGCCGAGCCCGGACTGGTGGCGATAGGAAGCGGCCGGTACTTCGGCTTCGTCATCGGCGGTGCGCTGCCCTCCGCGCTCGCGGCCGACTGGCTCGCGTCGGCGTGGGATCAGAACGCAGGCCTCTACATCGCCGGTCCTTCGGCCTCGGTGGTCGAACAGGTCGTCCGCGAATGGGTGTGCGACCTGCTCGGACTGCCCGAACACTCGTCGATCGGACTCGTGACCGGGACGCAGATGGGCAGCGTCACCGCGCTCGCAGCCGCACGATTCCGGGTGCTCGAGCGCGCGGGTTGGGACGTCGGACGTGACGGCCTGTCAGGCGCTCCGAGGATTCGCGTGCTGGTTGGAGCGAAGCGGCACGTCACCATCGACCGGGCGCTGCGCCTGCTCGGGCTCGGTGCGCCCGACGCGGTGGCCTCGGACTCGCAGGGCCGGCTGGAAGCAGACGCACTGCGCGTCGCGCTTGCTGCTTACGACGGTCCGACGATCGTCTGCGCGCAGGCCGGCGAGGTCAACACAGGCGCCTTCGATCCGTTCGAGGAGGTCGCGGCCGCCGCGAAGGAACACGGTGCCTGGCTCCACGTCGACGGCGCATTCGGCCTGTGGGCCGCGGCAAGCCCCGAGCTTCGCCACCTGGTCCGGGGCGCCGAGCGCGCGGACTCGTGGATCACCGATGCGCACAAGTGGCTGAACGTTCCCTACGACTCCGCGTTCGTTCTCTGCTCCGACCCCGAGGCCCACCGCGCGGCGATGACGACGAGCGCGTCGTACCTGATTCAGGACGACACCGGAACCGTCTACGACCAGGTGGACTGGGTTCCGGAGTTCTCGCGGCGTGCACGGGGCTTCGCCGTCTACGCGGCTCTACGCACGCTCGGCCGCCGGGGCCTCGCCGACCTGGTCGAGCGAACGTGCGCATGCGCGCGCCGCTTCGCGGCCGGGATCGTCGAGCTTCCCGGAGCGCAGCTCCTGAACGACGTCGTCCTCAACCAGGTGCTGTTCCGGTTCGACTCGGACGAACGGACGGACGACGCACTCAGACGCGTGCAGGAATCGGGCGACGTGTGGCTGAGCGGTACGACGTGGGACGGACGGCGCGCGATCAGAGTGTCGGTCTCGAACTGGCAGACCGGCGACGAGGAGATCGACCTGGCGCTCGACTCGTTTCGGCGGGCCGTTCAGGCGCCGGCCCACGTCCCGGCGCGGTAGACCTGGCCTTCCAGGCGGTGGCCGAGGACACCCTCGAGCCACTCGGAAGTCGCGACGAGTGCGTCCAGGTCGATGCCGGTGTCGATCCCCTCACCGGTGAGGAGATAGACGAGATCCTCCGTTGCGATGTTGCCCGTCGCGCGCGGTGCGTAGGGACAGCCGCCGAGCCCGCCGCATGATGAGTCGAACACCGTCGCGCCGGCCTCGAGAGCGGCAACCGCGTTTGCGTAACCGGTGTTGCGCGTGTTGTGCAGATGCACGCCCGGAGCCCTCGTTCGCTCGACGAGCGCTCGGACCTGACTCGGCGTGGCCACGCCGATCGTGTCCGCGAGAACGACCTCCGTGGTCGCGAACCGAGTCGCGAGGTCGGCTACGACTCCCGGATCGACACGGCCCTCGAACGGGCACCCGAAGGCGACGCTGATCGTCAGCGTGACCGGCAAGTCGGACTGCGCGATCACCTCGGCCGCCGCGGCCTGGGCCTCGTCGCGCGACTGATTCGCATTGCGGCGGCTGAAGCTGTCGGTCGCAGCCAGGGTGAAGTTCACGCGGTCGAGGCCGGAGGCGCGCAGGCGCTCGTATCCCTTGAGGTTCAGGGCCAGGCCGGAGTACTCGGTCCCTTGGCGCCGCTCGATCCCCGCGACGACGTCCTCCGCGCCCGCCATCTGCGGAACCGTGGACGCGCGGACGAAGCTCGCGGCCTCGATACGCGGAACTCCCGCGGCCGCGAGCCGGTTGACCAGCTCGGCGCGCGCCTGCGGCTCGAGCGTCTCCGCCTCGTTCTGCAGGCCGTCGCGCGGGCTGACGTCGCAGATGGAGACGCGCGTGGGCATCAGGCCGCTGGACGTTCGAGTTGTCGCAGCACCTGGCCCACCTCGCCCGCGAGCCGTTCCGCCACCCGGAGATCCGTGTCCTCGAAGCGGCGGCCTCGCTCGCCGTACACCTCCACCAGGCCCCACGCTCCGACGTCGCCCTCGATCGCGACCATCAGGAGCGAGTCGTAGCCGAGCTCTTTCAGCAGGCGGACCTCGCTTGGATCCGCGTCGAGGTCGCCCTGGAAGACGGCGTACGGGCGCCGTTCCTCGATCACGGCGCGGGTGAGCGGATAGTCGGAGATGAGGTAGCCGTGCCCGAGACGGTCAGCCTTACCCGACTTCGTGTGCTGGAAGAGATCGACGAGCAGATCGCCGATAACGCGCGAGATGGTGCACGCCGGCACATCGAGCAGCTCGACGAACATCCGGGCCGCCGTCCCGATGAGACGGGGCACCGATCTCTCGGCGCGGAGCAGATCGGTCGCGGCCTCAAACGCTGCGGGCTGATCGACGCTCATTGGGCAATGCTGGCCCAATGAGCTGGGGAGGGGGCGTGCTGGCCGGGGGAACCGGGAGGTTCCACCGGCCGTACCTCAAAGAAGGAGGCTCGTGGGGGAAACACGGTCTCTCCCACGGGAGCGAGCCGAAGGCGAGCGACGCTCACAGGTCGATCTTACGGAGGGGTCAGTCGTCGAAGCCCGACGCGTCGACCCGATCCGGTTCGATCAGCACCTTGAGCCGCTGCTCCTGCGAGTTGCGCCACGGGTACTCGTCCTGGCCGAGGTACTTCTTCGCGAGCTTGTCGATCTGCTGGTCGGCGCCTTCCTCGGTGATCTCGACCGGGCCGCTGACCGCGACCCACCTGTACGGGTCGTTCGGATCGACGACGAGCAGCGACGCACGAGGATCCCGCTCGAGATATCTGGGCTTCGCCCGGCCGGTCGCAGTGTTGAACGACACCTTCCCGTCATCCAAGTCGACCCAGACGACCGTGGAATGCGGCGATCCGTCCGGCCGGATCGTGGTGACGGTTCCCACGAACGGGTTGTCGTCGAGGAACTTCCTCTGACTCTCCTTCAGCTTCTGCTTCTCCTTCACCTTCGCCATCTCCTCACCTCCGATTCTCCTCGGGCCGTAAACGTCCTCCGGTCTCGTCGTCTTCCCGGGGTCGCACGAGCCGAACCAACAGGTGGTTCTGAGCCACAAACTCCCGTCTCAATCCCGTCCGGGCTTCTGCCGATCCTTTGGCGATGCGGGCCATCGCGGTCGTCCTCGTCGTCGTTGGCGCCCTGTCGGCGCTGGGCTTCGCGCGCCACGAGCAGCGCGTGCGCGAACAGAACCGACTCGCGACGATCGCGAGTGACCTCGCTGGACGGCGGATCGGCGTCCGTTGTCCCGGTTTCCTTTCCGGCCTCGTCGACATCCACGGCGAGGCGGGACGCGTTCAGTTCGACGCGGCCGGACGGCCGGCGAACCACACCGATCTGTCGCCGCAGACCTGCAAGGCGCTCCGGCACCTCGACCGCGTCGACTTCACGTGCATCGCGGGCGACGACTGTGGCTTCAAGCAGTTCAACGCGGCGTGGGCCGCACACACGCTCGCTCACGAGGCCTTTCACCTCCGCGGGTTCAAGGACGAGGGAGTGACCGAGTGCTACGCACTGCAGAACACCGCATTCGTCGCCGAACGCCTCGGAGTACCCGCCGAAGAGGCGGCGCAGCTACAGGCGTGGATCTACGCCACGGGCTACCCGAACGAGCCGGAGGAATACCACTCCGCGCGGTGCTACAACGGCGGGCCGCTCGACCTCAGGCCAAACGTCGCGAAGTTCCCGTAGGGCTACTTCAAAACTGTTGCTGAGGCGTCCTAGCGATGCCGCATAAAGGAGGCGCGGGCTTTGCCGGCGCCTCCGTCTTGACTAAAAGTCTCTTGGGCCGCCTCGCTGCCGAACGCTTACTTCACAACTGTTGGGATGCTCTTGATCTTCCCGCTGATGATCTGGGCGCGGACCTCGTCGACCGCTGTGACCTCGGACTTTGGAACCTTCGGGCTGATCTTCCCGATCCCGACACCGTTCTGCTTGAGGCCGAAGACGATGTTGCCGCCCTTGAACTTTCCGTCGACGACGCTCTTGATGGCGAGGAAGACGGCGGTGTCCACTCGCTTCACCGCGCTGGTGAGGATGTGAGGGCCGAGGAACGACTGGTCGGCGTCGACGCCGATGCCCCACACGTGCTTTTCCTTTGCAGCGTCGAGCGCGCCGAGGCCGCAGGCACCTGCGACCTGGAAGATCGCGATCGCCCCCTGTTCGATCTCGTTCAGGGCGACCGTCTTGCACTTGGTCTGGTCGGTGAAGTCCTGCGAGTAGCCGTTCAGCACCTTGATCCCGGGATCTGCCGCTTTGGCGCCCGCCTGGTATCCGGCGATGAAGCGATCGACCGGCGGCTGCTTCTCGCCGGCGACCGAGCCGATCACGTCGCGACCGGGAAGACGCTTCGCCTCGAGCCCGGCCAGGTAGCCGACGAGATAACCGGTCTCCTGCTCGCGAAACAGCAGCCCCAGGAGGTTAGGCGGCTTGTGCGGCTCCTCCGTCTGGTCGACGTCGACGATCGCGAACTTCGACTTGGGGAAGCTCGTGGCCGCGGTGTCGACGGCCGTCGACTCGGTGTAGCCCACGGCGATCGTCAGGCCGTAGCCCTTGCGGGCGAACGTGGTCATGTTCGGGAGGTAGTCCGACTGTGCCTTCGAGTCGTACACCGTCGGCTGGATGCC
>JBKOWS010000039.1:0-11514 GCA_046724565.1 Actinomycetota bacterium | reverse complement strand
CGTTGTCGGGCGGGTTCCGGGAATGGACGAAGGGGAGTTCGAGCAGGCGGCCGGCCAGGCGAAGGAGAACTGTCCGGTCTCGAAGGCCCTGGCGGGCGTCCCTGAGATCAGCCTGACCGCCCGTCTCGACCACTAACCTGGACCGGCGATGGCCGGGAACATCGAACCGCTGCTCGAAGAGGTCGAGCGCTCCTACCAGGAGGCGCAGGAGCGCATGTCCGACCCTGCCGTCTACAACGACCATCGCGAGGCGGCCGCCGCCGGGCGGAAGCTCAAGGAGCTCGAGGGCCCGTACCGCCTCGCGCAGCACTGGCGGGAGGCGCGGGCCGACCTCGAGGATGCCCGGCAGGACGGGGACCTGCGTGAGCTCGTTCCCGAGCTCGAAGAGCGTTTGGCGGTGATCGAGGAGGAGCTCAAGCTCGCGCTCGTCGAGACCGACCCGGCCGACAGCAAGGACGTGATCGTCGAGATCCGCCAGGGAGTCGGCGGTGACGAGGCGGCACTGTGGGCGGGCGATCTGTACCGAGCACTGACCCGGTACGCGGAGCGTCGGGGATTCACGGTGGAACAACTCGGCGCGAGCCCCAACGAAGCGGGCGGCTACAAGGAAGTGACGTTCGCGATCAAGGGGGACGGCGCGTATTCCGTGTTCAAGTGGGAGGGCGGGACGCATCGCGTTCAGCGCGTGCCCGAGACCGAGTCGCAGGGTCGCATCCACACGTCCACGGCCACGGTCGCAGTCATGCCCGAGGCAGAGGAGGTCGAGGTGGAGATCGATCCCAACGACCTCAAGATCGACGTCTACCGCTCGACCGGCCCGGGCGGCCAGAGCGTGAACACGACCGACTCGGCTGTCCGCATCACGCACATGCCGACCGGCCTCGTCGTCGCGATGCAGGACGAGAAGAGCCAGCTTCAGAATCGGCAGAAAGCACTGCGGGTCCTACGCGCGAGGCTGTACGAGCTCGAACGCGAGCGGCAGCGCGCCGAGCTCGACGCGACGCGGCGCTCGCAGATCGGCTCGGGCGAGCGCGCGGAGAAGATCCGCACCTACAACTTTCCGGAAAACCGAGTCACCGACCACCGCATCAAGCTCACGACGCATCAGCTCGATCGCGCGCTGCAAGGCGAGCTGGACGAGTTCACCGAGGCGCTCGGCGCGGAAGAGCGTCGCCTCGCACTGGGCGAGTGACCGTGGCGACAGCGCTTCGTCTCGCCGCCGAGCGGTTGACGGCGGCCGGAGTCGACACACCCGACGTCGACGGCGAGCTCCTGGTCGCGCATGTCCTCGGCAAGACGCGGTCAGGCGTGCGCGCAGCCCCTGACCTGGAAGTCCCCGACGAATTCGAGAAGCTGCTCGAGCGCAGGAGCAAACGGGAGCCGCTGGCGTACGTGCTGGGCGAGTGGGGCTTCCGTCGGGTGGTGCTGAAGACGGACGCACGCGCGCTCGTGCCGCGGCCCGAGACGGAGGTGGTCGTCGAGCGTGCGCTCGCACTCCTCGACGGCGAGCCCGAGCCGCGCGTGCTCGATCTGGGCACGGGTTCCGGCGCCATCGCACTCGCGATCGCCGACGAGCATCCGGGCGCTCGCGTCACCGCGGTCGACTCGTCGCCTGACGCGCTCGCGCTCGCACTCGAGAACGCGGAGGCGCTGAACCTTCCCATCGACTTCAGAGTCGGCGGTATCGAGACCGCGGCCGAAGGCTGGGACCTCGTCGTCTCGAATCCGCCGTATGTCACGCCGGCGGAGTGGGAGAGGCTGCAGCCGGAGATTCGCGAGTGGGAGCCGAAGGCGGCCCTCGTCGGGGAGGGCCTGCACGCGGAGATCGCCTGCCGCGCCGACGCGCGGCTGCTGGCGCTGGAGGTAGGGGACGGGCAGGCGGAAGACGTCGCCGGCGTGCTGCGGTCGCTCGGCTACGCCGACATTACGATCACGCGCGATCTGACCGGGAAGGAACGCGTCGTGGAGGGAAGACGGTGATCGACGAAGCGATTGCGGCGCTCCGAGCCGAACAGCCGGTCGTCCTTCCCTTCGACACGGTGTACGGCCTGGCGGCCGAGCCTTATCGCGAGGGGGCGACCCGCCGCCTCTACGAGCTGAAGGGCAGAGACTCGATCCAACCGAGTGCGCTGGTGGCACTCGACTTCGACTACCTGCTGGAGTGCGTGCCCGAGCTGCGCGGACGCGCGGCCTCGCTGGCGCGCTTGCTGCTCCCGGGCCCGCTGACGTTGATCTTGCCGAACCCGGCGCGGCGGTATCGCTGGATCACCGGGACCACCCCTGAGGCGATCGGCGTGCGCGTGCCGGAGCTCGAGGGGCCGGGCCGGGACGTCCTCGAGCGGCTCGGAGCGGTGGTCGCGACCAGCGCCAACCATCCCGGCGGTCCGGATCCACGGCGGCTCGACGAGGTGCCGCAGGAGATCCGCGACGGCGCGGGTGCGGCGATCGACGGGGGCGAGCTGCCGGGAACCCCCTCCACCGTCGTCGATCTCACCGGCGCCGACTCACGCATCCTGCGCGAGGGCGCTCTTTCGATTGAGGACGTACTGCGGCGACTGGACGCGCCAGTACGATCCAGCTGACCCCCGGGAGAAGGAGAGACATGGCCGTCGCGCAGCAGACCTTCCAGCAGCTGACCTCTGCCGGGCTCGATCAGCTCGACCCGGAGATCGCACAGCTGCTCGGCCGCGAGACAGATCGGCAACGCAACCAGATCGAGCTGATCGCCTCCGAGAGCTTCACGTGGCCGTCGATCATGGAAGCAATCGGCTCGACGCCGACCAACAAGTACGCGGAGGGATATCCGGGCAGGCGCTACTACGGCGGCTGCGAGATCGTCGACCAGATCGAGCAGCTCGCGATCGACCGGGCGAAGGAGCTCTTCGGCGCCGAGCATGCCAACGTCCAGCCGCACGCGGGAGCGCAGACGAACATGGCGGTCTACTTCGCCGCGCTGCAGCCGGGCGACACGATCCTGTCGCTCGAGCTCTCACACGGAGGTCACCTGACGCACGGGCTGAAGGTGAACTTCTCAGGTCGGCTCTACACGATCGCGCACTACGGCGTGTCTCGGCAGACCAATGTCGTCGACTACGAAGAGGTTCTGGCGAAAGCACATGAGGTGCGGCCACGGCTGATCATCTGCGGCGGCTCGGCCTATCCGCGCACCGTCGACGCGGCCAGGTTCCGGGAGATCGCCGACGACGTCGGCGCCCTCCTTCTCTGCGACATGGCCCACTTCGCGGGGCTTGTCGCGGCCGGCCTCCACCCGAACCCCGTCGAGCACTGCGACTTCGTCACCTCGACCACGCACAAGACGCTCGCGGGGCCGCGCTCCGGGTTCATCCTCTGCAAGGAGGAGCACGCCCAGGCCGTCGACCGGGCGGTGTTCCCGGGCATGCAGGGTGGCCCGCTCGAGCACACGATCGCCGCGAAGGCTGCGTGCTTCAAGATCGCCATGACAGACGCGTTCCGCGACTACCAGACGCAGGTCCGGCGCAATGCAGACACGCTGTCGGAGGTCTTGATCGACGGCGGCCTCGACGTCCTCACGGGCGGAACCGACACGCACCTGCTGCAGCTCGACCTCCGCTCCACCGACTGGACCGGCAAGGACGCGGAGGAGCGCCTGGACGAGGTAAAGCTCACCGTCAACCGCAACACGGTGCCGTTCGACGAGCGGCCGCCGACCGTTGCGAGCGGCATCCGGATCGGCACGCCGGCCGCGACGATGCGCGGTCTCGACGAGGAGGACTTCCGGGAGATCGGGAGCATCATCGTCGAGGCGCTCGGCAAGTCTCCGGACCTCGGCGCTTTGCGATCGCGCTCCGAGGCTCTCTGCGACAAGCGGCCGCTGTACCCGGGGTTCCGCGGCTGGACGACCTACGTGACGCAATAACTCGTGACTGTGACCGAGACGCATACGGGGCAGGTCATCGAGGTCAGGCACCCACTCGTCCAGCACAAGCTGTCGTACCTGCGCGACAAGAACACGCCGACTGTCCACTTCCGCAAGCTCGTCAACGAGATCACGCTGCTCCTGACGTACGAGGCGACGAAGGACCTGCCGACGGAGGACGTCGAGGTCGAGACGCCGCTCGAGGTGGGCCGGTTCCCCCACATCAGCGGCAAGAAGGTCGCTGTCTGTCCGATCCTGCGCGCTGGGGTCGGGATGCTCGACGGCGTCCTCTCGCTGATCTCGAGCGCACGCGTGGGCTTCATCGGGATGTATCGGGACGAGGACACGCTCGAGCCGGTCGAGTACTACGCGAAGCTGCCCGCCGACGTCGCCGAGCGCGACGTGATCCTGCTCGACCCGATGCTCGCGACCGGTAACTCAACTGCTGCTGCGATCCGCACCGTCAAGGAGGCGGGCGCGACGTCAGTGCGCCTGATCGCGATCATCGCCGCTCCGGAGGGAATCGAGCGGATCGTCCGCGACCACCCCGACGTGCAGATCGTCGTCGCCTCGATCGACCGCGGCCTCAACGAGCGGGGCTTCATCGTCCCGGGCCTGGGCGACGCCGGCGACAGGCTCTACGGCACCAAGTAGCGAAGCGCGGATGCTGCACACGCTTGCCGACAACCTCGAGATCGTCTGGGGGGCTCTCCTCGCGGCGTCGATCGTCGTTCTCCTGACCCCCGCGGTCGGAGGGATGGCACGGCTGCTCGGCGTCGTCGACCGGCCGGAGGGCCGGCGCCTCAACCGTCGGACCGTGCCGCGCCTCGGCGGGCTCGCCCTCTTCTTCGGCGTGTTCGTGCCGGCGCTCGCGTTCCTCGACCTCTCGGGTGAAACGCGGGGCTTGCTGCTCGGCGCCGCCGTGGCGACGACCGTCGGAGCGATCGACGACTTCCGCGGCCTCCGGTGGTGGGAGAAGCTCGGCGGTCAGATCGTGGCGGCGTCGATACCGGTCGGCTTCGGCATCTGGGTGCACCGGTTCACGTTCCCGATCATCGGCGCCCACACGTTGCCGAAGTGGGTGGGAATGCCGCTATCGGTGCTCTGGATCGTCGCGATCATGAACATGGTCAACTTCCTGGACGGGCTCGACGGGCTGGCGGCCGGCGTCTCTGCCATCTCGGCCTTCACCTTCACGCTGATCGCACTCTCGCTGCCTCGCCCCGAGATCCAGACGGCGATCCTGTCGGCGGTCGTCTTGGGGGCATCGCTCGGCTTCCTGCGCCACAACGTGTATCCCGCGCGCATCTTCATGGGCGACTCGGGCGCGATGCTGCTCGGCTTCGTGCTGGGTGCGATTCCCTTACAGGGCCTGCTCAAGACTGCCTCGATCGTCACGCTGTTCTTCCCGCTACTCGTACTCGCGGTGCCGATCCTCGACACGTCGTTCGTCGTCGCGAAACGGCTCAAGTACCGGCAGCCCGTCTACGCGGCGGATCGCACTCACCTCCACCACCGCTTCGTCAACATCGGGTTCTCCCAGCGCAGGGCGGCGACCTACATCTGGCTCTGGTGCGGCACGCTTGCCGCCTCGGCTCTCGCCCTCCGCTTCATCCGCCCGCACGCGCACGGCCATTGGCATCTGTGGCGGACCGTGGCGGTCTCCTGCTTCGGCCTCGTCTCGCTCGCCGCCTCCGTGTACATGGTCTACCTGCTCGAGATCGTGAAACTCGCGAACCCGATCCTGCGGCGGCGGGAAGAGGAAGCCAGGCTCCGCGCTCGCAAGTCGGCGTAGTACAAAGTCTGCGGTTTTTGCCTTGTTCAAGCGGTATCGCGTTGTTACAAACTTGGTATGCTCCGGGTGGATGGAGCCTCAGCCGACCCGGGGTGCTCAGTACGCAGAGGCCGGAGGTGTACTCATCGGGGTGCTGTTCGCCTCCGTCACCGTCGGGCTCGGGATCGGGTGGCTGGCCGGCTCCGCAGGAATCGGGATCCTCATCGGCGCCGTGATCGGCTTCCCACTTTCGGTGTACACCGTCTACTCGCGCTACCGGAACATCTTCTGATGCGCTCGGGCCTTCTGTCCACGCCGCGGCCGGAGCCCGGTCACCTGCTGCCTGCGCTCGCGGGGTCGCTCGTCATCCTCGTCGCCCTGCCCTTGTTCTTGGTCCTCGGGTGGAGTATCACCGCCTGGGCGCTGGCCGCGGTGCTCTGGATCGCGATCCACGGCCTCGACTTCCTACTGCGGCGCGTCCGAAAGGACACGGGTAACCTCGCGGCCTCCGGAATGCAGGCATTTGGTGTGCTCTTCAAGACCCTCGGACTCCTCGTGGTCCTGTTCGCGGTCGCTTCGTCGAGCCCACGGCTGGCGCTCGCGGCCGCACTGGTCTACGCGCTCGCGTACACCCTCGAGCTGGGGCTCTCGCTGATCGTCTATTTCGGGGGAACACGGTGAGATCGCGCCTCATCGCTGTCGCGCTCGTCGCGCTCGCATTCCCGCAGGTGGCCATGGCCCGCGGGGAGTTCGATCCCACGACGGAGTTCGAGCAGCACGAGTGGGTCCCGATCCACCTCGGGCCGCTCGACCTTTCGATCACGAAGGCCGTCGTCTACCTGATGATCGGGACGGTCTTGACCATTGCGCTCGGCCTCTTGCTCATGCGCTACCGCCTGGGCGTGCGGCCCGGCGTCCGCCAGACGATCGGCGAGCAGCTCTACGAGGTGGCGGAGGTGCAGATCGCCGAGCAAGGCTTGCCCACGAAGGCGATCCACCGCTGGTTTCCGTACGTCGCTTCACTGTTCCTCTTCATCCTCGTCGTGAACCTGCTCGGGTTCATCCCGCTACCCCTCACCGGCGAGACGTGGCACGGAATCCCGGTGTGGGGGATCTATGCCGCGACGAGCTCACTCTCCGTGACGCTCGCACTCGCGCTGCTGACGTTCGTCTTCACGCACGTCGAGGGGATCCGCTGGAACGGGCCCGTGCGCTACTTCAAGAGCTGGATCCCCGAGGCGCCGCCGGCACTGCTGGGCCTGATCGTCCCGCTCGAGGTGCTCGGACAGTTCATGCGACTGATCTCGCTGAGCGTCCGTCTCTTCGCGAACATGCTCGCGGGCCACATCCTCATCCTCACGTTCATCGGCCTCATGTTCATCCTCGAGTCGTGGGTGCTGGCCGTTGTCGTGATCCCGGTCGCGACAGCGTTCTACCTCTTCGAGGTCGTGATCGTCGTCGGCATCCAGGCATTCATCTTCGCCGCCCTATCCGCCATCTACATCGGCTCGGCCATCGAGCCTGAACACTGAGGCGTCGCTTGCGATGCCGACCAACAAAGCTGTGCCCGCTTGGCGGGCGCAGCGATAAAAAGGAGGAGACGTGAGTACGCTTCTCGCAGCCACATCGGGTGATGTGACGAAAGCCGGAAAGGCGATCGGCCTCGCCCTCGGTGTCGGCCTCGGCGCACTCGGCGCCGGCGTCGGCATCGGCAACATCTTCGGTTCGATGATCCAGTCGGTAGCGCGCCAGCCGGAGCTGCGCGGTGAGCTGCAGGGAATCCAGTGGCTCGGCTTCGCGCTGACCGAGGCGGTCGTCTTCTACGGCCTGCTCGGCTCGATCCTGGCGTACGTCCTGGTCTGATGCTCGTCGCCTCGAACCCGCTGATCCAGGTCAAGCCGGGGCTGATGATCTGGACGATCATCTGCTTCGCGATCGCGTTCTACGTCCTCAGGCGCTACGCTTTCGGGCCGATCCAGGCGGCGATCGACGAGCGGCGCCAGCGCATTCGCCGCTCCCTGGACGAGGCCGACAAGGCGCGCGACGAAGCACGCCGCCTGCTGGAAGAGCACCGGGCGCTGATCGGACAAGCACGCGGACAGGCGGAGGAGATCCTGGCCGAAGCTCGCAGGGTCGCAGAGTCGATGGCCCATCGAGTCAGGGAAGAGACAGAGGCCGATCGCCAGCGCAGGCTGGACGAGACGAAACGCCAGATCGAAGCCGAGACGCACCGCGCGCTTCAACAGATTCGCGCCGAGGTGGCCGAGCTCACGCTGATCGCGACCTCGAAGGTCACCGGCAAGGTGCTCGACGACTCGGACCACAAACGACTGATCGAGGACGCGATCAAGGACCTCGACTTCTCGGTCCTCGAACAGGAGACGGTCACATAGCCGCCGTCCACCGCACGTATGCGCGCGCGCTGTTCGAGGCCGCGAAGGAGAACGGCCGCCTCACGGAGGTCCACGAGGAGCTGAGTGACTTCGTCGCCGCGATGTACGAGGTACCGGACCTGCGCCGCGTCCTGCGCAATCCCGAGCTCGACCCGCGGACCAAGGCCGGGATCGTGGAGGAGCTGCTTGGCGACGCCGAACCGCTCGTCCAGAACTTCCTCCGGCTGACCGCGGAGAAGGGACGGATCGGCGAGATCGATGACATCGTCCGCGAGTTCGACCGCCTGCTGGCAGCCGAGGAGCGCCGGCTCGAGGTCGAGCTCACCACCGCCTACGAGCTTTCGGACGACGAGGCGAACGGCATCCTCGAGCAGATCGAGCAGGCGTCGGGCCGCAAGGTCGACGCCTCGCGCAACGTCGACCCGAACCTGATCGGCGGGTTCGTCCTGCAGGCGGGATCGATGCGCGTCGACGCATCTGTCCGCGGACGAATCGAACGCCTCCGCAACGACCTCATACGAAGGAGCTGAGTAGAAGAAGTGAAGCTGCGTCCAGAAGAGATCACCTCGATCCTCAGGGACCGGATCGAGCACTACGACGTCGAGACCGATCTCGCCGAGGTCGGCACCGTCCTGCAGGTCGGCGACGGAATCGCCCGCATGTACGGCCTCGAGAACTGCGTAGCGTCGGAGATGCTCGAGCTCGAGCACGGTGTCGTCGGGCTCGCGTTCAACCTCGAGGAGGACGACGTTGGCGCTGCACTCTTCGGCGAGTGGCAGCACGTCAAGGAAGGGGAGCTTGTCAAGCGGACCGGTCGCGTGGCGAGCGTCCCGGTAGGCGAAGCGCTGCTCGGGCGCGTCGTCGATCCGCTCGGCAATCCACTCGACGGTGGCGGCCCGATCGACTCATCCGAAGAGCGGCCGCTCGAGTTCAAGGCCCCGGGCGTCGTGGCCCGACAGCCTGTGAAGGAGCCGCTCCAGACCGGCATCAAGGCGATCGACTCGATGACGAACATCGGTCGTGGCCAGCGCGAGCTGATCATCGGCGACCGGCAGACCGGTAAGACGACGATCGGCCTCGACACGATTCTGAATCAGAGGGGCACCGACGTGAAGTGCATCTACGTCGCGGTCGGACAGAAGGCGTCGACCGTGGCTCAGGTGTACGAGCTCTTCCGAGACGAGGGTGCGATGGAGTACACGACGATCGTCTCCGCCGCCGCGCAGGAGGCAGCCCCGATCAAGTGGATGGCGCCGTTCGCCGGGTGCGCGATGGGCGAATACTTCCTCTACAGGGGCGAGCACGCGCTCGTGATCTACGACGACCTGTCGAAGCACGCCGACGCGTACCGCCAGCTCTCGCTGCTCCTGCGGCGGCCGCCGGGACGGGAGGCGTTCCCGGGCGACGTCTTCTACCTGCACTCGCGCCTGCTCGAGCGAGCCTGCAAGCTCTCCGACGAGAACGGCGGCGGCTCGCTCACCGCCCTGCCGATCGTCGAGACGCAGGCCGGAGACGTTGCGGCCTACATCCCGACGAACGTGATCTCGATCACCGACGGCCAGATCTACCTCGAGTCGGATCTCTTCTTCTCCGGCGTGCGCCCGGCGATCAACGTCGGCATTTCGGTCTCGCGGGTTGGCAGCTCGGCGCAGACGAAGGCAATGAAGAAGGTCGCAGGTCGGCTGCGCCTCGACCTCTCGCAGTACCGTGAGCTCGAAGCGTTCGCGCAGTTCGGCTCCGAGGTCGACGAGACGACCCGCAAGGCGCTCGCCCGCGGCGAGCGGATGGTCGCACTGCTGAACCAGCCGCAGTACCAGCCATGGCCGATGGAGGACGAGGTGGCGGCGCTCTACGCCGGAGTGAATGGCTACCTCGACGACATCCCGGTTGCGGACGTGAGCCGGTTTGCAGAGGAGCTGATCGAGCACCTCCGCGCCGAGGGCACGATCCTGAAGACCATCAAGGAGACGGGCGACCTGCCGGACGACGTTGCGGCCAAGCTCGACGAGGAGATCAAGAGGGTCAAGCAGGCGTTCGCCCCGTCGGAAAGCGACTCGTTGGTGACCTAGTGGCCCGTCCAGCCCTGTCCGCCGGCGCCTGGCCCGCGATCACGCGGCGCCAGAGTCCACCCTCGCCCTTAGCAAGGCTGTCCAGCCTTGCTGCGGTTGAGTGCAGCCTCTGGCTTGGTGCTCACGACCCAGGCATCCGGCAACAGAACCGGAAGGGCCACTAACGCTTGGCCACCGTCCAGGACATCAAGCGGCGGATCCGCTCTGTCCGCAACACGCGCAAGATCACGCGTGCGCTGGAGCTCGTGGCTGCCGCGAAGCTGAAGCGGGCCCAGTCGCGGATCGAGGAGATGCGCCCATACGCGGATCGGATGCTCGAGCTGATGGCGGGAACCGCGCGCGCGAGCACGTCCGTGCGCGGGCTGCCGCTCTTACAGCAGCACGAGCGCGAGGACCGGGTCGCGATCGTTCCTCTGACCGGCGATCGTGGCCTGGCCGGCGCCTTCAACTCGCAGATCCTCCGTCGCGCACTGGCCCTCGAACGCCAGCTGCGCACCGAGGGCAAGCACGTCCGCTGGGTCGGCGTCGGCCGCCGCGGTGTCGGCTCCCTGAGATTCCGTCGCCTCGAGCTCGTCGGAGAATTCACGGGGTTCACGGACGCGCCGCGGTACCGCGACGCCCAGGCGATCGCCCACCGCGTCGCCGAGCTCTACACGGAGGACGAGGTCGACAGCGTGCTCTTGGTCTACAACCATTTCGAGTCGCCGCTCGTTCAGACGGTGACTGTGCAGGACCTCCTGCCGTTGTCGGCCGACCTGCTCGAGACGGGGCAGGAGGAACGCCAGGACGACGCTCTGCGCGGCGACTTCATCTTCGAGCCCGAGCCCGAGCAGATCCTCGAGCGCCTGCTTCCCGTCTACCTCGAGACGGAGATCTACCGCGCACTGCTCGAGTCCGCGGCCTCCGAGCACGGCGCACGCATGACCGCTATGCGGAACGCATCCAAGAACGCCGGCGAGCTGATCGACGACCTCACGCTTGCGATGAACCGCGCGCGCCAGGCGGAGATCACGCAGGAGATCCTCGAAGTGGTCGCCGGCGCCGACGCGCTGACGACCTAGGAGGGCTTGGCGAAACATCGGCTGTGCCGTCAGGCCGCGCTGCTCGCCCCTAGGCCGCGTCCTCAGTCGCGCCCGTATCTCTTCGATACGGCCGCTCCCTGCGTCCTTGCCTCGGAACGACCATCGCATCCCGACGACGAGCGACGTTCCGCCAAACCCTCCCTAGCGCACGCTAGTCGCCGACGCGGCGCAGCGCGATCTTCTCCACGACCGAGCTGTCCTCCAGTTGCGGCACGACGCAGCCGCCGATCGCGTACAGCGTGCCGTTGATCGTGAAGACCCCGAGCGCGTGACGGGGAACCTCGAGGCTCGGCCCGCG
>JBKOWS010000072.1:0-17814 GCA_046724565.1 Actinomycetota bacterium | reverse complement strand
CAGTACACGTCAACGGTCTCACGCGTCGGCCCGCCGAACAGCTCGTAGACGGGAATGCCGAGGGCCTTCGCCTTCAGGTCGAGCAGCGCGTTCTCGATGCCGCCGATCGCCTTCTGGATGACGGAGCCGGGGCTCTGGCGCGTGGCGCGGAAGAGATCCCAGACGATGCGCTCGACCGCACGCGGATCGCGGTCGACGACGTGCGGTGCGAGGTCCTCGACGATCCCGCCGAGCCCACGCGGCGAGCCGTGCGAGTCGGTGATCTCCGCCCAGCCGACGGCGCCGTCGGCCGTCGTCGCCTTGAGGAAGATCCAGGGACGCCAGCCGGCGTCGCAGTAAAGCGTCTCGAGCCGCGCGACGTTCATCCGGCGGGAGAATACGGGCGCGACCGCTCGACGTCGGGGAGCGTCACGGCACCCGACTCGATCAGCGTGCGCGCGCGGTCCCAGTCCTCCTCGTCGTCGATGTTGAAGCCCTCGTAGCCGCCCGTGAAGAAGGGCGTCACGACCTTTCCCTCGCGGGTCCCAGTCTGGGAGACAACCCGTGTCCATGCAATCTCGAGCGCGCTGTTTTGCGTGTAGACCTCGGGCAGTGCTTGGTACTGGCCGGCATGCCACGCGACGCCGAGGTGCGACTGGTCGAGCAGGGGGCGCATCGTCTTGCCTTCGACCACCCACATCTTCCCCGGATGCTGCTTGACGCGTTCGACCGCGCGGATCGAGTCGGCCTCGGGCGTCGCGAGCAGCTGGCCCAGGCCGCGCAGGAAGGCATCGGGGCCACGGAACGGATTCGTCGCGCGGACGATCGCGAACAGGTCGTAGTGCTCGCCGAGCTCATCGAGCGTGTATGTGATCCACTCGATGTCGGGCGACGTCGACGTCGCAAGCTCGGACGGGCGGAGGAACGGCACGTCGGCGCCGTAGCGCTGCGCGACCTCCGCGATCTTGCCGCTGTCCGTCGAGCAGACGACGCGCTCGAAGACGCCGGCCTGCAGCGCGGTCGCGACGGCGTAGGCCAGTAGCGGATGTCCGCCGAGCGGACGGATGTTCTTGCCGGGCACGCGCTCGGAGCCGGAGCGCGCCGGGATCAGCGCGACAGCGCTCGGCACGCGTCCCCCGCTTCGGCCAACAGCCCCTCCAGAGCGGGCATGGGCACCCCAACGCGACGGCCGGCCCGAACGGCGGCGCCAGTGATCGCGTCGAGCTCCGACGGGAGACCGGCTGCAATGTCGCGCGCGGTCGACGAGGTCAGCTTCGGGGGCATCGATTCGATGATCTCCCATTGCGCTTCCGGCCGGAGCGGGACGCCGTCGGCGCCGGCCACCGCGCACGTCTCCTCGATTGCCTGCTGAAGGCGCGCGCGCCACTCGGTCTCTGCGCGCAGCTCGCCGATCGGGCGCTGCGTCGCCGCCGTCGCTGCCGCCATGGGCGCCTGCCGCGCAAGCTTCTCCCAGAGCACCGCGGCCTCCGTTCCGTTCACGTGCACCTCGGTGCCGGACCGCCTCAGGAGCTCGATCGTCTCGGCGGCGGCCTCCGAGGCCAAGGTCATGACGGTCCGCGGCGTGTTCTGCACGACCATGCCCGGCCGCTCCAGCCAGGCCTCGATCCACCCGATGCTGCCACCGACCACCCGGCTCCCGACGAGGCGGCTGCGCAGCGTCTGCATGTGCTCGATGCCGTTCAACAGCGGGACCACGGCTTCGGCCGGCGCCTGGATGCGTTCGAGCGCGTCGTCGAGCGCGGGCGCCTTCACCGTCACGAGCAGGAGCTCCACGGGCTCGCGCAGCTCGGTCGTCGTCTCGGGCCGCGCGGTCTCGACCTCCGGGCCGTGACTCAGTGACAGTCCCTGGGCCGCGATCACCCCAGCCGTGTTCGGCCTTGCAATGCAGACGACACGAACACCGGCACGGACGAGCCCGACGGCCAGAACGCCGCCAACCGCCCCGGGGCCGAGGACCGCAACCGTCATGCGAGCGCCGGGTCGGCAATCAGGTTCACGTACTTCCACTCGGTGTAGACGTCGAGTGCTTCGACACCGGCCTCGCGCCAGCCTGTTCCCGATTGCTTGATGCCGCCGAAGCCCATGTGCGGTTCGCTGCCGTGTGTACCGCCGTTCACGACCACGACGCCGGCCTGCACCGCGTCGCTGAAGATCATCGCGCGGTGGATGCTCGCGGTGTGGATCGCAGCGGTCAGCCCGTAAGGCGAATCGTTGACGAGCGCGATCGCCTCGTCGAGATCGTGGACGCGGTACAGGATCGTGACCGGGCCGAATAGTTCCCGACACGAGAGGTCGGCGTCCGCGGGGACGTCCTCCACGACCGTCGGCTCGAGCCACCAGCCCGGCCGGTCGATGGGACGGCCGCCCGTGAGGACGTGCGCCCCGTCGAGCGACGCGAGGATCCGCTCTAGGCTCCCTTCGCTGATGAGCGGCCCGGTGTCGTACTCGTGGGCCCCATCCACCAGACGATCCCGAAACTCGTCGTAGACCGTGTCGAAGACGACGAGGCGGCTCGCGGCGGCGCACCGCTGGCCGGCGTTCGAGAATGCAGACGCGAGCGACCATCCCGTTGCGCGCTCGAGATCGGCGTCGTCGCAGACGACGAGCGCGTTCTTTCCTCCGAGCTCGAGGCAGACCTTGGCGAGTCGGCACCCTGCACGCTCCTGGATCCAGCGCCCGGTCTCGGCAGAGCCGGTGAAGCTGATGAGATCCACCGAGGTTGATTCGACGAGCGGCGGGCCCGCCTCCCAGCCGAGCCCCTGCACCACGTTCAGCACGCCTGGCGGGAGATGCTCCTGGCAGAGCTCCCCGAAGAAGGCCGCCGACGCCGGTGTGTGCTCTGAGGGCTTCAGCACCGCAGCGTTCCCGGAGAGAACGGCGGGAAAGACCTTCCAGGCGTAGTTCGGAAAGGGTGTGTTGAAGGACACGATCAGGCCCGCAATGCCTACCGGCCGCCGTGTCGCCATCACCGTCCTGTTCGGCATCGCGGAGGTTGTCGTCCGCCCGTAAAGCCGACGGCCCTCACCCGCGACGAAAAAGCCCATCTCGACCGCCGCTTCGAGCTCTGCGAGGGCGAGCTCAGGCGATTTCCCCGTCTCCTCCACCACGATCGAGGCAGCCTCCTCTCGTCGCCCGTGGAGCGCGAGTGCGATCTCCCGGACTATGCGGCCGCGCTCCACGGCCGTCTCGGCCGCCCACGCCGGCTGGGCCCGTACGGCGGCTACGACCGCGGCCTCGATCTCAGGCACACCCGAGCGGGCAACCCGGCAGAGCGGCGAGCCGTCCGTTGGACGGAGCTTCTCGAACGTGCGTCCGCGCCCGGCCGGCGCACGAGCGCCTCCGATCAGGTTCGGGACGTCGTCAAGGGCAGCGATGCGCGCCATACATGTGCGAGTCTGACGGACCGCGCATGCCTGGACGCAAGGTGACAATCGTCGGGAGCGAGTTGCTGGGCCGCCCGGGGACGGGGGGCGCGGGCACAGCCGACTCCCTTCTCGCCGTCGCCCTGGGTCGCCAGGGGCACAAGGTCGAGCTGCTGATCGCCAGCGGCCGGGAGATCGGATCGCTCAGCGACGAGTGGACGAGCATGTACGAGTCGTCCGGCGTTACCACACGCGTCCTCGGCGCCGTTCCGGGCGTTCAACCTCCCTACCTTGCACCAGGGCTCGAGGTGTTCAACGCGCTGCGCGAGAACCCACCCGAGGTCGTGATCGCCGACGACTGGCGCGCCCTCGTGTATTCCGCATTGCGAGCGCGGCAAATCGGACTTGCCCTCGAGGACACGGCCTTCGTGATCCACTGCCACGGCCCGGGCCGCGTGCTGACCGAGTTCGCGCAAAAGGTCCCAGACACCCTCGACCGCTTCGGGGAAGCGGTCGCCGAACGCACGTGCATCGGGCTTGCGGATGCAGTCGTGAGCCCGAGCGCCTGGCTTCTCGACTGGATGCGACGGCACGGCTGGCCGGTGCCCGAGTCGGCACGGGTCATCCCCTACGTACGCGAGTGGGTCGCGCTCGACCGGCCGCCGGCACGTGCCGACGCCAACGGGCCGGTGCGGCGGCTTGTCTTCTTCGGACAGCTGCGCGAGGGCAAAGGCATCCGGATCTTCGTTCGGTCGCTCGCCGCTCTCGAGCCGCGGCTCCTGGACGGCCTCGAGGTCGTCTTCCTCGGCAGCGACCGCGGCAGGTGGACGGCCGACGGCGTCCTGGAGGCCATCTCGCCCGAAGTCCGGACGCGCGTGTCAGGGATCCGGTTCGAGACGCAGCTGGACCGGGACGCAGCGCTCGCAGAGCTGCGGCGCGCGGGCTCGCTCGCCGTGATGCCGTCCCTCCTTGACAACTCGCCAAACACCGTCTCGGAGTGCATCGACCATGGTGTCCCGTTCGTGGCGACAGCCACCGGCGGCATCCCCGAGCTTGTCGCGGAGAGTGACCGCGCACGTGTTCTTTGTGAGCCCACGGCTGACGCGTTGGCGACCGTGCTCACGAACGCGCTCGAGAGCCGGCCCGGGTTCGCGCCGGCTCAACCAGCACGTCAGCCGAGCGAGGCGCTCGAGGCATGGCTCGACGTGGTGGAGAACGTCATGCCGCCGCGCCTCCCACGTGGTCGCGCTCCACACTCCGTCGCGCTGGTCGTAACGGACGACCAGAGCGCCCAGCGTGCGGGACGGCTCGCCGATACCACGCACTCCCTCGACGTCGACGTCGTCCAGGCTGAATCGCGTGGTGCCGGGCTATTCCGTACCTCCGCGGACTGGATCATGTTCCTCGATAACGAGGACTACCCGGACGACGGCATGCTCGATGCGCTCGTCGAGGCGCAGGCTGCTTCGGGCGCAGACGCAGTCACGTGCGGCGTCCGGGTGGCGGAGGGTGGTGAGACGCAGTTCTTCCTCGGGGAGCCCGGAGCGCTCGGCCTCGTCGAGAATCAATACGGCGTCACCGGGCTGGTCCGTGGTTCACTTCTCGTTTCCGAGCAGGTCCCGGACGGAATGACCGATCCCGATTGGCCACTCCTCGCCAACCTTTCCCTCGCAGGCGCGAAGATCGTCTCGGTCCCTGAAGTGCTCGCAGCCCACGCCGGTAAGCCAGGCCGCGTCGACGATGTCCCCGGCGACGGTGTCGTCGTCCTCGAGGCGTTCGAGAGCCGCGCGGCGCAGGTGAGGGGCATGTCACAGCTCGCTGCGACGCTCGGGGCTGGTCTAGTCCGTACGAAGTCGAGCTCTTCTGAACACCCGCGAAGCGATGGTTTTCTACGGCGGGCAGCCCGAAAACTAGGCGGTCGATGACAAAGAAGCCCTACCCTCCGGCGTTTTACACGCGCGAGCTCGACCGGGCCCGAACCTCGGCAGAGACGATTGTGCCGTTGGTGCTCCAACGCGTCGCGCCACGAAGCGTCGTCGACCTTGGTTGCGGCCACGGGATCTGGCTCGAGACGTTCTCGCGGCACGGTGTCGCGGATTACATCGGCGTCGACGGCGACTGGGTACCGCTCGACAAGCTGCACTTCCCACAGGAGCGCTTCGTCTCGGCGCGACTCGACAAGCCGCTCCACCTCGGGCGTCGGTTCGACCTCGCGGTTTCACTCGAGGTCGCCGAGCATCTTCCGCCGCGAGGTGCCCGACGGTTCGTTCAGAACATCGTGGAACTCGCGCCCTGCGTTCTCTTTTCCGCGGCCGTCCCCTATCAGCGCGGTACGGACCACCTCAACGAACAGTGGCCTGACTACTGGGTCGGACTCTTTGGCGAGCATGGATACGTCGTCCTCGACGGTCTCAGGCCTCTCGTCTGGTCGGACGACGCCGTGTTCGGCTTCTATCGCCAGAACATCCTCATGTTCGCGACACCTGAAGTGCTTGCTGAACGACCGGTCCTCGCGAGCGATCGCGTGCGCACCGTCGAGGCGCAGCTCTCGATCGTCCATCCGGAGTTGATGGAGTCGTTGGCGGCCCATCCGCGCGAACACGTCCGAAGGTCGTCCGCCCGCGATCTCATGCTGAGCGAACTCCTTCCGGCGCTACCGGTCGCGGCGAGTCGGGCAGTTCGCTGGCGGCTGAGCAGGCTTACCAGGCGGACCAGCCGCCGTCGGCAACGAGGTTCGCTCCCGTAACGTACGACGAGGCGTCCGACGCGAGGAACACGACCGGGCCCACGACCTCCCGCACGTCGGCCATGCGCCCCAGCGGCAGGCGCGCCGTGTAGGCGTCGAGAAACTCCTTCGGCTGGTTGTTCCACACACCTGCGAGCGTGAGCGTGTTCACGCGCACGCCCTTCGTCGCCCAGTAGGTGGCGAGGTAGCGCGTGAGGTTGTAAAGCGCGGATTTGGAGACCGAGTAAGCGACTGGCTTGAAGAACTCCTCGCCGCGGTGCCGCCGGAATTCGTACAGCTCCTGGACCGGAGAGAGCATCCCGTAGACGGACGAGATATTGACGATCGAGCCGCGGCCCTCCGCCGCCATGCGTCCGCCGACGACCTGGCTGGAGAGGAACGTGCCCTTGACGTTGACGTCCATGACCTGGTCGAACGACTCCTCCGGGTACGACTCGAAGGGGCCGACCTCTTCCACCGGCGCGTCGGGGGGGGAGTCGAGGGCCGCTGCGTTGACCAGGACGTGCGGGGCGCCCCACTCCTGCACGACCTCATCCGTCGCTCGCGCGATGGCTTCACGGTCGGTGACGTCGACCCGGTAACGATCGGCGGCGATGTCGAAGACCGCAACCCGGGCGCCGCGCTCCTCGAGGCCGCGCACGATCTCCGCGCCGAGCTGACCCACGCCACCAGTCACGACCGCGACGCGGTCCTCGAGCGAGAAGAGGTCCGTCATGCGCGCTGAGCTTCCCACACGCCATCGCAGAACTCCCTGACGCAGCCGCTTCCTCCGCCCCGCGAAAGCACCCAGCGCGCAAAGGGCTTGACCTCTGGCCAGGCGTCCCCAGGCACGACGGGAACGCCCACGGCACGAAGGCACTCGGCATCGTTGACGTCGTTGCCGAGATATGCGGTTTCCTCGAGCGGCACCCCTGCGCCCGCGGCATGCTCCCGGAGCACCGGCAGCTTGTCCTTGACCCCCTGGACGCATCTCGCCTGCAGCTTTTCCGCGCGAGCGCCGACGATGGGGTTCGACTCCATGGACAGGATCAAATAGGGGACGCCGACCTCGTCGAGGCGTCGCAGTCCGAGGCCGTCGCTTCTCGAGAACGCCAGCGCCTCCTCACCGCGTTCGTTGACCCAGACCCGGTTGTCGGTGAAGACGCCGTCAAAATCGAAGACCGCGAGCCGGACGCGCTCGAGCAACGGGCGCAGCTCGCTCACGGCTTGGTGGCCGCGCGTGCTCCTGCCTGCTCGGTGAGAGGCTCTGCCGCCGGCTCAACGTCGTCGAAGGTGACGAAGTCCTCGAAGCCGATTGCGCGGCGCAACCGGCGTCCGATCAGACGGTCGAGCTCGTACGGCGGCAGACCGCCGTCTGCCGGCGACTTGATCGCGAGGTCCCCGGCCCTCAAGACATGGCCCTGGTCGAGCCCGCAGGCGGCCACCAGCTTCTTGCCCATCTTCCGCATCGCCTGCTCTTCGATCGGCAGGGGCCGCTTGACGCCGTCTCCGAGCGCGCCAGGAACACGCTGCAGATCTCGCACGAGCTTGCGCATCCCTTCCGGCATCAGCGAGAACGCGTGATCGGTGCCCTTCGCCGCGTGGTTGAGGGTGAAGTGCTTCTCGATCACGCGCGCGCCGAGCATATAAGCGACGAGCGCCATCGCGATCCCGTTCTGGTGGTCCGAGAGGCCGATCACGAGACCGGGGAACCGCTCGCGCAACGTCCTGATCACCTCAAGGTTGAGATCGTCTGTATCGGCTGGATAGGCCGCGGTGCACTGCAGAATGCACACCTGCTCGTTGATGGGCAGGACTGCATCGACCGCGCGCTCGATATCCCATATGTCGGCGCCGCCGGTCGAGATGATCATCGGCTTTCCGAAAGCAGCGACGTGACGGAGCAGTGGCGTGTTGCGCAGATCTCCCGAAGCCATCTTGAACGCCGGCACGTCGAGCCCCGCCAGGAAGTCGGCGCTTTCGAAGTCGAACGCCGTCGCAAAGAACGTGATCCCGGCCTCGCGCGCGTAGGCCTGTAGCCTCGCGTACTCGTCCGGCGCCAACTCCAGCACCTCACGGTGCTCGCCGTAGGTCCGGCCGAAGCTGAACTCGTTCTCGTACGGCTGTTCGTAGAAGTCACGCGTGTAGAGCGTGCGATTCGAGCGTTTCTGCAGCTTGACGGCGTTGACGCCGCACTCCTTCGCAGCGTCGATGAGACGCATAGCCTGCTCGACGTCGCCCTGGTGATTGTGGCCGATCTCGGCGATGACGTAGCACGGCTTCTCGTCGGCGATCGCGACGCCGTCGATCACCAGTCCTCCTCTCATTGCCGTTCCATGCTAGTCGCGGGTTTACCCGAACGCAGCGTGTGAAGGTCCGCATCCACGAGTAGATGTACGAGTTGTGTGAAGTTGATCTCCGGCTGCCAGCCAAGCTGCGATCGCGCCTTCGCGGGATTGCCCACGAGGCGGTGCAATTCGGCGGCGCCTCGCTCCAGCGCCGTGTCGACCCGCACGTAGTCCTGCCAGTCCAACCCCAGATGTGTGAAGGCGCACTGGACCAACTCGCGCACCGAGTGGGCCTCGCCGGACGCGACGATGTAGTCGCCGGGCTCGTCCTGCTGCAGCATCAGCCACATCGCGCGCACGTAATCCTTGGCGTAGCCCCAGTCGCGACGGGCATCGAGATCCCCGAGCAGGAGCTCCTGCTCCAGGCCCAAGGAGATTGCCGCGGTACCGTGGGCAACCTTCCGCGGCAGGAACTGGAGTGGACGGCGCGGCGACTCGTGGTTGTAGAGGATCCCCGAACAGGCGAAGAGGCCATAACGCTTGCGGTACGAGCGCGCGCTGAAGTGGGCGTAAGCCTTCGCAACGCCGTAAGGCGTCAGGGGCGCGAGCGGTGTCTCCTCGGTCTGCGGAACCTCGAGCGGCTCGCCGAAGATCTCCGATGAGGAAGCCTGGTAGAAGCGGATCTCAGGGTTCACCAACCGGATCGCCTCGAGCAGCGACGTAGCCCCAACGGCAGCGAACTCGGCAGTCTCAACGGGCCGCGTCCACGACGCGGGCACGAAGGACGGCGCCGCCAGGTTGTAGACCTCGCCGGGGTTCGCGGCCCGCAGCGCCTGTGCGAGCGACGTCTCGTGGAGCAGATCGGCCTCCTGGAGCTCGATCTCACCGTCGATCGACGCCAGGTTGTCGTAGCGCGGAGACCCCGGCCGGACGAGGCCGACCACGTGGTACCCCTCTTCGAGCAGCAGCTCCGCCAGATACGAGCCGTCCTGGCCCCCGATGCCGGTGATGAGCGCGCGCTTCACACGGCCATTCTGTAGGCGGCAACGGTCGCGTCGGTTACCACATCCCACGAGAAGCGCTCCCGCGCCCGCTCCCGCCCCGCCGCGCCTAGCCGCCGGCGCAGCTCTCCATCCGCCAGGAGCCGCTCGAGCGCGGCCCGCAAGGCCGCGGGGTCGCGGGGGGGCACGACAAGCCCCGTCTCGCCGTCGACGACAAGGTCGAGGAGCCCGCCGACGCCGGTGGCGACCACCGGCCGCGCGTGCGCCATCGCCTCGAGACAGGCGACGCCGAAGCCCTCGCGCCGCGACGGGCAGGCGACGACCGCCGCTCGAGCGTATAGCCGGTCGAGCTCGTCGTGCGGCACGAACCCGAGCGCCGCGGGAACGCCCGCGCGCAGCGGACCATCGCCGGCGACGACGAGTTTCATCCCGGCAGCCGCCTCGACCAGGTCTTCGACGCCCTTCTCCGGAGAAAGCCTTCCGGCGTACAGGACTTCCGGCGGAGTTGCCTCCTCGCCCACCTCCGGCGGCAGGTCGACCCCGGTCGGAATCACGCGCACATCGGCGGCGCCAAGAGCCTGCGCGCTCTCCGCCAGCGCCGCCGAGGCCGCGATCACGAGCCGGGCGCCGCGCAAGACCCGCTGAGCGAGGCTGGGTGCGCGCCGCGCTAGCTCCACGTCAGTTCCCCAGACCTGTACGACGTACGGCTTCCCTGTTCGCGCGGCGACCCAGCCTGAGGGCAGCCAGTGCGCGTGCAAGAGATCCGCGTCGACCCCGCGCGCGGCGCGAACGAAGCTCGCGAGCAACGCCGGAACGAAGAGGGCGAGCCAGGGACGCCTACGCAGGTTGCCGAGAACGCCGTATCCGAACGTGAGGCCGAAGCCGCGGAACTGCTCCGGCCCGACGACGTTCACGTCGACGCCTCGGCGCCTCACGTGTTCAACCGCGTCGGCTACGAAGCGGCCGACGACGTCGCCTGAGTAGCGCGGATACGACGTGGTGAGCACTCCGACGCGCACGCGTTGCTAGTGCGGCGCCTGCTCGAGCGTCGGCTGAAAGCCCGCGCGCTCCGCTTCGCGGAGGAAGTCGCGGCCAACCTCGAGGCTCGGGATTCCGTGGAGCGTCACTTTGAACAGGCCACAGCCGTCCGACTCGACCTGCAGGTTCTTGAAGCCCGCACGTGCCGCTTTCATCCGCACGGACTCTGCCGCCGTGGTTGTGCCGAATCGCCCGAACACCGCCTCAAGGTTCTCATCGGTTGTGGCCGGGCGGACGCACTCGTGCCGCGAAGGAAACCGCGGAGCGCTGCCCGCGACAACAGCCAGCGGATAAAGCAGCATTACTACGACCAGTACGATCCAGGGCGCAAGCCGTTTCACCGTCCCATTCGTCTTCCGCTGTGGCGCCAGCTGCCGGCCAGCAGCAGAGGCATCACTGCCGTCGTCGCGAAGACAAGCGATCCCGTCAGCCGAGATATCGGATTCAACGCTGGATCCTTCGTGATCGGAAGGCTCGGGAATGCCCAGGTTGTCCAGGTGAAGACGACGATCCCGAGCGCGAAGAGTGTGAGCATATAGAGACCGACCGGTTGCGCACCGGCAACGAGCGCGACGACGATCGCGAGCAAGGCAAGCGGCGCGACCAGCAACCAGATGTCGAAGTCGAAGAGCGTCGAGAACGCGAGACGGAACGAGGGCCAAGCGCGGTCAAGGTGTGAAAACAGCCCCGTTCCACCGGCTTCGGGCCCGCCGCCCGGAAGGCCTCGTATGGCAAGTAGCACGCGCCAGGGGACAGTGAGGACGATCGCGATGACAGCCACGAGCACAAGACGCTTCCACGCGCTGCGTCGAGACGTCCAGGAGGCGGCGAACGCGGCGAGGACGATGCAGGCGGCGACGAGGTATCCCTCGCGCTTCGTCGACATCGCTGCAGCGAGAAGAATCGTGGCCGCGCCAAGGTGCCAGTCCTTGCCCTCGACGAGCCAGAGAACAATGAAGAGCACGGCGAGTGCGAGGAGCTCATCGAGGAGGAAGTCGGCTTCGGCTACCAGTGCGTACCGCACGAGGTGCGGCGTCGCCAGCAGCAGGAGGAGCGGCGGCCACAGGAAGACAGGTGAGACGCGCACACTCAGCAGACCGCCGACCGCCGTTACGAATCCGACAAGGAAGAACCAGAACTGCAAGTGAAGAGTCACGACGTCAGGAGAGCCCATGAAGTGGAATGCTGCTGCCTCGAAAGCCGGAAGAAGGGGCGGATACGACGGCCCCGGTAGCTGGGCGAAGAACTGGTGGTCGAGACCGCCGAAGAAGTAGATGGCCTTCGCCTTCGGTACCCAGAACGCCCAGCCGTCGAATTCGTACAGACCTGCGAGGCGGCCCGAGCGGAAGAGCGCCTCGAAATACACGACGAGTAAGGCGCCGAAGGTAACGCTCAGAGCAGAGAGCCGCGGAAGCAAGAGCCTCCCAGTCGGTCGCGGGCGCCCAAGGCCCCGACCGATCAACACCGCGCCGAGAGTGAGCACCGCCTCCGTAGCGAGGATCGCAGCCAGCGAGAAGGGCAGGCCGACCACTAGCTCGAAGACGAAGACGACGCCGCAGAGGGCGACACCAAGCATGTAGGCGACGCCCGCGAGCCGAACCGCATCATTCCACGACCCCAGGCCTCGGAGAGCGAACAGCGCCGCCGTGCCGACGATGATGAGCGTCAGGTTCAGCGTCACGAGACCGAGGATCGCGCCGATGCTCATTGCAGCCGTCCGATCGAGATCCCCTTCTGGTCCTTCCAACGGAGTTCGAAGGCGCCATCAAGACTCTTGGTGTCGCAGCCGTAGCAGATCACCCAGAGAGCGTCCGGACGGGCACGGCGCGGCATCAGAAAGTAGCGGAACCACCCTTCGGCGAATGTCCTCGTCAGCTCCGTCTCTTCCCGCAAACCATCACCGACCACCAAGCGGTACGGGGCCGTAACCGGGATGAGGCTGCGCGCTTCGTACGCGGCGGTCTGGTCCACGATGATGCTGTTGCCTCCGGCGATCTCACGATCGTCGTAGGCAAGCGAACTGTTCGAGGACGCGGTGTCGCCGAGTTGGTCGAGCGCCTTGACGTAATAGACGGCGCCGATGGCGACGGCCGCTGCCAGGCAGGAGGCGACGCCGACTCGCGCGACGAGCTGGGTCACGTTCGCCGGGCGAACACGATCGGTAACGCCAGAACAAGCGCCGCGAACGCGTAGAAGTAATAGAACTGCATCGTCAGGTAGAACAAGTTCGCGGCCATCGTCCCTGCCAGGGCGGCCGTCATGCCCCACGCGAGCGGGCGCACACGCCGGGCAACGGCGGCACCTTCGGCGGCGAGCCGGCGTCCGAGCGCGCGCGCGGCATGCAACCTCGCGAAGAGATAGCGCAGGAAGAGCAGGAAGACGAACGCACCCACGAGCCCGGTCTCGACGATCAACGCGACGTAGAAAGAGTGCGGCCCCCAGTTCGACTTGCCGGTAACGAACTCGTAGTAGACCGAGAAGGTGTTCAAGCCGAGGCCGAAGAGCGGATGCGAGTGGATGACCTGAGGGACGAAGTCGTAGACGCCGAAGTGCGCGCTCTCCGAACGGCCTCCTGTCTCGACACGCGACTTGATCAGCACCGTGAAGTAATGGCGGTGAGTCCACACGACCGCCACGAGCAGCGCCGCCACAGCCCCGAGAGGCACGACGAGGACGCGGGAGACGAGACGCCGGCGGTACGGGATCGCCAGGATGAGCAAGCCCACCCCGAGCCCCAGCAGACCGCTCCGCGAAAGCGTCGTGAGCATCACGAGGAAGAGAAAGCCGAGCACGACCGCGAGCGGCACCCGCATCCTGTGTCCTCGCTCGAGCCGGAGGTAGACGGGGAGTAACGTGAGCAGCGGGATGCAGAGCATCACGGCGAGATGGTTTGGATCTCCCGTAAGCGCGTTCGGCCGGTACACGGTCGTCCCACCGATCGCCCCGTAGACATTGATGGAGCTGGCGCCGCCGGTCAGCGGCGAGAGCACGACCTGATCGAGATTCGTCCCGGCCCGCGCGGCCAGCAGCTGCAACACGCCGTAGATGCTGTTCACCACCAGGCCCGCGGTCAGCGCGCCGACGGCCTTCCAGTAGAAGAGGGTCGAACGGCGCGCGAGGTACGCGACACCTGCGCCGAGGAAGAGGAAATGGATCACGAACTTCACCAGCCCCTTTCCCCACTGGTCGAGCGATTGCTTCGTGTCGATGTTGAAGTAGCCGATCAGGTAGACGACGAGCAGCGCGGTGAAGATCGCCATTACGGTCACGGTCGTGCGCGGGAAGCGGGGGCGGCCCCACTCGAACGCGAAGGCGACGAGGAACAGGACCGTGAGGATGTCTGCGATCCCCACCGCTCCGGCCACGTTCCACTGCACCTTTTCCCAGGTGACGCAGAAGAGCGTCGCGAGCAGGAGCGGCCCGGCGAGCCTCACGTCGCCAGGCTCCGGAGGACCTCGGCCAGCTCCTCGACGCGGGCGGCGCGCCCGAGTTGCTCCCGGTCGTCGGGCGAGAGCCGCGTGCCGTCGAGGGTGCCCGCCTTCCAGCTCGAGTGCAGGCTCGCGAGGGCGTCCTTCAGCCCGTCGACGTCGCCGGGCGCCGCGACGACTCCGGCTCCCGTGTCGCGGATGAGCTCGGCCGCGGCGCCTTCCGGGGGAACCGCGGCGAGAATGGGCCGCTCGGCGGCGAGATACTCGAACACCTTCCCCGAGAGAACTCCCTGACCGCGCCCGTCGGCCTCGGGAATCAGGAGTAGCAAGGCCTCGGAGTCCCGCTGCAGCGCAAGCGCGTCCTTGCGCGCCACGTAGGGATGCAGCTCGAGCCGCTCACCGAGCCCGAGCGAATCGGCCCACTCACGGTCCGCCGCCCGGAAGTCGCCTACGAACCGAGCCACGACGTCCTCCAGCCCGGAGTCGGCAAGCGCCTGAAGGAACGGACGCGGATCGCGCTTCCCGAAGAAGCTTCCTGTGTGGGTGATGCGAAACCGCTCGCCGGGCCGGTACTCGAGCCCCGCGAAGTCGTCGAAGTCGGCGCCGTTCAGGATCGTCGCCACGACCCCGGTCGGGTCGAGCGCCTGCGCTTCGTCGGCGATCGCCGCGGAGGCCGCGACGATGACGTCGGCCTGACGCGCCACGAGTCGCGCGACCGAGGCGCTCACCTTCTCCTTCGCGCGTACGGCTGCGCTTTCGACGCGGCGATGCGGGTGCGCGGCGATCGAGTCGCGCAGGTCCGCGACCCAGCGCGCGCCGGTGGTGCGCTTGACCGCGGCGCCGGTCAGATGCACGGAGTTCGGCGGCGAGGTCGTGATCACGACGTCGATCCCCTCCGAGCGTGCGATGCGAACGGCGGCGGGAATGGCGGTCAAATTCCAGCCGACGTTCTCGTCAGGGACGAGCATACGCCTCGACAGCGAGCGGGCCTGTCGCGAGAGACGGTCGAGACCACGCCGGCCGTGGAGCTCGTCCGCGAGCTTTCGCGCGCGCGGGCCGAGGTAGCGCGCCCGGTGGATCCAGGCCTGCGTCGGCGGCTGGAGCTCCGGATCCGAGTGGATCCACTTCGCGTCGTCCGGTGCGAGCACGTGCGTCTCGATCCCGAGGGCCGGAAGATGCGTGGCGAACTTCAGCGGCCGCTGCACGCCTCCGCCCCCGGCCGGCGGGAAGTACATCGTGACGAGCAGGACTTTCATGCGCGGTGCTTCTTCAGGGGATGTTTCCGCGCTCCTGGGTCGCGAGCACCAAGCCAGAGGCCGCACTCAACCGCAGCAAGGCTGCCAAGCCTTGCTAAGGGCGAGGGTGGACTCTGGCGCCGCGTGATCGCGGGCCAGGGGCCGGAAGGCATTCCCTGGAGGAGCACCAACAGGGCGATGGTAGAGGGCGTAGCGCGCGTCCTTGTAGACGAGCGGCCAGGGCGGGCGCGCGTCGAACCGGGTCTTGTCGACGACGAGCCAGCCGGCGTGGTACCGGTCGAGGATCCGGACGTCACCGGTGCCGAAGTAGCGGTTCACCGACAGCCGCCGCGAGTACGGGCGGTTCGCCGCCGTGTCCGCGACATGGGCCGGCGGCGCCGCGGCGACGTAGACAGGCGCGTACGCAGAGATGCGGTAACTGGTCTCGAGGTCGGAGAAGACGATCGCACGCTTCGGGACTTCGGTGCGCAAGCTGTGCAGCAGTCCCGGAGTGAGCGCGTAGCGATCGTGCGACGCTGCCGGGGTCCAGTCACGAAACCCGTGCACGGCGACGGACACGCAGAACAGGAGGACGGCGGCCGCGACGATCCAGCTCCTCGCATCGGTGCGTCGGCCCCGTATCAGCCCGACCACGATCGCGGCCGCACCGCCGATCGCCGCGACCCACGTCGCCCACGCGGGACCGCCCGTTTCCAGCCCAGGCCCGAAGTCGCCGGGGTACTCGACCTGCAAGACGATGCCCGCCGCCAGCGCGAGCGGCAGCACGAGCGGCCCGACGAAGCCGGTGAGCACCGCGGTTCCGCCCGCCAAGGCGAACGGCAGCGGAACGAATCCGGCCAGACGTCGCGCCTGCGAGAGCGACACAGCGTCGGCGAAGCGGGGAAAAATCCACGGCACGAGCTCGATCGCCAGCACGGCGAGCGTCCCGCCCAGGACGAAGGCAGCCCAGCGTTGTCGCGCCGCGAACGCCGCGAGCGGAACGAGCAGCAGGCCGGCAACCGCGACTGCGCCTGCGCGAGACACGATTTCCGGTCGCAATGCGTAGTGATGCAACGAGTCGATGTCGAGCTCGTCGGCGTATTTCGTGAGGCCGCGCCTCAGCTCCGCGGTCGAGGGCGAGTGCGATCTCGTCTCCCGCACGAGGGGCAGCAGCCACGCAAGCGCAGCTGCCGCCGGGACGAAGAGCGCTGCAAGCGCCGCTGCGGCGCTTCGAAGGTCGTTCCGCGAGAGCAGATAGCGGGCAACTACGAAACCGACGAGCGGGACGCCGAGGAACACGGCCGTGCTCGTGTGGACGAGGAGGATCTCGACGCCGACGGCGGCCAGCGACAGGCCCAGGGCCCAGCCCGGATGCCGGAGGAAGAGGAAGAAGAGCGTCAGCGCCGCCGGGACGAGTACGTGCCGGTCGAGCGTCCCCGGCTGGCTGAGGAGCGCGAAAGAGCCGCCGTGACCGGGTGCAAGCAACACGGCCGCAACAGAGGCCAGCAGAACCGAGACTCCCAGCCAGACGGAGCGGAACAGCGCCAGGCCTGCCTCGTAGAAGACGGCGAACGCCACCGGGGCGATCGCGCTCGGCTCGTGCAGCATGACCTGGGTCGGCGACGTTCCTCCGACCTTCGCGACCAACGCGAGGAACGCGTGCCAGAGCGGAAACGCATAGCCCGGATGCAGTCCGCCATCCGCAAACTCGTCCACAGAGCGGACGTGCAGATCGCCGAAGGCGTAGAGCTTCTCGACGCGACCGAGGTGAAAAAGCGCGTCGCCGCTGATGACCCCTGCGACGTGCCAGAGAGCAATCCCGAAACCGAGCCCGAGCAGCGAGACGGCCAGCGTGTCCCAGGCCGGCGGCCCGGAGACGACGCGAAGCGCGAAGGGCAGCGCAACGACCCCGACGATTCCCAGCACGACGAGCGCGAGCAGAATCGAGCTGTGCACGAGGAACACGAGCAGCAGCGCGGGACCGAGCGCGGCGAGCCCCCAGACCACGGTGGCCGACGCGCCTCTAAGCCGGATCGCGCGCGCGACGAGCGCTCCAGGGAGGAGCAGAACGAGCGATGCCGAGACGAGACGGAGCCAGAGCCCGACCCCCTCCGCGGGGAGCAGGCGTGCGACGCCAAGGAGCGGCAGGGACAGGAGCAGGATGGGTGCGCCGCTAAGGCCGCGACGCAGCGTCCACACGCTTGTTCCATTCGTCGGCGAGCTCACGGAGACCGGGCCCCTGGACGCCCCAGGCGTCACGCGCATGAAGGCGCATGCGCGCGCTGAACCCGGGATCGGTCCGAACGACCGGCGAGAGAGCGGCACGCGCCGCGTACTGCGCTCCGGTCGAGAGCGCCGCGATCCGCGCACCCGCGCGGCCGTGGTGCTTCTGCCAGTAGCGGTGCCGGCTCCGCCACATCTCGTTGATGCGACGCTCGGGAATCCCGGAGCTGAACTGAGACTCGTGATGCACAACCGTCGCCTCCGGGAAGTAGTGCACCTCCCAGCCGGCGCGGCGCAGTCGCAGCTCCAGGTCGACTTCCTCCGAATACAGGAAGAACTCCTCGTCGAACAGCCCAACCTGCTCGAGCGCCTCGCGCCGGAGCAGCAGCGCAGCTCCCGTCACCCAGTCGACCGTCCGCGGCACGTTGCCGTGTGACTGGGTCACGCCGGCCTTGCCGAGCGTGACCAGCCCCAGGGCGCTGACGAGTGGCGTCGGGAAGCGCCAGGCCGAGCC
>JBKOWS010000028.1:0-3713 GCA_046724565.1 Actinomycetota bacterium | reverse complement strand
CCAGAGCGAGGGGAAGAAGCCGATCAAGGTCGTCACATTCCCGAAGGACACCGACGCTGCGAACGCGCTCAAGACGGGGAAGGTGGACGCTTACTTCGGCGACTCGCCGCCGGTCGCCTACTACGTCGAGACCGATCCCTCGTCGTTCGAGGTCGGCGGCAATCCTATCAATCCGATTTCGATCGGGATCGCGCTTCGCAAATCCGATACGCAGCTCCAGAGCGGCGTCCTCGCGGCCGTGGCCGCGATGTACACGGACGGGACGATAAAGAGAATCGTGGCGAAGTGGAAGCTGAGCCGCGTGGTCGCCGACATCAGCGTCGTCTCCGTCAAGCTGTGAGGCCACGTGCTCGCGGCTGTCGACTGGCACATTCTGTGGCAGCGGATCTTCCACCCTGACCACGTCTTCGTCCTTGCGCTCTGGCGGACGATCTACATCTCCGTCCTGGCGCAGTTCTTCGGCGTGATCCTTGGCCTGATCGCCGCGCTCATGCGGATGTCGAAGATCTCGCCCTTGCGGCTTCTCTCAGGCGCGTACGTGCTCGTCTTCCGCGGCACGCCTGTGATCGTTCAGATCTTCTTCGTCTACTTCGGCGCAAACCTGCTCTTCGGCTTCAACCTCATCCCCCGCACGGCGAACTTCGGGCTCTTCCAGATGGACGGAGCCGCCTTCGCCGGGATCATCGCGCTCGCCATCAACGAGGGCGCATACATGCGCGAGATCATCCGGGCCGGAATCGACTCGGTTGACAAGGGCCAGCTGGAGGCGGCGCGCTCGCTCGGGATGAGGCACCGGATGGCCATGCGCCGCATCATCCTTCCCCAGGCGGCGCGCATCATCGTCCCGCCGCTCGGGAACGAGTTCAACAACATGATGAAGACCTCGTCGCTGATCTTCTTCATCGGTGTCACCGAGCTCTTCGGCGACGCCGAGATCCGTTACTCGACGACGTTCAAGCCGGTCGAGTACTTCCTCGCCGTCGCGTTCTGGTACCTCGTGCTCACGACTGTCTGGAGCATGATCCAGGCACAGATAGAGCGGAAGCTCGCTGTCAGCGAGCGGGGCGACGAGCTGAGCTTCCGCGAGCGCGTCTTCCAGGCGTGGGCCCCGGTCGCGGCGTGGGGAAGGGGCGGCGCGCGGTGAGCTCCAACGGCACGATCATGCGAGCGGAGAATGTCTTCAAACGCTTCGGCCGCCTCGAGGTGCTGAAGGGCGTATCGTTGGACGTCCAGCGCGGCGAGGTCTTGTGCATCATCGGCCCGTCCGGCTCCGGCAAAACCACGTTGATCCGGTGCATCCACCACCTCGAGAAGATCGACGGCGGCCGGATCGAGGTGAACGGCCACCTGATCGGCTATCGAGAGCGCAACGGGAAGCTGGTCGAGGACAGCGAGGCGAACATTGCCCGGCAGCGCGCGGAGATCGGCATGGTCTTCCAGCGCTTCCACCTGTTCCCGCACAAGACCGCGCTCGAGAACATCGTCGAGGCGCCGGTGCACGTGCGGGGTGTCCCGAAGGAACAGGCGGTCGCCCAGGCACAGGCGCTGCTGGACCGCGTCGGGCTTGCGGACAAGCGGGACGTCTATCCGGGCAAGCTCTCCGGGGGGCAACAGCAGCGGGTCGCGATCGCACGGGCGCTGGCGATGAAGCCGGCGCTTCTACTCTTCGACGAGCCCACGAGCGCGCTCGATCCGGAGATGATCGGCGAGGTCCTCGACGTGATGAAGGGCCTGGCGCTCGACTTCCAGACGACGATGATCGTTGTCACGCACGAGATGGGGTTTGCCCGCGAAGCTGCCGACCGGGTCGTGATGATGGACGACGGCCGGATCATCGAGGAAGGGACGCCGGACCACTTCTTCCACGCCCCCCAAGAGGAGCGGACGAAGCAGTTCCTCTCGAAGATCCTGGTCTAGCGAGAGGCGTGCGGCGGGAAGTAGGGCGGCGAGAAACCCGGCTTCTGAGGCTGCCACGGGCGAAGAAACGAAGCCTGGCGAAGCTTGAGGGGTTTCAAAATGTGCGTTCGGCGCGTACTGCCCAGCGGTTGCTCTGTCCTCACTGGCTGCAGCTCTAGAAGTAGCGCGAGCTACTCTTTCACGCGCGCGCGATACCAGATCGTGCCGGGCTTCGCAACCGATTGGCTCCTTGTGGGTGCCGGAAACTCCGTCGCAGCGGTCGAGGTCGACGGTGGTTGGGGTCGGTGGGTGGATGGCTGAGTCTGTAGGCTCGGTGGTCGAGGTGGGTCGTTCTCGGTGCGTGGTGTTGTCGTTTTTGTACTGGTTGTCGCGGCGGCTGCTGGAGCTGCTCGTGTTGCGGATGCGCTCGGAGCGCGTGAAGGAGATCGAGATCCTCGTGCTGCGCCACCAGCTGCAGCTGCTGGAGCGCCAGGTTGCGAGCCCGCAACTTGGGACCGCTGATCGGGCGCTGCTTGCTGCGTTCAGTCGGGCCCTGCCGCGGCGAGCCTGGGCGTCGTTTGTGGTGACGCCGCGACGCTTCTGCGCTGGCATCGGGAGCTGGTGGCCCGCCGCTGGACGTATCCGCATCGGCGCCCGGGCCGTCCGGCGACGCCTGTCGCGGTGCGCGAGCTGGTTGTGCGGTTGGCGCGCGAGAATCCAGGCTGGGGATATCGCCGCGTCCAGGGCGAGCTCCTCGGGCTGGGCATCAAGATCGCGGCCAGCACGGTCTGGACGATTCTGCGCGAGGCTGGCGTCGAGCCGGCGCCACGCCGGCTCGACTCCAGCTGGAGGGAGTTTCTGCGCCGGCAGGCGGCGAGCATCGTCGAGTGCGACTTCCTCACCGTCGACACGGTGTTCTTCAAGCGCTTCTACGTGTTGTTCTTCATCGAGCTGGCGAGCAGGCGCGTCCGTATCGCCGGCATCACCGCCAACCCCGACGGCGCCTGGGTGACGCAACAGGCGCGCAATCTGGTCATGGGCCTGGACGACGAGTGTGTGCCAGTGCGCTTCCTGATCCGCGACCGAGACAGCAAGTTCACCGCCAGCTTCGACGAGGTCTTCCGCTCCGAAGGCATCCGCGTGATCAAGGCGCCGGTACGGGCGCCGCGAGCGCGTGCGCACGCCGAGCGCTGGGTCGAAAGCCTGCGCCGCGAGTGCCTCGACCGGCTGCTGATCCTCGGCCGCGGCCACCTCGAGCGCGTCGTCCGCGTCTATGCCCAGCACTACAACGGACACAGGCCGCACCGCTCGCTCGCCCAGCGGCCGCCGCTCGCGAAGCCGCCGCCGATAGACGAACCGCCGCGTAGGAATGAGCTGCTGCAGCTCGATCGCCTCCACCGACGCGACCGGCTCGGCGGGCTGCTGCATGAATACGAACTCGCGGCGTAGCCGGTCGCCTCTCGAGTGGATGCTTGGCGTGCGCGCAGCCAGCGTATCCATCCTTGCCAAATTCGGCGCAATCTGGTATTCGCGCGCGCGCGTGAAACTCATAGATGGCCACGTTCATCGATGGACGCGCCGACAAGATTGATTGCTCGCAGCGCGCTCAGTTATCCAAGCAGCGCCGACGGACCAACTCGGCCGACGGGCCTCGAATGGAGTTCTCGGCACCCACAGGCATCGCCAGCCTCGCCGACCGTCGCTGTCCAGACAGCGAACTCCAAGTCCGCAGATACGTAGCGCGGCCCCGAGTCAGCGAGCGAGACCGCGACTTCGCGGGCATCAGTGTCTACCGGCGGTGCTGGCTTCTCGATGTC
>JBKOWS010000159.1:0-4922 GCA_046724565.1 Actinomycetota bacterium | reverse complement strand
GCGTGCCGAGGTCTGGACGTCGAGCGACGTGACCGTCGAGGAGCTGCGCGGCGAGGGCGATGAGCCCAGCCTCACGGCTGAGGCGCTGGCCGAGAAGATCGGCGAGTCGCTCTCCTCGGACGACGACCTCTAGCCCGGTATCGCGGCGAAAGCTGCGCTTTCGCCGCGAATTTGGTACGCCGCTTGTCGCGGGGAACGTGCGCGGGCGGAGCCCGCGCACTCTTTTTGGGGTTGGTGCCGGGAGGGTGTTCCCTTCCGTGCGGGCACGGGCGCCGGAGGCGTCCGCGCCCGCATCAGTTCGCCTCCGGCTAAGTCCGGCTCCGCCTGGTCTTAGCCTCCGGCCTCGGTGGTGGTGGTTGAACCGCGGTTCCACCAGTTCCACAGCGGGCCGGAGCTAAGGGCAGGCGTAGCCGCCCTTAGAGGAGGCCGACCTCACTCGGGCGGCGACGCCACCGGCGCCGCCGCCCGTGGACCGATCCAACCCGCCGAGAACAACCCTCAAAGGAGTCCGCGGGCTTTGCCCGCGGACGTTCCGCGCGACAAGCGCCGTACCTAAACCCGCGCGAAAGCGCAGCTTTCGGGCGGTTACAGGAGGGAGCTGACGTCGCAGCCGCGCTTGGCAAGAGCCGGCTGCGCTTGACTCAGCACGTCGTGGGCGAAGTTCGCGAGGCCGTACGCCCGGTAGACGTACTTGCCGGGATCGTGGTGATGCTTGTCCGCCCTGATCGCACGGCCGTACTCGAGAAACATCGCACGCAGGATCGCCCGCGTCTTCGAGAGTGAGGGATCGCTCGGGTTCGTGTTGCGGAGGCTGACGATCGCAGAGTCGGTCTGCATGATCACGTCGTCCGCCTTGGCCTCGCCCTGGAGGTAGTCCTCCGACAGGGTGCCGAGGGCGGCCATGTTCAGCTGTGCGGCGCCAAGGAACTGGCGATCGGTCGCCGAGCAGGTGTGGTGGATGACAGCCGCCTTGCTGTTCCCACCGATGAGGAGCACGAGGGAGCCTGTGGCGAAGATCGCCACGGCGAGTCCCGCGGCCGCAGTGATGCGGGGCTTCACGCCTCCATTTTCGGCGGCCCCACTGGCAGTGCTCCATCACCCGTTTGGGGCAGTGTCAGAAGATGAGCGACCGATACGACCCGGTTCGCTGCATCCCGATCCGCTCGTAGACGCGGATTGCAGGCGCATTCTCGGGCCGTACGAAGAGACAGACTGCAGGGACGCGCTCGAGCAGAAGCCGGCAGAGATCGCGCATGCCGCGCTGGGCATAGCCGTTGTTCCGAACGGGCGGATCGACCCAGACCTGCTGTACCTGCACGGCCCGCGGCGTCCAGGCGGACGCCTCCGCCTTGAAGAGAATCGTGTCCCCCTCGAGCCAGAGCCACGACCGCCCCTCCTCGATCTGCGACCTCGTTCGCCAGCGGAAGCCCTCCGGGTCGCGAGCCATCGGATCGATGCCGATCTCCTCCTGATGCGCGGCGGCGCAGGTCGGGAGCAGCACGTCGAAGTCAGCCTCGGTTGCGAGACGCAGGCCCGAATAGCCGGGCTCCGGCGCCTCGAAGATCGCGTAGACGGGCTGGCCCGGCCGGTCGTCCCGTGGCCTCGATACGTAGGGGGCGAGCTCGGCCCAGAGCTCGTCGACGGCACGCTCGTCGCCGATGATCATCCGCGCCCGCCCACGCGCCGCCGCCTCGGCGAATCGCCCGCAGGCAGCACCAGAGGGAACGACGTTCGCGCCGACGTGACACAGAGCGGTCAGCCGGTCGTCTTCGGCGAAGGCGGTAAATCGGCCGAGGCGGCGTCGCGCGACGTCTTCGAGGAAGACACGCTCGACTGGATCCTGAGCGCAAAAGTCCAGGATCTGATCCAGCCTCGGATCGATCGCATTCGACACGGCGCGAATGCTCGCACGGGTTAGTCTCCTCAGCCATGCCGATCCACATTCGCGCCGAGCCGGGCGAGTACGCGGAAGCATGTCTTCTTCCCGGCGACCCTCTCCGGGCCAAGTACATCGCCGAGACGTATTTGGACGACGTGGTGCAGCGGAACTCCGAACGCGGCCTGCTGGGCTATTCCGGCACCTACGAAGGCAAGCCGGTCTCGGTGCAGGGGACCGGGATGGGCTGCCCGGGTGCGACGATCGTCTTCGAGGAGCTCATTCAGCTCGGAGTGAAGAAGCTCCTTCGCGTCGGCACCTGCGGTGGTCTGCAGGCAGATCACGAGCTGGGCGACCTGATCGTCGCACTGACGGCAGTCGCCGACGATCGCACCGCCGACCACCTCGTCGGCTTTGAGCCGCATTGTCCGACCGCGCACTGGGACCTGATTCACGGCGCCGTTCACGCGGCCAAGGAGATCGGCCTGCCGATGCACGTCGGGCCGATCGTCTCGAGCGATGTCTTCTACAACCCGGACGAGAACCAGTACGAGCGCTGGTCGAAGCGCGGCGTGCTGGCGGTCGAAATGGAGGCGTCGGCGCTGTTCACTGTGGGTGCCTTGCGCGGCGTCCAGGCGGGCTGTCTGCTGACGGTCAGCGACATCGTCGTCGAGGGCGAGTTCAAGCGGATCACCGACGACGAGCTGCGCGCGGCGGTCGACCGCATGACGCAAGTTGCCCTCGCGACCGTGACCGCAGACGCGTGACCGGTAGGGCCACACGCCACTGACCGAGACGGTCTTTCTCGTCAACCCCGCGTCGGCGAACGGTTCGACCGGGCGTAGGTGGCCCGAGATCGCACATCGTGCGGCTGCCGCCGGCCTGAACGGCGACGCCTTCCTCTCGAGCGCGCGCGGAGACCTCACCGAGCTCGCGCGCAACGCGGTCGACACCGGAGCCCAGCTGCTCGTCGTCGTCGGAGGAGATGGATCGGTGAGCGAGGTCGTCAACGGCATCGTAGGACGCGACCACGTCGCGATCGCCTTGATTCCCCGCGGAACCGGTTGGGACTTCGCCCGCTCGCTCGGCATCCCACGCAATGTCGACGGGGCGATCGGGGCAGCGCTCGCGGGCCGGACGCGCACGATCGACCTCGGCCGCGCGACCTACCGGCTCTGGGCGGGTGGCGAGGGACAGAGCTGGTTCGCGAACGTCGCCAGCGCCGGTATGAGCGGCGCGATCGCGCAACGGGCGAACGACACCACCAAGGCGCTCGGTGGAAAGGTCTCCTACGTCTGGGCCACCTTCGCCGTGTTTGCACGATGGAGCAACACCGAGGTCGACGTGACCGTGGACGACGAGACGCGTCGTGGACGCATGCATGACGTGATCGTCTCGAACGGTCCGTACATCGGTGGGGGCATGAAGATCTGTCCGGACGCCGATCTCGAGGACGGCGCCTTCGACGTCCTTTTGATCGGCGACCTGACGAAGCGCGATCTCCTCCTGACGCTCCCGAAGACGTTCCGCGGGAAGCACCTGCCGCATCCACGCGCGGAGCTACTGCGCGGAGCGACGGTCAGCGTCGACGCGCCCGAACCGCTTCCAGTCGAGCTCGACGGTGAGCAGCCGGGCACGACGCCGGCGCGCTTCGAGCTCGTCCCGCAGGCCCTGCGGGTGCGCGTGCCCTAGCTCGGAGGCTTCGGGGGAGCCGGAGCCGTCGAGGTCTTGCGGGCCGCAGACGTCTTTCGGCTTCGGCCTGCTGTCCCCTTGCCCTCGAGCTTGTCCAGCCGTCGCTCGATTGCGGTGAGGCGCTTCTCGAGACGCTGAATCTCGCGCACGCTCTTCTGCAGGTCGTCGACCCGCTCACGCAGCGACCCGAGCGTTCCCATGACCCGGTCAGCGCCGGGAGTGTTCCCGAACCGCTGCAGGGCTTCCTCACCCGCATTCGCGAGCCGTTCGACGATGTTCTTCTGCTGCGACTTGGCCACGGTCCTATCGTGCCAGTTGCGACGGACGAGCGTCGTGCCTACGCTCCTCGCGTGAAGGCGCTCGCCGCCTTCGGCGTCGTCCTCGTCGCCCTCATCGCCTTCGGGGCAGCACCGAGCGGGGAGGCTAGACGCACCCCCGTGACGCTCCGGGTCATGACGCGCAACCTCGACCTCGGCGCCAACCTCGATGCGATCGTGAAGGCGAAATCCTCCAGTGAAGCGTTCTCGGCGGTCGAGAAGGGCTGGGCCCTCGTACAGGCAAACAACTTCCCGCTCCGCGCCAGGGCGATCGCGTGCGACATCGCCGCGACGCGTCCGGACTTCGTCGGCTTTCAGGAGCTCACGCTGTACCGCACGCAGACGCCGGCCGATTTCACCGTGACGCGTGCGACGGCCGTCGCCCTCGACTACGCGCGCGAGCTCCGCAAGGTGCTGGCCGCGCGCGAGCTGCACTACCGATTCCTTGCAATTCGTCCCGAGACCGATGCGGAGCTGCCCAGCGGGAACCCACCGACGATGGACATTCGCCTGACCGTCCGGGACGGGCTGCTCGTCCGGATCGACAAGAAGATCAAGATCAGGCGAGTTCGCACCGGGACCTACACGACGACGACTCCGCTCTTCGGCGGTTTCGTGATCGCGAAACGGGGCTGGGTGTCAGCGGACGCAACCGTCGCCGGCCGCACCTTCCGTGTGATCACGACGCATCTCGAGTCGTTCAGCGACACGTCCCAGGTCGCGCAGGGCCAGGAGCTCGCGACAGGTCCCGCCCAGACCAAGCTGCCGACCCTGCTCCTCGGCGACCTCAACTCCCGCGCGGACGGAACAACGACGCCGACGCACGCCAACCTGCTCGCGGCGGGCTTTCAGGATGCCTGGTCGCAGGCGCACCCGAACGATGTCGGCCTGACGTGCTGCCACGGCGACGATCTGCGCGAGGTCGGCGGACCCTTCTACAGCCGGATCGACTACGTCCTGGTCCGCAACGGCTTCAGGGCCGTGGCCGCCGGCATCGTCGGGAAAGACCCGAGCGATCGGATCTCCGGCCTCTGGCC
>JBKOWS010000142.1:0-12358 GCA_046724565.1 Actinomycetota bacterium | reverse complement strand
CGCCTGAGCAGGAACTCGAGCGCACCGATTGCGGCGATCGCGACCGCGGGTTGGAGGAAGCGGCCATGGTCGCCGCGTCGCGCCAGCGCCACGCCCGCGAGGACGACCACGAACAGGAGGAACGCGAGTGGGCTCGCGGCGAGAGTCAGGAGCCCGCAGACGGCGAAGAGCGCACGACGCCCCCGTTGGAGCGAGCACAGGGCGAGCAGCGCAAGCGCGACGCCGAGCATGAAGGGATACGCGGCGGACAGGACCAGGCCCGCCCAGACGACGGCGAACGCGCGGACCGCCCACTTGCTCTGCTCGCCCCACTCGTTGCGAACGAGGACCGCGAAGGAGGCGACCGACAGCGCCACGATGAGGACCGCAAGCACCTTGATGCCCACAAGGGCAGCGAGCGGGTAGTACAGGACGCTGTACGTGACGAAGCTGTAGCGGCCGGAGTACCAGAAGTTGTTCCAGAGCAGGAATCCGTGCTCGAGGAAAAGCGTGCGCTGGTAGACGTGCGCGGCCAGATCCGCTCCGGGTGGGCCGAGCCAGACCAGCAGCCCCGCCAGGACGGCGGCACCCGCCGCGGACACGACGAGGTCGGCACGGTTCCTCAGCCAGATCGTCGCAGCCATTACCGCATGTTGCCTGTGTGGCCAATGGAGTAACGACCCGGCTGCGGCCACACGCACAACCCGTGCGGGCTGGCGCCGACCGGAATGCGAGCAAGGAGACGTCCGGTCCTGGTGTTCAACGCATACACCTCCGCGTTGTAACGACCCGAGAGCCAGAGGACGCGTCCGTCGGGAGAGACATCACCCATGTCGGGGCTGCCGCCTCCCGGTATGTGCCAGGTGCGAATCACCTTGCGCGTCCGGAACGAGACGACGGACACACTCCCTGCGTTTCGATTTGCGACGTAGAGCATCTTCCCGTTGCGGCTGACAACGAGCCCGTGCGCGCCGGCGCCCGTGTGGATGAACCCGAGGATCTTGAACCTTTGCGGATCGATTTCCCAGACGCCCCCCGCAGCGAGATCGGCGACGTAGAAGACCTTCGCGTTGGGGGACGAGCGCACGTCTTGGGGAACCGAGAAACGCCGGGGCAGCGTTCTGACGCCGAGCACGCGGAACTGCTGCACGTCCACCTTGAGCAGCTGTCCCGAGAACTCACAGCTGGCAATCGCATACCGGCCGTTGGGCGAGAAGTCCAGGTGGTTGACGCCAGCGCAGGGAACGCTCAGCTGGTGAACGAGCTTCATCGTGTGCGCCGAGCGGAAGTCGAGCCTGTGCAGGCGTTCGGCGACGACGATCGCGTAACGGCCGTTCGGCGTGAAGTACAGGTTGTACGGATCGTCGACGGGGATGGGGCTCCCCGGCCGGCCCGTAAGCGGGTTGATCGGTGTGAGGGAATTGCCGACGTCGTTGTTCACGTAGAGCGTCCGCAGATCGTGCGACGGAGTGATGTGCTGTGGCAGCGAGCCGACACCGAAATGGTCGACGACCTTGAACGTGTGCGGGTCTATGACGTCGACCGAGTTCGAGGCGCTGTTCGGGACGTAGACCCTGAACAGCGCCCGTCTGGCGACCGGCTGGATCATCCCCGCCCGGTCGTAGGCGTAGAGGTCGACCCGCGTGGCGCGGGCACGGCGCTCGCGATGAGCGGCGGTCAGCGGCATCCGGATCGCCCCGGCGACGACGCGGACGTCGGCCTGCCCCTCCGCCTGATCGCGCTTCCAGAACATGAGCGCGACGATCGCCGCCACGACGGTAAGCAGCAGGACGGGGCCGAGCCGGACAATGGAACGTCGCCTCGGTGGTCGGCCTCTCACCGGCCGACATGATCGCAATGAACGCAGACAGAGGCGCAGATTCTTAACGCTCTTCTCATCTCGCGCCGATACGGTGAGGACTGTGTCCGCTCAGGAACGACGTGCCGGCCTGCTCGACGAGCTGCGGCTGCCGACAGGCTGGTGCTCTCCGCGAGCCTACGCGGCCGGATTCGTCCTCCTGACCGCAGCTGGTGTCGCGCTCGGAGCGACGCGGATCGGACGCGGCACACTGGTCAACGCGGTCGACAGCCTCGGCCGGGCCCAGCCCGGCTGGCTCGTCCTCGCCGCAGCTGCGTTCGGGGTCGGCCTTCTTTGCTCCGCGGCGGCGTGGCGCGCGGGTCTCGGGACGTGCGGCGGTAAGGCGACCTTCACGGACGTGACCGCGCGATACGCCGTCGGCTCGCTGGTGAATGCAGTTGCGCCGGCCCACCTCGGCGGTGTGGTCCGGATGGGCCTGCTCGCGCAGACCCTCGAGGGCAAGGATCGATTTTGGCGAGCCGGCGGCGTGGCGAGCTTCGTCGCCGCTGCGCGAACATTCGCCCTCGCGGCGCTGATCGTGGTCGCAGCCCTCTGGAGCAGGATCCCGCTCTGGCCCGCGCCGATCCTCGCCGCCCTCGCCGTCGGCGGCGTCCTGCTGTGTCTCCGGCTCGGAGGCCGCGCGGGCGGGCGTCTCGGAAGCCTGTTGCAAGTCTTCCGCGCCTTCTCGCGCTGCCCGCGGGCGGCGCTGCGTCTGTCCGGCTGGATCGGGCTTGCGTTCGTCGCGCGTCTTGCGGCTGCAGCTGCGATCGCCGTTTCGCTCGGAGTGCACAGGCCGGTCTGGATCGCGGTCGTGCTCGTGGCGACGATGGCGCTCGCCGGTGCACTGCCTCTGACGCCGGGGAACTTCGGCGCGGGCGCAGGAGCGGTCGCCCTCGCGTTGCACGGCAGCGGCGTCAGCCTCGGGAGTGCGCTGGCGACGGGAGTGGCCTTCCAGGCGGTCGAGACCTTCTCGGGCACCACGCTCGGCCTGGCGGGGGCAGCGACACTGGCGTCGCCGACGTCTCCGGTGCGGCGCTGGTCGGTGGCGATGGCCGGAGTGGGGTGTGTCCTGGTCGCCACGGCGCTCGGGATCATGACGGTCGATCTCGTCTGATCCACAGTCTCCGTAGCCGCAAGCCGGCAACGTAAGCTCCGACGGATGGAGCTGCTCGAGCGGCCGCTGGCTGATCTGTGTGCCGAGGCTCGGGCGCTTCGCGATCGGGGTCACGGACGCCTCGTGACCTACTCGGCGAAGGTCTTCATTCCGCTGACGAAGCTCTGTCGCGACGTCTGTCATTACTGCACGTTCGCTCGGCCGCCGCGCCGCGGGGAGCGCGCGTACCTGACGATCGACGAGGTGCTTGCAATCGCGCGGGCCGGTGCCGCGGTCGGCTGCCGCGAGGCGTTGTTCACGCTCGGCGACAAGCCCGAGCTGCGCTATCGCGTCGCCCGTGACGAGCTCGCGGAGCTGGGCTGCGGAACGACCCTCGAGTACCTCGCGCGAGCAGCGGAGGCCGTGCTGGACGAGACCGGCCTCCTGCCGCATCTCAATCCGGGCGTGATGGAAGAGGGGGACCTGCGCGAGCTTCGCCGGGTCAGCGCGTCGATGGGCCTGATGCTCGAGACGATCACGGAGCGGTTGTCGGCACGTGGGGGCCCGCACTTCGGCTCGCCGGACAAGCTGCCGGCGCGACGCCTGGAAACGCTCGAGCGCGCGGGGCGGGAGCGGGTCCCGTTCACGACCGGAATCCTGATCGGGATTGGCGAGACCCGTGAGGAACGGATCGAGTCGCTGTTGGCGATCCGCGAGCTCGCCGAGCGCCATGGTCACGTCCAGGAGGTGATCGTCCAGAACTTCCGAGCGAAGAGCGGGACGCGCATGGCCGCGTCGCCCGAGCCGCCGCTCGACGAGCTGCTCTGGACGATCGCGGTCGCACGAATCGTGCTGGGACCGAACGCGCACGTGCAGGCTCCGCCGAACCTCTCGTACGACGACTTCCCCCGCCTGCTCGACGCCGGCATCGACGACTGGGGCGGCGTGTCGCCCGTGACGATCGACCACGTGAACCCCGAAGCGCCCTGGCCCGAGCTCGACCGGCTGCGTGCTGCGACCGAGAGCCGCGGCCTCGAGCTTGCCCCGCGCCTCCCGGTCCATCCCGAGTGGATCTCGGGAGAGTGGGTCGATCCGAAGGTGCTGCCGGCCGTGTTGCGCGCGTCGGACTCGTTTGGCCTGGCGCGGGAGCACGATTGGTCGCCGGGCCTCGACGCACCGATCCCCTTCGTGCCGGGCGATGCGTTGCCGATCGACACGCGAGCCGACCTCGGTGAAGAGGAGCTCGTGCGCCTGTTGCGCGCGCAGGGCACCGAGCGCGACCGCGTTTTCGCCGCAGCCGACCGGCTTCGGCGCGAGGTATCCGGCGACGAGGTGACGTATGTCGTCACCCGCAACATCCAGTACACGAACGTCTGCTACTTCCGCTGCGGCTTCTGCGCGTTCTCGAAAGGCAAGCTCGCGGCAAATCTGCGCGGTGCGCCGTATCTGGTGCCGCACGAGGAGATCGTGCGCCGCTGCCATGAGGCGTGGGATCGTGGTGCGACGGAGGTCTGCCTCCAGGGCGGGATCCATCCCGCCTTCACCGGGGACTACTACCTGTCCGTCGTGCGGGCGATCAAAGACGCGGTTCCTGGGCTGCACGTGCACGCGTTCTCGGCGCTCGAGATCTGGCAGGGCGCCGCGACGCTTGGCCTGCCGCTCGGCACGTACCTCGACGCTCTACGCGAGGCGGGGCTCGGCTCGCTGCCAGGAACCGCAGCCGAGATCCTCGACGACGAAGTGCGTCGCGTGATCTGTCCGGACAAGGTGACGACCGCGCAGTGGCTCGAAGTGCACGACGTTGCCCATCGCGTCGGCTTGCGGTCGAACGTGACCATGATGTTCGGGCACGTCGAGGGACCAAGCAACGTCGCCCGTCATTTGCTTCACGCGCGCGAGCAACAGAGACGCAGCGGCGGCTTCACCGAGTTCGTGCCGCTGCCGTTCGTGCACATGGAGGCGCCGATGTGGCTTCGGGGACAGGCACGCTCCGGGCCGACCTTCGGCGAGACGCTCCTCGTGCATGCCGTGGCGCGCCTCGCGCTGCATCCGTGGATCACGAACATCCAGGCGTCGTGGGTCAAGCTCGGCGTCGAAGGTGTCGGTGCCGCGCTTCGCGCTGGCGTCAACGATCTCGGCGGGACGCTGATGAACGAGTCCATCTCGCGTTCGGCCGGCGCCCAGCACGGCCAGGAGCTGTCACCCGAGGCGATGGAGGAGCTGATCCGCTCGCACGGGCGCACTCCTCGTCAGCGGACGACGCTCTACGGTGACGCACCGGCCGAGCGGCAACGCGCGTCCTTCGGCGCGCCTCCGCTCGCCGAGCCGTTGAACCCGCCGGTCAAAGATGCCCGGCTCACGGCACCGCCCCGCCTCGTCCGACCGGGGTTCGCCTAGCGCGGATTTGCCGCTCCTGACCGGCGTCCCTCCTGACGGAGGGCGGTTGTGGCGAACGCCGGCAAAGCCGGCATTCGCGGAGATTGCGTCCGACTAGTAACCCTCTCGAATGTCGAGTCACGCCGGCTCGATTTCGCATCAGCGCCGAGGTCGATGGCGACCAGCGGGAAAATCCGGGGTCTGACCCCTAGGGGTCAGACCCCAGCCGTTCCTAGGGGTCAGACCCCAGCCGTTCGGACTGCAGCAGGTCGTCCAAGGACTCGCGGCGGCGGATGAGCTCGGCGTTTCCGTCGGCGACGAGGACTGCGGCCGGACGCGGAAGGCCGTTGTAGTTGGACGCCATCGCCAGCGTGTACGCCCCCGTCGCGGGGACCGCGAGCAGGTCGCCGCGTCGCGGCTCGGGAAGCTCGACCGCCTGAATGAGAACGTCACCGGACTCGCAGTGCTTGCCGGCGATCCGAAACGTGCCGGCGCTTGGCTCGTCGGCTCTGTTCGCGAGCAACGCCTCGTAGCGCGCTCCGTACAGCTGTGGGCGCGGGTTGTCGGACATCCCGCCGTCGATCGCTGCGTACGTCACTCCGCCGGTTCGCTTCACGACGCCGACTTCGTAGAGCGTCACACCCGCTTGCCCGACCAGCGAACGTCCCGGCTCGAGAATCAGCCGCGCCGGGTCCGGCCATTGCGCACGAAGATGCGTGACGAGCTCTCCAGCGAACGAGCCCGGCTCCGGAATGGCAGCGCCGAGCGAGTACTGCACGGCGAGCCCGCCACCGAGGTTGAAGACCCTTGGTGTCCAGCCGAGCTCGTCTTGGCACTGCTCTGCGACGTCGACGAGCCGCTCCACCGCCAGCAAGCTCTCGGACGTCCGCGTCAGCTGCGAGCCGATGTGCACGTGCAGTCCTGCCACGTCGAGACCCTCCCGGGTCGCGTCGCGCACCGCCGCGACGGCGTCGTCGGCGCCGAGGCCGAACTTCGACTCGACGTGGGCCGTGCGGATCGCGTGGTGGGTGTCCGCCTCGATGCCCGGGGTAAGGCGGACGAGAACGGTCCGCACGCCGGCCGCTTTCGCGCGGCCTACCTCCTCGAGCGAGTCGAGGACGACGAGCGCCCCGGCGGTCGCGGCAGCGCGCAGCTCCTCGTCCGACTTGTTGTTGCCGTGGAAGACCAGCCTGTCGCCGGGAACACCGGCGCGGAGCGCGAACTCGAGCTCGCCGCTTGTGGAGACGTCGGCGCCGAGCCCGTCTGCTGCCAGCAGACGCATCAGAGCGACGTTTGGAAACGCCTTCGTCCCGTAGACGATCAGCGCGTCGGGGTCCACCCGAGCGTATGCGCGCGCGTGCGCGAGAACGGTCTCGCGGCAGTAGACGACGAGCGGGGTGGCGAACTCGCGCGCTAGCGCCGAGGCGCGGACGCCGCCGATCTCGAGCTCGCCGTCTTCGACGGCAGCCGTATCCGGGAAGAGATCTAGGAGTTGCGCGCTAGTCGCTCCACCAATCCTGAATCACCTCCGCGTCGCCCGGCCCGGTGTTCGGGGCGCCGATGGCGATGAACTCCGCGCCCTGGTCACCGGCCTCGAAGCTGCGAACGGTGTTGCGGTGCAGGCGCACAGCATCCCACTGCTTCATCTCGCGGACCTCGTCCTCGATCTTGATGCGGGCGTTGCCGCTGACGAGCACGTAGACCTCTTCCTGGTTCTTGTGCTTGTGCCCGAAGGGGATGCGGAAGCCGGGCTCGAGCCGTAAGTAGGTCAGTCCGGCGTTCTCCATCTCGAGCGGGACGCGGGCCATTCTCGTCTCGAGGTGGGGTGAGAGGCCGAAGTTGGGCGCCTGGTCGTCGACGTCCTCTCTGAGATTGATGTGCGTGTAGTCGCTCATGGCGACAATCTTCCCTCGCTGGTACATTCCATTGCAATGAAAGACCTGCTTCTGTAGGGAAGGGAGCCACTGCGGCGAAAGCCGTGTCGACTCCCCGCGGCCTCTCAGATGAGAGGCTTTTTCGTTTCTGAGGACGCTGATGGAGAGATACGACCCGAAGACAATCGAGCCGAAGTGGCAGCGGATCTGGTCCGAGACCCGCGCTTTCAACGTGCCGAACCCCGAGCCCGGGGCGGAAGCGGGCGACAAGACGTACGTCCTCGAGATGCTGCCGTACCCCTCGGGCGAGCTCCACATGGGGCACGTCCGGAACTACATGTTGGGCGAGGTCGTCGCCCACTTCCGGCGCCGCCACGGCTTCCAGGTCCTGCGCCCGATGGGATTCGACTCGTTCGGGCTGCCCGCGGAGAACGCCGCCATCAGGGAGCACAGGCATCCCCGCGAGCTCACGGAGCAGAACATCGCGGCGATCCGCGCGCAGATGGAGCGAATCGGCTGGGCCTTCGACTGGGACCGCGTGCTCGCCACCCACGAGCCGGAGTACTACCGCTGGACTCAGTGGCTGTTCCTGAAGTTCTTCGAGAACGGCTACGCCTACCGCAAGGAAGTGCCCGTCAAGTGGTGCCCGGTCGACCAGACCGTCCTGGCCAACGAGCAGGTGGTCAACGGGCGCTGCGAGCGCTGCGGGGCGGAGGTCGAGTCGAGGAACCTCGAGCAGTGGCTCTTCCGGATCACGGCGTACGCCGACGCCCTCCTCGACGAGATGGACACCCTGGAGTGGTGGCCCGAGCGCGTCCTGACGATGCAGCGGAACTGGATCGGCCGCTCCGAGGGTGCCGACGTGCTTTTCCGCGTCGAGGGCGAGGACATCGACATTCCGATCTTCACCACGCGTCCCGACACGCTGTTCGGCGCGACGTTTTTCGTGCTCGCCCCGGAGCATCCGCTCATCCCGCAGCTCGTTGCGGGCACCGAGCACGAGGGCGAGGTGCTGGACTACGTGCGCCACGCGTCGGCACGGTCGGAGGTCGAGCGCGAGACGAAGGAGAAGGACGGCGTGCCGACCGGCCGATTCGTCATCAACTCGGTCAACGACGCCCGGATTCCGGTCTGGGTCGCGGACTACGTCCTGATGGAGTACGGGACCGGCGCGATCATGGCCGTGCCGGCTCACGACGAGCGCGATTTCGCGTTTGCGCAGCGCTACGGCCTGCCGATCGTGCCCGTGGTCGTCCCCGCCGGCGGCGCCGCGCCCGAGGAGGGCGCCTTCACCGCGCACACCGACGACGAGCAGCTCATCAATTCCGACCCGTTCTCCGGCATGTCGAGCCCGGAGGCCAGGCGCGCGATCGTCGACTGGCTGGAGAGCAAGAACGCTTCGCGCCCATCGGTCAGGTACAGGCTCCGTGACTGGCTCCTGTCACGCCAGCGTTACTGGGGCTGTCCGATTCCGATCATCCACTGCGACGAGTGCGGAGTCGTTCCGGTTCCGGAGGACCAGCTCCCGGTGCTGCTGCCGGAGATTGACGACTACCTGCCGAAGGGCAAGGCGCCTCTCGCGACCGCCGAGGACTGGGTCAATGTCGAGTGCCCGCGCTGCGGCGGCCCGGCTCGCCGGGAGACCGACACGATGGACACGTTCGTCGACTCCTCCTGGTACTTCATGCGGTACTGCGACGCCCGCAACGACCGGGCACCGTTCGAGCGCGAGATCGTCGACTACTGGCTGCCGATCGATCAGTACATCGGCGGAATCGAGCACGCGATCTTGCATCTGCTCTACGCACGCTTCTTCGTCAAGGTGCTGAACGACATCGGATTGGTCGGCTTCCGCGAGCCCTTCGCCCGGCTGTTCACGCAGGGCATGGTCTACCGCGACGGGGCGAAGATGTCGAAGTCCAAGGGAAACGTGGTCGATCCGGGCGCGTTCATCGACCGCTACGGGGCGGACGCGACGCGGTTGTGGCCTCCCTTCCTGGGGCCGGTCGACCAGGACGCCGAGTGGCACGAACAAGGCATGGAAGGCGTCGTTCGATTCCTGCACAAGCTCTGGCGGGTCACGCTCGAAGCCGCGGAGGTCCCGGGCGACCCGGATGCGACGACGCCGCTCGCCCGCAAGGCTCACCAGTCGATTGCGCGAGTCACCGATGACATCGGCCGCCGGTTTGTGCTGAACACGCCGATCTCGGCGGTCATGGAGCTGGTGAACGCCATCGCGCGTGCTCCGGGCGATCCCGCCGCCCGCTTCGCCGCCGAGACAGCGGTGTCGCTGATCCAGCCGTACGCACCGCATATCGCCGAGGAATTGTGGGAGCGGCTCGGACACGAGCGTCTGTGGGAGACGCCCTGGCCGCAGGCGAATCCGGCTCTGCTCGAAGAGGCCACGTTCGAGCTCGTCGTGCAGGTGAACGGCAAGGTCCGAGATCGTCTCCGGGTGCCGGCCGACCTGCCGGACGAGGAACTGGTTGCTCGTGCGAAGGAGTCGCCGAAGGTCCAGGCGCATCTGAACGGCGGCGAGATCCGGCAGACCATCGTCGTGCCTCGGAAGCTCGTCAACCTGGTCATCGGCTAGTCCTTCGACACGCTCTCGGCGCGGAGCCGTGACGGATTCGTGGCAGATCTGTTGTCACGATCGACGACATGCCCGAGCTCGCCTTCGACCGCCGTCGCGTTCTCGTCGGTGGGATCGTCGTAGTGCTCCTGCTCGCTCTTGGTGGCAGGCTCCTCTTGCGCTCGCAGGCGTCCAGGGTGCCGCCGCCGGTGCGCATCGCTGCGCCTGCCACCACGGCTGCCCACGCGACGATCTTCGTCAACGTCGTCGGCGCCGTCGGGCGACCGGGTCTCTACCGCCTGCGGGAGGGCTCGCGGGTCGCGACTGCAGTCGCGCGTGCCGGCGGGGCGACGAGGCGCGCGCAACTGGAGCTGGTCAACCTCGCGGCCCGCGTCTCCGACGGCGAGCAGATCGTCGTGCCGCGTCGCAGCGTCGGCGGTGCTGCGGTCGCGGCGGGCGGTGGCGCCTCGGCGGCCGGCGGTCCCGTGCATCTGAACAGCGCCACGATGGAGCAACTCGACGCGCTGCCCGGCATCGGGCCGGTGACGGCCCAGAAGATCCTCGATTACCGGCAAGAGCACGGCGCGTTCGGCTCTGTCGACGAGCTCGACGCGGTCCCTGGTATCGGGCCGGCACGGCTCGAGCAGCTGAGGGATCTCGTGGCGCCGTGAACGGGTTCGCGCTTCGGCGCTTCCCCCAGGTCCTGGCCGGCTCCCTGTGCGTCGGGCTCGCCGCTGCGAATGCGGTGAGAGCCCAAACCGCATACGTTCTCGTTCTCTCCGCCCTTGCGGCCGCGGTCGCGGTCCTCGTCGACCAGCCGCGCCGTCTCGGATTGCTCCTCCTGTCGCTCCTTTTGTGCGGCTGGTGGTGGGGAAGCGCGCGCTTGCACGCGATCGACCGCAGCCCGCTGCGGTCCGAGCTGGAAACAGCAGCGCGGGCGCGCGTGATCGTGACCGGGCCCGCGCGCCACGGCCGCTACGACGTGCGCGCGCCTGCACTTGCCGTTCGCTACGGCGAGCTCGTCCTGCGCGAGCCGGTGCTGCTGCGCCTTCCGTTGGGGCGAGCTCCTCCACAGGGCGCGATCCTCGACACGGTCGCGCAGGTGACAGAGCCCCGTGGGCCGAAGAACGGCTTCGACGAGCGCACATGGTTGCGCCGGCACGGCGTGCACGTCGTGCTGCGCATCCACCACTGGCGGGAGGTGGCCCGGCGAGGCGGGCTCGCCGGCGTCGCGGACGCGGTGCGCCGGCGCCTGCTGAAGTCGGTGGCGCTTGGGCTGGACGGCACGCGCGCGGCTGTCGTCGAGGGCGTCGTACTAGGTGAGGACAACGGGCTCTCGGACGAGCTGCGCCGACGATTCCGGGCCGCCGGCCTCTACCACCTGCTGGCCGTTTCCGGCCAGAACGTCGCGCTCGTTGCGGGCAGCACGCTCCTGCTCGCCTGGCTGGTCGGTGTCCCGCGCCTCGCCGCAGAGGTGGGTGCGCTCGCGGCGATCCTCGCGTACGTGCTCGCGGTCGGGGCGCAACCGTCCGTCGTCCGCGCGGGCGTCGCAGGAGCGCTCGGCTCCTTGGCGTGGCTCACTGCGCGCGCCGCGGACCGCTGGCATCTGCTGTTGCTCGGCGCGATCGTTCTGCTGGGCTGGAACCCGTACTCGCTGCTCGATGCCGGCTTTCAACTCTCCTTCGCGGCGGTGACCGCCATCTTCCTACTCGTCCCCCGGTTCGACCGTGTGCTGCATGGGTATCCGCTGGGCAAGTCGCTGCGGCCCGTCGTCGCGGTGTCGGCCGCTTGCGGACTGGCGACGGCGCCGATCGCCTGGTTCCAGTTCCACACGCTGCAGCTCCTGACCGTTCCGGCGAATGCGCTCGCGGCGCCGGTCGTGATGCCGCTACTCGGCCTCGCTCTCGGCGCCGCGGCCGTCGCGCCGCTCTCGCCGGCAGCCGCGGCAGCGCTTGCGTGGCTGAATGGCTGGTGCGCTGCCTACCTCGTGCTCGTCGCCCGGCTGATCGGCGGTCTGCCCATCGCGCAGATCAGCTCGACGCGAAGCTTGCTCTTGTTACTCGCGGGACTCTTCCTCCTCGCCGCCTATGCTGCTCCTCGGAATGGCAACGGAGCTCAAACCCGTCTACCTGATCACGGGCGCCGACCGTCCGAAGATCCAGCGTGCCCTTCGTCGGTTGCGGAGTCGGATCGGGGAGGACGCGGTCGTAATGCTCTCGGCTGAGGACGCGAGCGGAGTGGATGCGGTTGCGGCCTGCAACTCGATGGGATTGCTCGGCGGCGGTCAGCGGCTCGTGATCGTGGAAGAGGTCGAGCGCTGGAAGGCGGCAGACGTGAAGGCGCTCGCCGAATACCTGGCCGATCCGGCGCCCGACACGGTCCTGGCGCTCGTCGCTTCCGATCTGAAGAAGGACTCCTCGCTTGCCAAGGCATGCGCGAAGGCGGGCGAGATCCTGACGTACGACGTTCCCAAACGCCGGCTCGGTGACTGGGTGAGGACGCAGTTCAAGGACCGGGGCGTCCACGTCGATGCAGAGGCCGCGCGTGTCCTGGTCGAGATCATCGGCGAGAACCCGGAGGAGCTGGCGAGCGAGGTGGACAAGATT
>JBKOWS010000105.1:0-34355 GCA_046724565.1 Actinomycetota bacterium | reverse complement strand
CGTCGCCCTCGAACGCGTGAATCGCCTCCTTGTACGAGTCCGGGATCGGCACGGCCTTGCGCCCGTCGAGGTCGACGAGGACGAGCGTCTGAGTTGCGGTCACCATCAGCACGTCGTCCCGTTCGCGGTAGGCGGCCAGTTTGTACGTTGCGCTGGTCCGGCCGATCCGCGACATGCGGACGTACACGTCGATCAGATCGTCGAAGACGGCAGGCGCGTGGTATCCGACCGCGACGGCGCGCATGACGAACTCCTGTCCCTCCGCACCGATGTCCATTCCGAGCAGGCCGAGGTTCCGGTGGTACTCGACCCGCGCGAGGTCGAAGTAGGGGAGGTACCGGCCGTAATAGACGATGCCTTGCGCGTCCGTGTCAGAGAAGCCGACGCGCGTCTGCGCGCTGAACTTGAACGGCGGCTTCTCCTTCACTTGCGGATCACGTCGAGCACTTCGTCACGCTTACGCTCCATGACATCCGGTGACAGCGCCTCCAGATTGAGGCGCAGGAGCGGCTCGGTGTTCGAAGGCCGGACGTTCATGTGCCAATCCTCGGCGTCGACGGAAAGTCCGTCGAGGTGCGACACGCTCCCCTCCGAGCCGAAACGCTCCTTCAGTTCCTGGAGCTTGAGCGCCACGTCCGGCACGGGCGTGTTGAGCTCGCCCGTGATGAAGTAGCGCTCCCGGTAGGGCGCCAGGATCTCGGAGAGCTTCTGACCTCGCCGGGAGACGAGCTCGAGCATGAGCAGGAAGGGGATCACGCCAGAATCCGCCTGAGAGAAGTCGCGAAAGTAGTAATGACCGGACACTTCGCCGCCGAACGCCGCCCCTTCCTCGCGCATCCGGTGCTTGAAGAACGCATGCCCTACGCGATTGACGAGCGGAGTTCCACCCGCTCGTTTGATCGTCTCGGGGACGGCCCAGCTCGCGCGGACGTCATAGAGGATCTTGGCGCCGGGCTCTCGCTCGAGGATCGCCTCGGCGAGCAGTGCCGTCACGAAGTCGCCCGGAACGAACTCGCCCGTGTCGTCGACGAAGAAGCAGCGGTCGGCATCCCCGTCGAAGGCGACACCGAGGTCGGCCGCCTCGTCGGTCACCTTGTTGACGATGAACTCGCGGTTCTCAGGCAGCAGCGGATTCGGCTCGTGGTTCGGGAAGGTGCCGTCGGGCTCGAAGAAGTACGGCACGGCCGTGATCGGCAGGCGCCGGAGGACCGGCGGCAGCATTACGCCGGCCATGCCGTTCGCCGCGTCGATCACGACCCGGAGGGGGTTTACCGCCTCCACGTCGATGAAGGACAGCACGGCGTCGACCCAGCGCGGCCAGATGTCCTTCTGATGGACCTGTCCCGGAGTTTGGGTTGACGTTGAATCTCCGAGCGACAGCGCGCGCGTGCGGATCTCCAGCAAGCCCGAGTCGCCACCAACCGGCAACGCGCCGCGCCGGACGATCTTCATCCCGGTGTACTCCTTCGGGTTGTGGGACGCCGTCACCATCACGCCACCTTCGAGGTTGAGCTGGCCGACGGCGAAATAGACCATCTCGGTGCCGACGAGCCCGAGGTCGGAGACATCGGCGCCGGCATCCGCTCCGCCGCGCATCACCGCTTCCGCTATCGCCGGCGAGGACAGCCTCATGTCGCGGCCGACGGCGATCGTCCGCGGCTCGAACTCCTCGACGTACGCACGTCCGATCGCGTACGCGCCGGCCTCGTCGAGCTCGGCCGGATAGATCCCGCGGACGTCGTACGCCTTGAACACCTTGGGGTCGAGCACTGGCCGGATGCTAGTGGCACCCGGGAACCCGGTCGGGCCGACCGGTGTACGGATCGGCATGAAGGCGAGATTCGGTGCCGCCGCACTCCTCGGGTTCGCCACGCTCGCCTGGGCCTCGCCGGCTCAGGCGAAGGAGCTGTCGGCGTTCAAGGTCTGCGGCGCGTCTCGCTGTATCTCGGTGACGGATCAGGCCGTTCTCATAACGCTGCTTCGGAGCATCGAAGCACAACGCCAGGTGGCCCGCGTGTCGACACCTGCCCCCGCGCCTTTTTTTCGGCTCGAGTACTGGGTGAGAGGCGATCGGGGCAGGGCCCCGGGCTTCGTGCAGTACTACGTGCCCTCAAAGCGTGTCGCTGCGGTGATGATCGGCCCCGACTCCTGGAGTTGGGTGCGGCCTGATGCTGTGAGCAGGGTCGTGAAGCGTGTCAGCAGCGCACTGTCTCCGCATCCCACTCCCCACATCTCGTCGGTCACGATCGGCGGCAAGGCGGTGCGCGACCCGGCTTCCTACGTCCGGCTCTTCGCGGTCAAAGGGAAGGCCGAAACGTTTCCGGACAAACCAGACTGGGAGCGCATTGTCATGAAGACGCGCAATCCTTCGCCTTGGAGCACGAGCGCCGCAACACTCGAGTACTCGAAGAGCACGAATGTGCTCTGGCGCGGTAACGAGTTCGTGCAGGTACCGCCGAGCATCGCGTCGCGCATCGAGGCTCGAGGATCGCTCCTAAGCCGGCGCCGGGCTCATTGATGTACCGAGGGCAGGAGGAGGGCCGCGGATCGGGCGGCCCTCCTCCGTTGTGTCCCCTGCAAGCGCAGATCAGGGCCCGATCGTGCGATGCCACAAACCTGCAGCGCTTCCTGGCGTGTGGCCTCGGTAATCCGGGCCCCACACCTAGAATTCGGTCATGGAGCGGAAGCTCGCCACAGTGCTGTTCGCCGACCTGGTCGCGTCAACCGAATTCGTCGCTGGGCAGGATCCCGAAGTCACGCGCCGGCGCGTGACCGGCTTCTTCGACAGCGTCTCCCGCTGCATCGAGACGCACGGCGGCACGGTCGAGAAGTTCGCCGGGGACGCCGTGATGGCGGCCTTCGGCATCCCGCTCGCCCACGAGGACGACGCCGAACGGGCCGTGCGCGCCGGACTCGGGATCCTCGACCTCGTCGAGGAGCTCGGGCTCCAGGCACGGGTCGGCATCGAGGCCGGAGAGGTCGTGGTCGACGAGACCGATTCGACCTTCGCGACGGGCGAGGCGGTCAACGTCGCAGCGCGCCTCCAGCAGGCAGCTGCGCCAGGCGAGATCCTGGTGGGCGACGCGGCCTACCGCCTGACGCAGGGAGCAATCGAAGTCGAGGAAGCGGGCCCACTCGAGCTGCGTGGGTTTCGCAAGCCGATTCCGGCGTACCGCGCGCTGGCCGCACTCGACGGCCTCCCGGGGCTCCCAAAGATCTCCGCGCCGTTCTTCGGACGCGAGTCGGAGCTCGAGCTCCTCGAGAACACGTTTGCGCGAACCGTGCGCGACCGCCGTCCCCACGTTTTTACGGTCTACGGCGAGCCTGGCGTCGGCAAGAGCCGGCTGATTCGGGAGTTCCTTGCGGGCGTCGAGGGCGCGACGATTCTGTCCGGCCGGGCGCTGCCGTATGGCGAGGGCGTCACGTACTGGCCGTTGGCCGAGATGGTCAAGGCGGCAGCGGGCATCACGGACGACGACCCGATGGAGACGGCGAAGCAGAAGCTGATCGAGTGCTGCGGTGACGAGGCGATCGCGGAGCTCCTCGGCCTGGCCTCCGGCGTGATGGAGGCGGTCGAAGGCGAGCGCGGACAGCCCGAGATCGCGTGGGCCGCACGCGAGTTCGCCGATGAGCTTGCGGACGTCCAGCCGCTGATCATGGTCTTCGAGGACATCCACTGGGCGGAAGAGCCCCTGCTGGAGCTGATCGACCATCTCGCGCAGTGGGTGCGGGAGCGGGCACTGCTGATCCTGTGTCTCGCTCGCCCCGAGTTGCTCGACGTGCGGCCGGGTTGGGGAGGAGGGCGTGTCCGCTCGACCGCGATCGAGCTCGAGCCGCTCGGCCGGGAGGACAGCGAGGCGCTCGCCGGCGCGCTCTTGAAGGAACATCACATGTCAGAGCACGTGCGCGAGCGGCTCCTGGACAAGACCGAAGGGAACCCGCTGTTCGTCGAGGAGACCGTGCGGATGATCCTGGAGCAAGGCGCAGACGGCGGCGACCGCATTCCGGACTCGCTGCAGGCGATGATCGCCGCCCGCATCGACCGCCTGCCGGCAGGGGCGAAGATCGTGCTCCAGCGCGGCTCGGTGATCGGTCGGACGTTCTGGGCCGGCGCGATCGACCACCTCTCGCCGGAGTACGACTCCGACGAGCTCGAGGACATGCTCGACGATCTCCTGCTCCGCGACTTCCTGACGCGTGAGGAGCGTTCGACGATCAGCGGCGAGTCCGCGTATCGCTTCAAGCACGTCTTGATCCGCGAGGTCGCCTACAGCGGTCTCTCGAAAACGGGCCGAGCCGAATACCACACGCGGTTCGCCGAGTGGCTGCGTCAACGTGCTGACAAGGAACTGCTCGAGATCCGCGCCTATCACCTCGACCAGGCCTGCACGCTCTATGCCGAGCTCGAGGGGCGTCCTCCGGAGGAGCTGGCGCGCACCGCGGCGAAGGCATTGGAAGCTGCCGGCAGGCGGGCGTTGTCGCGGGAGTCCAACCAGTCGGCACGCAAGCTTCTCCTTCGGGCGGTCGAGCTCGAACCGACCCTGCAGCGGCGCTTCCTCGCTGCGCGGGCGGCGTCGCAGCTCGGCGATCTGCCCGTCGTGCGGGACGAGATGAGCGTCGTGGAGGAGGAGGCGGCAGCGGCCGGAGCTCGGGATATCCAGAGCCGCGCCCTCACAGCGCTCTCCGAGGCCGTCGCGGCCCTCGACGGCGAGTACGGTCGTGCTGTCGAGCTCGCCGACACGGCGCTCGAAGTCGTCGAGCCGGACGACCACGAGGGACGCTTCACGGCGCTTGACCGGCGCGCGCGGATTGCGCGCTGGATCGGTCGGCTCGGCGAGGCGGAGGAGTTCGAGCAGGAAGCGCTCGAGGCAGCTCAGGCCGCCGGGCGCAAAGATCACGAGGCACGAGCCGCGCTCCAGCTCGCCGGAATCCACATCCAACGGATGGAGGAGGACAAGGCCGAGCCACTGATCGACCGTGCGGTCGAGCTAGCCGAGCACAGCGGCAGCATCGTTGCGCGCGCGAGCGCCGCGCAGTCGAAGGGCACCTTGCTGCGCGTGCGCGGCGACCACGAACAAGCCGAGGGCTGGCTCACCAAGGCGCTTGACCTCTACCGCGAGGCCGCGTCGGTCTCGGAGATCGCCTGGACCTCGAGGCAGCTCGGGATCGTCGCGTGGGAAACGGGCAATCCGGCGAAAGCCGAGAAGCTGTTGCGCGAGTCGATTCGGTTGCTCGCGCCGATGCAGGAGCGAGGGACGCTCTGCGAGAGCCAGCGGTATCTGGCGCAGCTCCTACTGGAGCAGGGACGACTCGACGAAGCGGAGAAGTACGCGCTCGCCGCGCGTGAGACCGTCAGCGCGGAGGACATCGTCTCGCGCGCAACGACCCGCGTTGCTCTCGCGCAGGTCCGGGCCGCGCAGAATCGCCACGAGGAAGCGGAGACGCTCTTCAAGGAGGCGCTCGAGATCGTCGGCGGCGCCGAGCACTGCCGGATCCTGCTGGATGTGCTGCCGCCCTACGCGGATTTCCTGCGCGCGCTCGATCGTGAGGCCGACGCCGCCGAGCTCGAGGCTCGTTTGGCCGCGCGACTTCCCACGGCGGCGTAGAGCTCCTCCCGGATCGCCTGGTTCGACACCTCGTCCGGCGACTCGGTGATCACGGTCGCGGGGCGGTCGAACTCGCGGAGCGCGAGGCCGAGCGGCTCGACGCGCAACGTGCCCTCGCCGTAGGGGAGGTGCTTCGTCTCGTTCCGATTCGCGTAGGCGATGTCGGAGAAGTGGATGTGGAACGGCACCCCGGGCTCCATCACCGCGTCCGCGCCTTCGAGCACCTCCGCGAAGTGCGCCGTGTCGGTGAACGCGCCGTCGGTGACGGCGTGCAGGTGGGCGAAGTCCAGGACCGGACGCACCCAGCCGGAGCGGGCCGAGATCGCGAAGACGTCCTCCGCCGTGCCGAGCTCGCGCACGCGGCCCATGATCTCCACGCCGAACGGCACGGCCCGGTCCTTCTGCACCAGCCGTTCGCGTAGCTCGCCGAGCTGCTCGACGACGGAGTCGATAGCAGCGTCCCGCTCGCGCCCGAGCAGATAGCCCGGGTGGAACACGACCACTTCGGCGCCGGCGGCCTTCGCGATCCCGGCCGAATGGTCGAGCATCCCGACCGCCATGTTCAGCTTCTTCCCGCGCTCGGCATGACCCATGAAGCCGGCGATCGGCGCGTGGACGGAGAGGACGATGTCGGCCTCGCGCGCGAGCTCGCCGAACCGCTCCGCCCAGTCGTAGTCCATCCAGAACTTGCCCTCGAAGTCGATCTCGCAGGCGGTGTAGCCGCGTTCCCGGAGGACCGAGATCGCCGCTTCTGGACTCTCCCTGGACGGCACGCGAGCTGGTCCGTAATGAAGCGAAGGAGCCATCTCGCGAGCGTACTCCACGAGCCGCTGCGGAGCTGACGTCCGACGCCCTCCCTACCCTCGACTCATGGCCAACAAGCCGTCACGTATCGATTTGCTCGAGCTGGACATCGATCTCCGGCTGACCGACCTCTGGCGTGAAGCCGGTGAGATCACCGACTGGAACCTCGATGTCGTGGCGGCGTTCATGCGCGCTGCATACGGCAAGGGATACTGCGATGCTCTGACCGAGGACGCGCCCGGGTCGCTGTGCCACGACCACGGGTATCGCATCCCCGGTCGGCGTCCTGCGCCTGCGCACGACTAGGCGCGCACCAGTCTTCCGAGCAAGCCTCGCCGCTCCCAGGTCGGCGACGCAGTCGTCTCGGCTGCGAGCGCATGAGCGCAGAACAGACAGTTGCTGACGTGCGCGTCGATCTCGTCCAGCCTTCGCGAGGGAAGCTCGCGTGCAACGTAGTTCTTGAGCGTGTCACCGTATAGGTGCAAATCGATCACCTCCTTTGTCCGACGACCTTAGGAGCGCGACCTAAGAGCACCTGAGGAGGGGCCTAAGAGTTTCGTAAGACTTCGAGCCCGCTAGGAGACCAGCACCATCGCGCGCGACGTCACACCCGCGTCGGCCACGAACCGCGGCATGCGTAGCGCAAACGTTGTACCCGTTGGCGTGCTGCGGACCGTGCAGCGTCCTCCGTGTGCCTTGGCAATCGCATCGACGATCGCGAGGCCGAGCCCAACGCCGCCGTGGACGCGCGTGCGCGCGGCATCGGCTCGAGCAAAGCGTTCGAAGATGTGTGTAAGCGCATCAGGTGCGATCCCGCAACCCGAGTCCTCGACCTCGATCACGACCTCACCGCTGATCGACCGCGACCTGACCACGATCGAATCTCCGCGATCGCTGTATTTGACCGCATTCTCCAGCAGCGCATCGAGCGCGCAGCGAAGTGCCTCTTGGTCGACCGTCAGCACTCCGGACGCGAGCGCGCCGAGTCTCCAAGCTCGAGGCGCAACTTCGGACCAGCGCATGAAGACGGCTTCCAGGAACGGCTCGAGGTCGAGCGGCTCCAGGACGACGAAGTCCGGCTGGTCGGCCTTCGCCAGAAACAGCAACCGTTCCAGGATCTGCTCGATCCGACCAAGCTCGTCGAGCGCGACGTCGATCTCGGGGGCCGTATCGTCGTTCGTGCGCCGCAGGACCTCGAGATGCCCACGTGCGATCGTTACCGGCGTACGCAGCTCGTGCGAGGCGTCGTGGAGGAAACGCTCCTGCCGCTGCAGGAGCGACGCGCGCTGCGTGGCCTGGCGCCGCACCGTTCCCAGAGCCTCCTGCCGTCGCCGTGCGTGCCACACCATGGCCAGGAACATCGCGGACATCAGCGGGACCTCGAACAGCTCGCCCCAGAGCTGTTCCCCCGAGAAGGCGTCTCTCAAGATCAGGCCGCCGGTCACGGTTACGACGGCCGCGAGCGTCAGGTAGGTCGTCGCCACGGGCCAGATCCTGAAGCCATACAACAGTGTCAGGCTGATCCAGACAAAGTGGAACGGGATCGTCTCCCAGCTCGGCCAGAAGCTCATGGCGACGAAGTTCGCAATCGCGAACGCAGCCCAGGCTGCCTCGGGCCAGTTACGCCGCAGTAAGTCGATAGCCCGCATGGCGAATGGTCTCGATCGGAGCGTCGGCACCGAGTTTCTTGCGTAGCCGCCGGATGCAAACGTCGACGACGTTCGAGCCTGGGTCGAAGTGATAACCCCAGACCTCCGACAGGAGGCGCTCCCGGCTCACCACCTCGCCCGGATGCTCGACCAGATGATGCAGGACGCGAAACTCGCGATCGGACAACTGTGCCGTCAGCGAACCAACACGCGCTTCACGCCGTGCGAGGTCGAGCAGGAGCGTCCCGGCGCGCAGGACGTGCCCGTTGTCGTCTCGATGCGCCTTCCGGAGCTGGACGCGAATCCGCGCGATCAGCTCGTCGAACGAGAACGGCTTGCTCAGGTAGTCGGCGGCGCCGAGCCCGAAACCCTGGAGCTTCGTCGGGAGGTCGGAACGAGCCGAGACGATCACGACGGGGAGCTCGGGGAGCGCACTGTTGAGCTCGCGCAGGACGGTCAGTCCGTCCAGGCCCGGTAGAAGCAAGTCGAGGAGGACGAGGTCGTACGTGTCGCGTCGCGCGCGCTTGAGACCTTCGGCACCGTTGCGTGCAGCGTCGACGGCAAAGCCTTCGGCCTCGAGCCCTCGCGCGAGAAACCCGAGAATCCGGGGTTCGTCCTCGATGACAAGGATCCGCATGCCTGCGTCGATGACCATAAACGAGATGACGCACAGATGACTGCTGGATGACAATCCCGTCATCTTTCTGTAGAGCCGGTCCGGGAAGACATACCTTCCGCGTCGCGAAATGGTGGACCGCACGACCGAGTCTGCGCGCCGCGTCGAGCCCGGTATCGTGACCGCCGAGGCGCCTGCGCCTCTGACGTCCAGGGCACGACGCCCTTCCCCCTTCCCCGACGGCGCGGCGCGCCACTGGATCCTGTCGTCGATCGTCTGGTTGACCATCGTCGACCTGTTCGGGCTCGTGCTTGCGACGGAGTTCGTCACACCGGAGGCGTTCGGCGGCATCTCGTTCCTGTCGTTCAGCCGAATCCGCCCGTCTCACGTCAACGGCGTGATTCTCGCCTGGCTCACGATGATGTACTTCGGGGCGCTCTTCTACATGCTGCCGCGGCTCGTCGGCACCCGGGGCATGTGGAGCGAACGCCTCGGAATCATCTGTGCCTGGGCCTGGAACCTCATGTACCTCAGCGGGGTGATTTTCCTGCTGACCGGCCACAGCCAGGGCAGGGAATACGGCGAGTTCATCTGGCCGGTCGACATCGCGCTGCTCGTTATCTGGTCGCTGAACATCGTCAACATTCTGGCGACCGTCGCCACGCGCACGGTCAGACCGATCTACGTGTCAGTGTGGTTCTTCATCGCGAGCCCGCTCTGGCTCGCGGCTGACTACGCGATCGGAAACGTGATCTGGCACCCGGGCCACGTCTGGGGAGCGCCCTCCGGCGCGCTCGACTCGAGCCTCTCGGACGCGATTCTCAACTGGTGGTACGCCCACAACCTCTTCGGGCTCTGGCTGACGCCGATGCTCCTGGCGCTGACCTATTACATCGTCCCACGCGTCACGAACACGCCGCTCTACAGCTACACGCTGTCACTCATCAGCTTCTGGGGGATGGCGTTCTTCTACACCGGCGTCGGCGACCACCACATCCTCCAGTCGCCGACGCCTTCCTGGCTCAAGACGATCGCCGAGGTGTCCTCGTGGATGCTCCTCGTCCCGGTCTTCGCCTTCACGATCAACATCCTCGGAACGATGAAGGGGAACTGGGACAAGTTCTTCACGAACTTACCCCTGCGATTCACGATCACCGCCTTCTTCTTCTATTTCCTCGTCAACATCCAGGGTGCGTTCGAGGCGCTGCAGCCGTTCAACAAGCTGACGCACTTCACGAACTTCGTCGTCGCACACGCGCACTTAGCCCTCCTCGGCGCGTTCACCATCCTCGGCATGGGCGTGATCGACTACATGGTCGCGCAGATCTGGGGCAAGCCCTTATGGAGCCGGAGCCTGAGCGAATGGATGTACTGGCTCGTCACCGTCGGGTTCACGGGTTTCTTCAGCGTGCTGACGCTCGCTGGTTTCCAGCAGGGGTTCAGTTGGCAGGACGGGATCCCGGAGGTGAACGTGCTGAACCAGCTGCACGCCTACTACATCGCGCGCGGGATCTTCGGCGCGATGATCGTCGTCTCCGGGATCATCCAGATCGTCAACGTCGGCATGACGATCTTCACGAACACCGCTGAGCGGAGACGACGGGAGACGTTCGCTGTGGCTGAGGCGATCGCGCCCCCGCCGGTGGCGTCGTGAGCGTCGCTCGCCTTGAGCTCGCTCCCGCGGGGGAAACCATGCTCCCCCCGCGAGCCCCCTTCTTTGATGTACGTCCGGGGGAACCTCCCGGTTCCCCCGGCCAGTACCCCTCCCCGGCTCATTGGGCAGAGGTTGCCCAATGAGCAGCATGCCGCCCCCGCCCGACGACCGCGGAGGCGACGGCCGGCCGTCCCTTCCGAGCGGATGGGTTCGGCATCCGAGGGAGCGGATGCTGATCACTCCGCTCCTCGCGGGCGTCGGCGGCCTGATCGCGTTCTTCGTGGTCGTCGCGATCGTCGTCTGGCTTCCGATTCACACCTTCGATCCGCCTCCTTCCACGGACTGGGCGCCACTCTCGAATGCCGCACTCAAGGGACGCGCGCTCTTCGCGCAAAACGGTTGCTACGTGTGCCACTCCGGCTACACGCGGCCGCAAGACGTTCGCCAGTCTCTCTACTTCCTCTATCCCAAGGTCTCGCAGCCGGGGGACTTCTGGGGAACCGACCAGTCGCCGAACCTGCTCGGAACCGAGCGAACTGGCCCGGACCTCTCTCAGGAATCGGGCTGGCATCCCGACGACTGGCAGCGCGCGCATTTCTACGACCCGCGTTTCGTCGACCCGATGTCGCTGATGCCGGACATGAAGTCGCTCTTCTCGGACAAGCAGGTCGACCAGCTCGTCAGCTACGTCGAGCAGCGGAGCGGCAAATCGGGTCTCCTGCGTTACGCGGGACAGCTCTACGCGAAGCACGTCGTGCTCGTCAACCAGGGCTTCCCGCCGCCCTATCTGGGCTTCCAGGGAGCGCACAAGCCGATCGTCGAGGCGAACGAGAAGGGACTCCATCCGCCGAGCGCTCAGCTCGAGGAGGCCCCGAACCTCTCCCAGATCGACCGGAGCTACTGGCTCTCTGGCGACCCGTTGCCCGTGACGCAGGAGAACCTGCTGCGCGGCAAGGAAGTCTTCTTGCAGCGCTGCGTCGGCTGCCACGGCCTCAAGGGCGACGGTAAAGGGCCCGCGGCGAGCTTCATGTCTCCACCGCCCGCCGACTTCACCGACAAAGACGATGCCTGCTGCGGCGGGGATACCGGGCCCGGCGACTTCTACTACCGCATCCTGCGCGGCTGGCCCGGGACGGCGATGGAGAATTTCGGTGACCGCCTGTCGGTGGACGACATCTGGAGGGTCGTCCTCTTCGTCAAGACCATCCCGAACGGGACGCTGAAGAAGAATCACCTGCCCACACCGGACGACTACATCGTCTGGCAGCCGACCAAGGAGCTGCTCGCGTGGGTGAAGTCACACCAGAAGCTTCCCGACAACGCCGACTTCGTCAAGAAGCCGGTGACGGATCCGTTCATACAGGAGGCGATGAGGGTGTTCCCGGGGCTGGCGCCTGGGGACTCGATGCGACTCAACGACGGCAAGACCGAGCTGTCGCTGCAGTCCGCCGCGGCGGGCATCCGCGCACTCTACGAAGACATGCTGAACCGCGCCTGGACTGAGGCGGCGGCGCGCGGCGAAAACCTCCCCGACACCATGCAGAAGGCCATTCCGCCGACGGTGCCCGGACAGCAATGAGACGGCTTGCCATCAATGTGCTCGTGGCACTGTTCGTCGCACTCGCGACGCCTGCTCTCGCGTTCGCGCACGATCAGCCCGAGACGCAACAGTCGCGCTGGGTCATGGCGGACTGGATGCTCGACACATTCTTCATCTTCTCCGGACTCGCCGTCATCGCATTCCTGGCAGCGTGGAAAGCTGGACACTTCCACGATCTCGACAAGGTCGGGAGCATCCCGCTGTACGTCGACGAGGAGGACTACTACACGCCCGAGTGGGCGCTCGACGAGGAGGAGTGGGAGGAATGACGCTTGTCCCGAGCTCGATGCCGAGCGGCGAGTCGCCGCTCACAGCGCAGCGGTACTACACGTACCTCCAGGCCCATCAGGAGACCCAGTACAAGCCGGACACCTGGCACGTGCGCTGGCTCGACCTCGCGTGGCTCTGGGGCTTCCTGCTGGCCATGGCGCTGATCCTGCTCCTATGGGTGTGGCAGTACAGATCGACGCGGCAACGGATCTATCCTATTGACTCATTCGGCGGCGCCACCAGTGAGGTGGCACGTCCGGCGACGATGTTCTTCTTCGTCTTCAGCGCCATCCTCACCGCGTTCGCCGTCGTCCTGATCATCGGCCACATCGTGTGGGGTCAGAAGTTCTGATGGCGACACGCGTCGAACCCGCCTGGTCGGTCCTGCCGTACGTGTCGTGGTCCATCGGAACGTTCGCCACCATCCCGTTCGATCGCTGGGACTCCGTCTACGGCTCGATGCAGGCCCTCAAGGGCCACATCCAGGAGTACCCGGGACTCCAGCGCTTCGACGTTTACGCACAGATCGAGGAGGACGAGAACGTGCGCCTGCACTGTTTCACGACCTGGGACACGCCCGAGCAGCTCGAGGCGTACTACGAGCGCGGCTACACCGTCGAGCGCATGCTCGTCGACATCGCGGGCATCCGGCCCGAGACCCTGATGCCGCTGGAGAAGATCTTCTGATGTCGCAGTCGCCTGAACCCGGCCGTCCGGCCCGGCCGCTTGTCGGCTATCGCGACACCGGAGCCGAGGAAGCTCGGTTCACGCGATCATCGGTGGTACGCGCCTGGATCATCCTCGCGGTGATCGCCGTCCTGTATCTCGCATGGACGCTGACGGTGTACTTCCTCGAGCCCGGCCTCCGCTAGCGCGGCGCCGTGTATCTCAAGTACGTCTCGTCGCTCGAGTTCCTCACTTACGCCGCCTTCTTCGCGATCGTCGTCGGGGCGATCTCCGCGCTGCTGCCCGGCCGCAAGCCGCCCCTGAGAACTGAGCCGTACTCGGAGGCGGAACTCGGAGCGCACGACCGGAAGCTCGCGAAGTACTTCGTCGCCGGTGGCTTCTTCCTCGTACTCGGAAGTCTGCACATGGTCGTGAAGAACGTGCCGTGGATCGCGGAGTCGCTCGCGCGCATGGGGTATGCCGGTCATCTCGTCCGCGACCTCTCGAGCACGCACGTCATGATCGTCGGGGGCGGAACGCTGCTCGCCACCGGCCTCTGCTGGCGCGTCCTGCCGCGAATCGTTCGACGTCCGCTGACCAGCGAGGGTCTCGCCCAGTGCGCGTTCTGGTTCACGGTGATCGGGCTCGCAGTCTTCTACGTGTCGCTGATCGGCAACGGCATCGCGATGGGTCGCCTGGTCGAGCACGGCTGGGACTACCAGCTCGCCAAGGAGCACCTCGGCAAGTGGTACAAGGTTCCCACAGGGGCCGGCGCCGGGATCATGGGCCTCGGCTACTGGTGCTTCGCCGCCAACGTCGGCCTGACCATCTTCCAATCTCGCCTGGTCAAGGTCCCGAAGCCGCAGTGGCACCTCTGGAAGTTCCTGGCCACCGGTGCTGCCGCGCTGACGGTTGGGACGGTTCAGGGTGTGATCCAGGTCCAGCCGGCGAACGCCGACTGGCTGTACAAGACCAAACACGCGGGCGAGTGGATCGACCCGATCAGCCACGCCCACATCAACCTGGTCACCGGGTTGACCATGCTCGTGGCCGGGTCCTTGTTCGCGCTGCTCCCGGTCCTCGGTGGTGTCGCTCCGTCGCGGCGGCTGGCCAATCGCGTCTTTGCCTCGCTCCTGGGAGGTTCGCTGGCGTTCTACGCGTCGGCGCTCTACCTCGGCCTGCATGAGGGACGACTCGTCCACCGAGGGCTGACTCCGGAGCAGGCCGAGGAGGCAACCCCGCTCCATCCGTACCTGATCATGGGCGCCGGCATCGCGATGTTCGCAGCGTTCTGGTTCCTGCTCGCGGTAATGGTGCGCTCGGTGAGGATGGCACGCACGCCGGTGCGGGCGTTCGTGCTGGCGGGCTGTGCCGCCCTCGCGGTCGGGACGCTGCAGGGTCCGGTCCAGGCTTTCCCGGCCGTCAACGAGCTGCTCGATCGGGGCGGCGACGCAGGGGATGTAATCGTGAACCTGCACGCCCAGCTGAACATGCTTGGCGGCTTGATGGTGATCCTGATCGGGATCACACTCGCCTCGTTGCAGGTCGCCGGTGCCGAATGGCCCAGATGGTCTGCCCGCGTTGCGCTCGCGTTCGTCGCCGGGAGCGTTGCGGTGTACTACGCCGGCGGCGTCGCGTTCTCCGCCATCGAGGCGCACGGCATCGCGCACGGGCGGACGTTTGCGGAAGCAGTCGCCGCGCTCGAGCCCTGGCAGTCCCTCGTGCTCGTCCCAGCCGCACTCATTCTCCTCATAGGGTTCTCTCTCTACGCGCGCGCGGCCTGGAAGATGACCGCCGTGCAGCGAGCCGCCGGCCGCGAGGCGATTCGAACCGCACCCGCGAGGTTCACCGGCAAGATTCCGCGACGCGTGCGGCGAAGGAGCCCGGCGGCGCTCGCCGGTTATGAGCTGCCGCTCGCGGTCATGGGCTTCCCAGGGGTCGGCTGGCTCTTCGCGGGCTTCCCGTTCACCGCATCCATCCTCCTGCTCGTCGGCCCCGCAGCCGCCTGGGCGGTTGTTCCGATCTCGTTCTCACCGTACGGCGGTCCCTTGCGGGAGATCGGCTGGAAGGTAGAGCTCGTCTATCTACCGGCAAGCGCGCTCCTCTCGGCCGCGGCGCTCTACCGCGCCCACGCGCGACGGCGTGCGTTACTGGACGGCCGACCGCCGCGCGGGCGAACGCGTGGCGCGAACGGGCGAGCGCGGCGCGCGAAGTCATACCGGACGCGTGTCGGCGTCGCTGTCGGAATCATCGCGCTCCTCCTCGTCTCGCTGCCGTTCCTGCCCGCGGTAGAGGGAATCGGAACGAGCGGCGTTCGCTACGCCTACCAGACCTCGCTGCCACGTGACGTCACGGGCCAGTTCCTTCAGACGGCACGTGGCCCGGTCAAGCTCTTCTCCTGGGGCGATCCGCAGACCTCCTATCCGAGCGACGCGCTTCGTGTGCATCCTGCAGACGTTCGGTCGCTACTCGTTCGCGCTGCGGCCGTGGACGCGTCGAAGGCGTACAGGCTCTACGACCTCGATCGGGGCGGCTCCGTTCCGCTCGCAGTGACGAACCGGACGTCGACCACCCTGACTCTCGCACCAGCGCGTCCCCTTCGCCCCGGCCGCTACTCCTTCGTCGCTACGCACGAGGGGATGTTCGGGGGCCGCGACTTCGACTATCTGAGCGTCGTCCGCCCCGGAGGCCCTGTGACTGCCATCAGCTCGAATTCGCACGGGAGTGCCCCCCAGGTAGCGCGCGCGCTGCTCCCACTTGCAGCGGCTTTCCTGGCGCTGCTGTTCGCGGTCAGGCTCGCCTCCTCCTGGTTTCGCCGCCGCGCGGCGCAGAAGCTGTTCTGGGGCGTCGGCTTCGGCTTGTTCGCAGTCGCGGCCGCAAGCGAGGCAGTCGCGTTCCGTCACGGCTGGACGGTCGCCCTCTTCCGCCTCTACTACTTGGCCGGAGGTGTGCTGACGGTCGCATACCTCGGGGCAGGATCCGCCTGGCTGCTGCTGCCCCGGCGGGCCCGCGACGCGATGCTTGGAGCTCTGCTCGCAGCCACGGCTGCGGCGATCACGGCCGTTCTCCTCGCACCTGTGCACAGCGGCTTGTTGGCCGCGGCGCCGGCCGGCCGGCCGCCGCCGAATCACGCGCTCGGAGGACACGCATTCCTGTGGGCCGTAGCACTGAACAGCATCGGCACCATCTTCCTGGCGGGAGGCTCACTGCTTTCGATCGCGAGACGCCAGCGCGTTCGCTCGAACATCTGGATTGCGTGCGGTGCCCTCACCGTCGCGGCGGCCACCGGGCTCTCACGAACCGGGAACACGTCACTCGTCTACGTCGGCGAGCTGATCGGGATTGCCTTGATGTTCTGCGGCTTCACACTGTCGAGTCCAGCCCCTCGGCGCTCACGCGAGACCGAGCAGGCGCCGCAACCTGCGGTGGCTGCGCAATGAGGGGCAGCGCGCTTGAGCGACATGCCCGAAGCGTGCTCGACCACGAGCTCCGGCGGGCGCGGGGACGGCTCGCCGCACTGCCGAGCGAGGGCCGGCGGTCGGTCGAGGACGCCAGCTCTGGGGTCACGGCTGCGCTGGTCGAGGCGCTCATCGAGGAAGCTCGCAACGAGCCGGCGCTGGCGGAAGCGCTCGCCGCCATCTACGGCCACGGGCGGACGTGGGAACCGCGGGCCGCTTTATGGGTTGCCGACTAGAATCTCACCGTGTCTCGTAGAGGGAGCCCGGCCCGGCTCGTCATCGCCCTGTCGGTCGCGGCCGCTCTAGCGGTCTTCCTGTTGTACACGTCGATCGCGGGCGGTGGCACGCCGACGATCCGGCCGAGCCAGCTTGCCGGCCACAAGGGCCGCGTGTCCCTGATGGGGACGGTCGTGGGCAAGCCGGTAGGGGATGCCCACGCGGCCGGCCTGCGGTTCCAGCTGCGCGACGTGAAGGGAACGGCTCTCGTTCCGGTCGTGTACAAGGGAACGGTCCCGGACCTTTTCCGGACGGGCCGCGACGTCGTCGTAGACGGTCGCCTTCGGAACGGCGTCTTCACCGCGGTGCCGAACACGCTCGTCACGAAGTGCCCGTCGAAGTACCAGCCCAAGCGAGGCTAGAAACCCATGGCTGACCTCGGGCGTGCTGCGCTCGTCACGTCCTTCTTGCTGCTCGTGTACGCGCTCGTCGCGGGATCGTTCGCGGCGTGGAAGGGGAGACGGCGCCTCGCGGAGTCCGCGCAGAACGCGCTGATCGGTTCGTTCGGCGCGACGGTCGTCGCGTCGGCCGTTCTGCTCGCGGCGCTTGCGCGCCACGACTTCTCGTTCCAGTACGTCGCCGACCACACCAGCCGCGAGCTGCCGCTGGGGTACACGCTGACCGCTTTCTGGGGTGGGCAGGAGGGGTCGCTGCTGCTGTGGCTCCTGGTGCTCACCGGCTATTCGGTCGCGGCCGTGCTGACTGCGCGGCGCGCCGGCCGGGAGGTGATCGCCTGGGTCGTGCCGACGCTCGGGCTCGTGGGCACGTTCTTCGCCCTCTTGCTCGTCTTCGTCGCCAGTCCTTTCGCAACGCAGGCGGCCGTGGCGGACGGCGCCGGTCTGAATCCCAGCCTGCAGAACCCCTACATGGCGATCCACCCGCCGATGCTCTACCTCGGCTACGTCGGCCTCACTGTTCCTTTCGCGTTTGCAATGGGCGCGCTACTCGCCCGCCGCACGGACGAGCGTTGGATCGTCGCGACGCGTCGCTGGACGCTTGCCGCATGGGCGTTTCTGGGCATCGGCCAGTTGCTCGGCGCGCACTGGGCGTACGTCGAGATCGGCTGGGGCGGCTACTACGCCTGGGATCCGGTCGAGAACGCCGCGCTGATGCCGTGGCTGGCCGCGACGGCGTTCCTGCACTCCGTGATGATCCAGGAGAAGCGCGGGATGCTGAAGGTCTGGAACGTGCTCCTCGTCGTGCTCGCTTTCTGTCTGTCTCTCTTCGGGACGTTCCTCACGCGGAGCGGGATCATCCAGTCGATCCACTCCTTCACGCAGAGCTCGATCGGGCCGTGGTTCCTCGGCTTCATCTGCCTGATCACCGCCGCGTCGCTGGCGCTCGTGTTCGCACGGCTGCCGCTGCTGCGCTCGAAGACGCGCCTCGAGTCGCTCGTCTCGCGCGAGGCCACGTTCCTCTACAACAACCTGCTGCTCGTCGCACTCGCGCTCACGATTCTCTGGGGCGTCGTGTACCCGATCCTCTCGGAGGCCGTCACCGGCGAGGCGGCGACCGTGAGCAAGCCCTACTACAACTTCTTCCTCCACACCTTCGGGCTGCCGCTTCTGCTGCTGATGGGAATCGGACCACTCGTCGCCTGGCGACGTGCATCGTTGCGTGCGCTCGGACGAACGTTCCTCTGGCCGCTTGCTGTTGCCGTCGCGACCGGCATCGGCCTGCTCGTTGCGGGTGCGGGCTCGTCGCGCATCGGCGTGATCGCGTACACGTTCTCCGCATTCGTGCTGGCGTCGATCGTGCTCGAGTTCGCTCGCGGCACGAGCGCGCGCAAGGCGCTGGGCGGAGTGGGGTGGGCGGCTGCGTTCTCGTCGCTCGTCTCGCGCAACCGTCGCCGCTACGGCGGCTACGTCGTTCACGCGGCCGTGGTGCTCCTCGCAATCGGCGTGGCGGGATCGAGCGCGTACCAGACCGTCCGAGAGTCCCGTCTCAAGCCTGGTGAGTCGATGACGGTCGCGGGCGATCGTCTCGTCTTCCGAGGCTTCCAGCAGCGAACGGAAGGGAACCATCGCGCGATCCGTGCCAACGTCGATGTCTACCGCGGCGGGGAGTACCTCGGCCGCTATCGGCCGGGCAAGAACCAGTACTTTGCGGAGGACCAGGTCTCCAACGAGGTTGCGATCCGTCACGACCTCTTGACGGGAGGCGATCTCTTCCTCATCGCCGATCAGGTCAACGCGAACGGGAGCATCGATCTCAAGGCATTGCAGAAGCCGCTCGTGAACCTCATCTGGCTGGCCGGTCTGGTCTTTCTCGGCGGGTCGCTGATCGCATTGTGGCCCGACGCCCGCGAGGAGAGACGTCTGGCCGAGCGCTACGCCGACGCGGCGGTGCGCATATGACCGTCGCTCTGGTCATCGGCGCCGTGCTCGCGGTTGCGTGCGTGATGCTGGTCGCCCTCCCGTTCCTGCGCGAGCCGCGTGCAGGAGACGACCGGCTGCTGCAGCCGGACGAGCTGGAGCAACGCAGGCTCGCCCTGGCCGAGGAGCGTGACCGTGCGCTCGCCACGCTAAAGGAGCTCGAGTTCGACCACAGGACCGGCAAGGTCTCCGACGACGACTACCGGCGGCTCGTGGGCCCCCTGCGACGTCGCGCTGCGGAGGCGCTGCGCGCGCTCGACCTGCGTGCAGCGTCGCAGCCGCCTGTCCGCTCAGGCGGGCCGGTCGCACCGCATGGCTAGCTGCGCGAACTGCGGCGCACCACTCTCCAAGACGGCTCGCTACTGCCCCGAGTGCGGCCACCTCTCTTCACCTCCTGACGAGACGAAGGTCAGGGAGGTTCCGCCCGACGAGACCGGCCCGGTCCCCGTGCATTACGCCCGAGCCGAGCCGCACTACTACGGAATCGCGCCGACGACACTCGTCCTCGTGCTCGCCGCGGTCGTGCTTGCGGCCGCGATCGTCCTGCTCGTCGGCGGCCACTGGCCATTCGGACTGATCGCACTCGGTTTCAGCATCCTCCTCATCGTCGTCTTCGTCGAGGGAAACCGCCGCCGGCCCGACGCAGTCGTGCGCTCGACGTCCGAAGCTCTCGACTCCTTTCGCTCGCGGGCAGGTGTCGCCGCAGACTCCTGGGCCACGCGCAACCGCGCGGCGCGACAGGTACTTGCGCTGCGTCGTGAGCTCGAACGCATGCGGGAACTCCGCGCTCAGCTCCTGTTCGAGCTCGGCGATGCGGTGTACCGTGCTGACGAGCAAGCGACCGAGACTGCGCGCGGACAGCTCGGAGAGCTGGACGCGTTGTCGGCCCAGAGGGAGAGCGAGATGCAAGCAGTCGTCGCGACGGCGCAGGAACGGCTCCGGAAACGCAAGCTGGAGGTGCAGCCGACCGAGATGGTGGAGGTGCCCGACCAACCGGGGGAGGGCGATCCAATTGGCCCGGTTGTGATTCCCGAGCCCTATCCGCCGCCCGACGAGGGCAATCCGCCTCAGCCGGCCGTCATTCCGGAGCCGAGTCCCGCCGTGCTTCCCGAGCCGGGGCCGCTGGGACCCGAGGAAGACACCCGGGAAGCCTCCTGAGCCGCTTCGCGGCAGGGACGTCCGAGGCTTCGCCGAACCTTCCGACATGGCCCGTAGACTGGCCGTCGTCGTCGTGGCTGGGCTCGTGCTCGCTGCGCCTGCGTCGGGTGACAACAGCGGCAAGCTCCACGACGTTCAGGCTCGCCTCTCCGCGGCGCGCGCGAAGGAAGCTCGCCTCACCACTCAGATCTCGGATGTCACCGGCCAGATCCGCTCGCTCGAGCGGAGAGTCGGCGACGTGTCGCAGAAGCTCTCGGTCCTCGAGCAGGATCTCGCGTTGCATCAGCGGCGGCTCGAGCGGCTGAACGAGCTCTTCGACTTCCAGACGGAGCGACTGACCCTCCTGCGCCGGCAGTATGCCCGCGTCGTGCGGCAGCTCAACCTGCGCATGATCGACATCTACGAGGCGCGCGACCCAACCCTCGTCGACGTGATTCTCGAGTCGAGCTCGTTCCAGGACGCGCTCGACCAGCTGCACTACCTCGACGCGATTGCGCGGCAGGACAAGCGCATCGCGTCGCTCGTCGCGTCGACGCGCGACCAGGTGCACGTCGCGCGGGAACAAACGAAGACGATCCGCTCCCGGGTTCACTCGGAGACACAAGTGATCGCCGTGCGGACGCAGCAGCAGCGCGAGGCGAAGAGCCAGCTGTTGGCCAGTCAGAGTTCTCTCTCCGGGAAGCGAAACCGCCAGAACAGTCAGCTCGCGTCGACGCGCGAGCAGGAGAAGGTCCTGATCGCCGAAGCGAATGCCCTGGCGGCGGAGGACGCACGCATCCGCGGCCAGCTAGCCGCTGCCCAGAGTGCAACCGACTCCACCCCGTCTGCGCACGGACTGATCTGGCCCGTCAACGGCCCGGTGACGAGTCCGTTCGGTTACCGGTGGGGCCGTCTGCACGCCGGCATCGACATCGGCGTCCCTTACGGCACTTCGATCCATGCAGCCGCCGCCGGAACGGTCGTCCTGGCCGGTTGGACAGGTGGCTACGGCAACTACACGTGCATCGACCACGGGGGCGGCCTCGCGACGTGCTACGCGCACCAGTCGTCCTACGCGGTGTCAGCCGGCGCGCACGTCGAGCAGGGACAGGTGATCGGCTACGTCGGCAGCACCGGGCACAGCTTCGGTGCCCACCTGCACTTCGAGGTGCGGATCAACGGAAACCCGGTAGACCCGCTCGGTTACCTCTAGCGCCCGTAACCGAATTCGCGGGTCGGTCGTTTCCTACTCGTAACTCGCACGCGGCCTGAATCGGGGATGGGGGTCGTGTCGCGTGCGGAGGGGTCGTCTCCCGACGACGCCGGCCGCCTCCCCCGGGGCGGCCGGTGGTTTCGGGAGCCGACTGCCGCGAATCCGGACGGCCAGCCGCTTCTTCGTGCGTGGCGCGGAAGGAGCTCGCTGGTACGGGTGGTGACTCGGGCGGGGGAACCTGCGGTTCCCCCGGCTCACCCGCTCAGCCCGAACGTCTGAGCCAGCAGGAAGACGTTCAGGCCCGAGATCAACGCGGCCACTGCCCCGGCGGCCACGATCGTCACCTTGCGGTTGACCAGCACGCCCATCACGTCCCGCCGGCTCGTGAACATCACCAACGGGATCAGGGCGAAGGGAATCCCGAACGACAGCACGACCTGGCTGATTACGAGAGTTCGAGACGGATCGAGCCCGATCCCGATGACGATGAACGCAGGGATCATCGTCACGATCCGACGCACGAACAACGGAATCCGACGGCGGATGAATCCCTGCATCACGACCTGTCCGGACATCGTCCCGACCGTCGAGCTCGAGAGCCCAGACGCGGTCAGCGCCAGCGCGAACAGCACGCTGGAGGCGCCGCCGAGAATCGGCTCGAGCGTCCGGTGCGCGCCCTCGAGGGACTCGACGTCCGTGAGGCCGCTGCCGAAGAAGACGGTCGCCGCGACGACGAGCATGGACATGTTGATCAGGCCGGCAATCGCCATCGCAATCAGCACGTCGATCCGCGTGTACTTGTAGAGCACCTTGGCCTCGTCGTCGTTCCGGGGGACGATCCGGTGCTGCGTCAGTGCCGAGTGCAGGTAGATGACGTGGGGCATGACCGTTGCGCCGAGGATGCCGACGGCCAGGAGCACCGACTCGTTGCCGGCGAACTCGGGGACGACCGCGTGCTTCGCGACGGTGCCGAGCGGGGGATGGGCGAGCCAGAGCTCGGCGAGGTAGCAGATCCCGATCACGACCACGAAGGCGGTGATCACGGCCTCGAGCGGCCGGAAGCCGTACCGCTGCAGGCCGAGGATCACGAAGGTGATCACGCCCGTGATCACTGCAGCGGGGAACAGCGGGATGCCGAGCAGGAGCTTGATCCCGAGCGCCGCGCCGAGAAACTCGGCCAGGTCGGTCGCCATCGCGATCACCTCGGCCTGGATCCAGAGCCCGATCGAGGTCCTGCGGGAAAAGCGCTCGCGGCAGATCTCCGGAAGGTTGCGGCCGGTCGCGATGCCCAATTTCGCCGAGAGCGTTTGAATCAGCATCGCCATGAGGTTCGAGGCGACGATCACCCAGACGAGCGTGAAGCCGAACTTGGAGCCGCCTGCGATGTTCGTCGCGAAGTTGCCCGGGTCCATGTAGGCGACACAGGCGATGAAGGCAGGGCCCAGGAACGGCAGCAACCGCCACCCCCGACGCATGTCTCCGCGCAGCACGCGCTCGCCGGCGCCCGGGAGGCGAGGAGCTTCTTCTACGCGGGTGGCCATCATCCCGCCTAGAAGTTTAGCCTTGTCTAACTTTCTCGGCTGGCGCCCCCGCGCGAAGGCTTCGCTTTCGAAGCCTTCGTCTCGATCGCCTGCAGCCTGATCTGCCTCAAAGCCCTCCAAGGCTCATTCTGATAGACGCTCTAAGGCCGTCCGCTACGACTAGGCGGAGCCGGGCTCGGCCGTGACGCGAGCGGCCCAAGACGTGGAGCTGGCCGTTTAGGTTGAGCCGTCGGAGCGCAAGACATGAAGGTCGGGAAGATTCCGATAGCGCTCCTGCAAGTCGAAGCCGTACCCCACGAACAGCTCGTCCGGGACGGTGAAGCCGACGTAGCGGACGGGGAGGTCTTCGACCAGCCGCCGGTAGGGGCGGTCGAGCAGGGTCGCGGCCGACAGGGAGGCGGGAGCGCGGAGGGCGAGCGTCTTGACGAGGTAGTTCAGGGTGAGGCCGGTGTCGATCACGTCTTCAACGATCAGGACGTCCCGGCCCACGATCTCGCCGTCGAGGTCCTTCAGCAGGCGGATCCGGGCGTGGCCGCCGGTGTCCGCCCCGGCCGCATAGCTGGCCAGCTCGATGAAGTCGAGGGCGTGCGGGATCGCCATGGCCCGCGAGAGGTCGGCGACGAAGACGAGGCTGGCCTTCAGCGGCGCGACGAGGAGCGGCTCCCGGCCTTCGTAGTCGCGGGCGATCTCACGGCCCAGCTCGGAGACGCGCGTCTGCAGCTCCTCGCCGGTGAGGTAGACGTCCCCCAGCCTTGGTTCCGGGGCTACGACGCGAGCTCGAGCTGGTATCGCTCCGCCAGGCGCTCGATGTCGCGCTTGTAGAAGAGCTTGACTCGGACCTCCGGATAGCGCTCGCGCAGTTTCCGCAGCTTGCGGTTCTTTCGCGTGACGAGGGACTGCTTCATCACGGTCACCTCGACGTAGAGGTCCTGCTCCGGGAGGTAGAAGTCGGGCTTGAAGGCCTCGACCACGCGTCCGTCCTCGTCCTCCTCGAGGACGAAGGTCGTCGGCTCGTACTCCCAGGGCACACCGTAGTAGTCCAGGACCTTCGCGCATTCGAGCTCCGCCTTGTTCGCGAAGCGTGGAGGTTCCTGGCCCCGATATGCCTGGAAATCAGGCGTTTCCAGTGTCACCTCCAATCAGGGTAGCAATCGGTCCGGATGGCCCACACCGCAGAAAATGCTGCTCATCTTCCGCGGGCGTGGGGAAAGTCCGTCGCTTCGCTCGAAGACTCGGAGGCGGGCTATCGCCCGCCTAAACTTCGCGCATGGCGACGCGTAACGGAACGTTCACCATCGTCCAGATCTCCGATCTGCATTGCGGCACGCAGTTCTTTCTGCCGAATCTCCTCGAGCGGGCGATTACGGAGGTCAACGACGTGGAGCCCGACATCGTCGTCTGCTCCGGCGATCTGACGACGTTCGGCTTCAAGGAGGAGTACGCGCTCGCCAAGGACTACCTCGACCAGATCGAGTGCGAGGCCGTCGTCGTCATCCCCGGCAACCACGATTCCCGAAACGTCGGCTACGTCCACTTCGAGGACCTGTTCGGCGACCGAAACTCGGTCACTCGAGTCGGCGGCGTCACGGTCGTGGCGGTCGACTCGACCGAGCCGGATCTCGACCACGGCCAGATCGGGCGTGGCCGCTACAGCTGGATCGAGGACGCGTTCGAGCCTCCCGCCGACCTACGCGTCTTCGTCTGCCATCACCACCTGCTGCCGGTGCCGGGCACCGGCCGCGAGCGCAACATCATCTACGACGCCGGCGACGCGATCGAGTGCCTCCAGCGCTCGGGCGTCAATCTCGTCCTGTCCGGTCACAAGCACGTGCCGTACGCCTGGCGCCTCGAGGATCTGTTCATCGTCAACGCCGGCACGGTGTCGTCTCTGCGTCTCCGGGGCAATACCCGACCCTGTTACAACGTGATCGAGTTCTCCGGAACGCACGTCGACGTGTGGCGCAAGTACCCGTTCTACGGACAGGAGAAGATCATCCAGTTCGCCACCGACACGCTCGAGTTCGAGAAATACACGGCTCGCATCGAAGGGGAGGTGACTAGCCGGCGATGAGGCGCGCGATGGTCGTGATCGACGGCGAGCATTATCCGCGGGTCGTGCGCGACGCGATCGCCGAGCTTCGCTACGAGGTGATCGGGGCGTGGCTCGCCGGCGGCGTCGAGAAGCTGCGCGGGGACGCGGACTACGGCGTGCCTTTGCTGACGTCACTGGAGGACGGTTTCGCAGACGCGGAAGTGGTCGTGGATCTGTCGGACGAGCCCGTGCTCGGGCCGCGAGAGCGTCTGCTGCTCGCAAGCCGCGCTCTGGCTGCGGGCTTGGATTACGAGGGCGCCGACTTTCACTTCCAAGCGCCGGAGTACGCCTCTTTCCCGATCCCCTCCCTGGCCGTGATCGGGACCGGAAAGCGAGTCGGCAAGACTGCCGTGACCGCGCACGTGGCGCGTCTACTTGCGGGCGACCGTGACGTGGTCGTCGTGGCAATGGGGCGGGGCGGTCCACCCGAACCGCAGCTCGCCGTTGTCCAGCCCACGCTCGAGTCGCTGCTCGACCTCTCTCGCGCGGGGGAGCATGCGGCCTCGGACTACCTCGAAATCGCCGCGCTCACGGGTGTGGTGACGGTCGGCTGTCGCCGTGCCGGAGGCGGCCTCGCCGGTGCGGTGTCGATGTCGAACGTGCTCCAGGGCGCTGCGCTCGCGGCCGAGCGCGAGCCCGACTTCGTCGTGTTCGACGGAAGCGGGGCGGCCGTCCCGCCCGTGGACGTCGACGCGCGCATTCTCGTCGTCGGGCGTGGGCACGATCCGCTCGCCTATCTCAACCCGTACCGCGTGCTCGTCTCCGATGCAGTCGTCTTCGTGGGCGAAGGGGACGCCGGGGCGGTTCGCGAGCTCAAGAAGGTTCCAGTCGTGAACGCAGAGCTGCGCCTTCGTCCGGTGTCACCTTTGCACGGACGGCGAATCGCTGTCTTCACGACCGGCCCGGCGGCGACCGAGGAACTCGACGCCGACGTCGTCAGCGTCTCCCGAAACCTGGCGAACCGCGCCCAGCTGAGCGAGGACCTGCTGCGTACGGACGCGGACGTCTACCTGGTCGAGATCAAGGCCGCCGCGATCGACCTGGTCGCTGAAGCGGCGCTGGCGCGGGGAGCAGAGGTCGTGTTCGCCGAGAACGAGGTCGCGTCGCCCGAGCTCGACGACGTGATCCGTCGGCTGGCACGTGCGGGAGCTCCCGCGTGAGCGTCGCTCCCCCTCGGCTCGCTCCCGTGAGGGAAAAGATGTCTCCCTCACGATGTCCCTTCTTTAGGGATCGCCCCGCTGAGATCGCCGCGTGCGCCGAGGAGAAAGAGCGCGGAAATCTCCCGGTTTCCCCCTTCGCCCCTTCCCCCACTCACGTGCGGAGCTGCCCGTGAGTCATCCCCGCCATTCGGAACCTCTGCCGCTCGGCACGCCGGACCACCCGTACTCGAAAGGGCTGATGGCTCGCGCCCTCGTCGCCGTCGGTGTCCCGATCGGCCGTGCCTACGAGCTGGCGAAGCGAATCGAGCAGGATCTCGCCGAGCGTGACGAGCAGAGCGTCGAGCTCGAGCGCGTGGGAGAGCTGGCGGTCGAGGTCCTGGGCGAGGCCGAGGGCTCCGAGTCGGCGCGCCGGCTCCGCCAGCTGCGTGAGCTGCAGGAGCTCGACCTGCCGGTGATCGTGCTCGTCGGGGGCGCGACCGGAACGGGCAAGTCGACGGTTGCAACAGAGGCGGCCTACCGGCTTGGGATCACCCGGGTCACGTCCACCGACTTCGTCCGCCAGACGATGCGCGCGTTCTTCTCTCAGGAGTTCATGCCGTCGATCCACTACTCCAGCTTCGAAGCGGCGGCCGGGCTCCGCGAGCCCGAGCAGGCCGAGGATCCGGTCATCGCCGGGTTCCTCGAGCAGACGCGCAACGTCCTCGTCGGCGTTCGGGCGTCGATCGAGCGCGCTCTCGAGGAGGGCTGGTCGATGGTGCTCGAGGGAGTGCACCTCGTGCCCGGGATGCTTCCGAGCATCGAGGGTGCGCTCGTCGTCCAGTGCGTGCTCGCGATCGACGACGAGGAGGAGCACAGCACGCACTTCATGGTGCGTGAGGCGGGCCTGGACGGTCTCCGTCCGCACACGAAGTACCTCGATCGCCTGGACGACATCCGACGGATCCAGGACCACATCGTCCGCCGTGCGAAGCGTCATCACGTCCCGGTGATCACGAACGCCGAAATGCGCAGCTCGATCGACGCCGTCCTCGAGCTCGTCCTCGCCAGTGCCGAGCAGGTACAACGCGTCTAGTGGCGGAGACGATCGAAAAGACGACGACCGCACCGCAGCGAACCGGGCGGCCAGCGCCGTGCTTCTGCGAGCAGTACGTCCGCGTGACCGAAGGCGCCGCCCTGAGGGCGGCACGCTGGCTCGGACGTGCCGATCAGGAGGCGGCGGAACGCGACGCAGCCGAGGCGATGCGCGGGGTGCTCGACGACTTTCCGATCCGCGGCCGCATCGTGATCGGGCCTGCAGGGGAGGACTCGCCACTGCGCTCGGGCGAGACGCTCGGCGCCGGCGGGGAGGAGGTCGACCTGGCGCTCGACCCGCTCGAGGGACGGGGCGTCGTCGCGCGCGGCGGGAACGGCGCCATGGCGATGATCGCCGTCGGCGAGCGCGGCTCGCTCCTCAGCCTTCCGGATATGTACGTGCGGAAGATGGCGGTCGGCCCTCGGGCGCGCGGCTCGATCGACCTGCTCAAGCCGGTCGGCGAAAACGTCCATGCGATCGCAGAGGCGTTCGGCCGGAGACCGAACGACATCACGACGATCGTGCTCGACCGCCCGCGCCACCACGACCTGATCGACGAGATCCGGGCCGCAGGCGCGCGCATCAAGCTGATCCAGGACGGAACGGTGACGGCGTCGATCTCCGCGGCGATCCGCGGGACGAACGACCATCTGGCCATCGGGATCGGCGGGACGCGGCAGGCGGTGTTGTCCGCGGCTGCGCTGCGCTGCCTCGGCGGAGAGCTGCAGGCCCAGCTCTGGCCGACGTCCCGACAGGAGATCGAGGAGGCCCACGCGGCCGGCATCGAGGACGAGACTCGGGTCTTCACGACGGAGGAGCTGGCGCCCGGCGAGGTGATCGTGGCGGCGACCGGCGTCTCGAACGGCGACCTTCTACGAGGTGTGCGCTTCCTCGCGGATTCGGCACGGACTCATTCGCTGATGATGTGCACGCGCTGCAACTGGGTGCGCTTCATCGACGGGATCCACTTCTTCGCGCGCGACCGCCGCGAGGAAGTCCGTCTCCTCGGCTACTAGCCCGCGGCTAGACTCGACCGCGAGATGGCTACCAAGGAAGAAGTCTTCGAAGCGCTGCGTCAGGTCGAGGATCCCGAGCTCGGAATGGACATCGTCGAGCTCGGGCTCCTGTACGACGTCGAGGTTCAGGGACCGCGCGTGAAGGTGACGCACAGCCTCACGTCGATGGGTTGCCCGGCCGGGCCGATGATCCAGGAGGACATCAATCGCATCGCCCGCGAGATTCCCGGCGTGGAGGACGTCGACATCGAGCTGACCTGGGATCCGCCCTGGACGCCCGAGCGCATGTCCGACGACGCCAAGTTCATCCTGGGCATCGGCTAGCGCGGTCTGTTTTCCGCGTTAAGCCGCGCGCTCGACCTCACCCCAGTGCACGATCAGTGCGTAGAGGACGACGATGCTCAGGGCGACGATCGTGAGTGCCCAGAGCGGGTACTGGGCGCTGCCGACGAAGGCGAGCTGCCCGAGCACGTTCAGACTGCCGGCCACGATCGCGAACCAGCGAGCCCAGGACGCCCCTGAGAGGAGTCCCAACCCGGCAAGGCTGAGGATGATCCCCCAGATCAACGTGATCCAGCCCCAGGTCCGGAGATCGAACACGACGATCTGATTTGCCGTCAGCACGTAGTACTTGCCTCTGATGATTGCGATCAGCCCCTCGAAGAAGTCGAGGGAGCCGATGACGAGCATGAGCCAACCGGCGAAGCCGATCCATCCGGTCCAACCGCTTCTCTCCTGCACCGAACCGCCTCCTCTCTCGCTGCCGCCTACACATCCGATTTCGGATGTCGCAGCGAGCTTGCCGCGGCGAGCACGGCAATTGTTCGTCCACTTCGGGTGAAGTGGGCAGGCCTCTGCTGAGGGAGCTTGGTCAGCCGTTGCCCGTTTCGGCGGTAGCAGCCATCGTGGCCTGCTCGTTCTGACGACGCCATGGACGGAGGCGTTCGAGTGCGCCGGTCGCCGCGAGGGCGAAGAGGAATCCGCCGAGGGCAATGAAGACGTCGCCGACGGAGAAGACGTTGCCGAAGGGCACCCAATCCGGTGCGGCCCAGCGGTCGACGAGCCAGGGGAGGTGCGGTGTGGCCATTAGGGCGCTGTTGCGGCTTTGCTCGAAGTGGAGGCCGGCATCGCGCAGGGCCGCAGGCAAAGCCGGCATGTGGCCGCCGTTCGAGAGGATCGCGGCCAGGTTCGAGAGCATCCCTGCAGCGACGAGCGGAACACCGGGAACGGTCAGGTTGCGTGCTGCGGAAATCGCGAACAGGCCGTACGAGCTGAGCCAGAGGATCACAGCCGCCCGATCGGGCGTCCGCCACGGGAGGACTGCCACGGGAAAGGCGACGAGCTGCAGTGCGATCGCGGCATACATCAGCGGCACCCAACGCAACGAGAGGTCGGCGAGCCTGCTCCAGCGGCCACCCAGGAGAAGCGACAGCGCGAGAGCTGCGAGCAGTGGCAGCGCGAGCGCCATCAGGCGAGAGCCTCGAGGCGAGACGTCGCCGAGCTCTCGAGGTGTCGTTCGAGCGCCTTGACGACATACGGATCGAACTGTGAGCCGGCGTTGGCCTCGAGCTCCGCCAGGGCCGCTTCCTGGCTCTGGGCAGGCCGGTACGGGCGGTCGGCGGTGATCGCCTCGAACGCGTCGGCAACGAGGACGATGCGCGCACCGAGTGGGATCTCCTCGCCCACGAGTCCGTCGGGATACCCGGAGCCGTCCCAATGCTCGTGGTGATGCAAGACCCATTCCTCGACCGGTTCGATGCCAAGCCCGTCGAGTAGCGAGTGGCCGAACTCGGGGTGCCGCTTGACGATCGCAAACTCCTCTTCCGTGAGCGCCCGCGGCGCCGTTAGGATTGCGTCCGGCAGTCCGATCTTGCCGAGGTCATGCAGCAGTCCGGCGAGTCGGAGATGATCGATCATCTCCGCGTCGACGCCGAGTTGCAGCCCGATCGCCTCCGTCAGCCGCGAGACGACTTCCGAGTGATTCGCCGTCGACGGGTCACGCGCGTCGACGAAGCGAACGAGATTCTTCGCCGCCCGCAGGCGTGCGTTTCTCTCGGTCTCACGTTCGAGCTCGTCAGGCGAGTAGATCCGAACGACCGAAGGGCTGTACAGACAGGACCGATTCTTCCCGTGCTGCTTCGACCAATACAGGGCGCCGTCGGCCGTTCGCTGCAGCTCGTCAGCGCCCGCTGCGTGAGACGGGAACGACGCGATACCCACACTGATGGTCACCGGCCCGGCCGGTGATGCCTCGGCCAGCGCGAGCTCACGCTGAATCTCCTCCAGTTCTCGGTAAGCCGTCATCTCGTCGGAGTTGACGAGTACCGCGAATTCGTCGCCGCCGAACCGAAACGCTTCGGTTTCCTCGACGTTTGCGAGCATGTTCCCGAGCAAGACCAGGACTTCGTCGCCGGCAGGGTGTCCGTAGACGTCGTTGACGTGCTTGAAGTTGTCGACATCGACGAGGCATAGCGAGAACGGCTCCGCGCTGCGAGAGGACTCCTCGATACGTTCGCGGAGTGCCTCCTGATAGGCACGATGGTTGCCGAGCCCCGTGAGGTTGTCCGTCCGCGCGTCGCGTCTCGCGATCCGTGAATGGAGGGCGCTCCGTTGATAGAGCGTCAACGTGAACAGGGGGCCCGCAAGGAGGACGAGCAGCCACGACTGCATCACCCAGAGATTGGCCGCCAGCGAGGCCAGGAAGACCATGATCGCGAACGCGGCGCCGCCGTGACGAAGACCGGGAATCACGACCTTGTAGTACGGCGCAGCCTGTGCGATCGAAATCGCCCCCGCGACCAGCAGCACGTTGACCGCCAGGTGAAGTGCCCCACCCAGGAGCACGTAGCCCGTAAGCCTGAGCGCTTCCGGGCCATGGATCGGACCGAACAGCATGACCGGGAGCGCCGACGCCCATGCAGAAATCGCATACATCGATGCGTTGAAGACGATGCGCGATGCCGGCCGTTTTGCGATCACGTACGTAATCGCGATGCTCACAGCCGCCAGCGGCGCCGCGTATTTCCAGCCGAACAGGATCGCCGACGTGACGATGAAGACCGAGGCGATCGAGACCTCCGACTTGCCGCTCTCGTCCATCGGCACGGGCCTCAAGTCCGCTATCAGCGAGAGTGCGAAGAAGAGCAGGACGACGAGAAGCCTCGTACCCGACGGCGTGTCGATCGCGATCGAGGCCAGCGAAACGACCACGATCGGCAGCGCCACGGCCGCCGTCGCCGCGATGTAGATGAAGAGCCGGGAAGGAAGGCCGCAGATTGTCTTGGACAAAGCGTTTCTCACGAAGGGGGAGGACACGAATCAGACGGGGCCGCTGCCAGGCGGCAGCACCGGCCCGTCTGGGCCAAGCGAGCTAGCTCCAGCGCCAGTCGGCGCCTGAGCCAATGACAAGCGCTAGGAAGGCGGACAGTGCAACCGCCGCTCTCATGGTGCGAGCGTTCCAACGAAACACAGAGTTCACCCCCTTGAGGGAGATGGGCCGCAGGGACTTATGCGCCCTTAGTATCGAAATCGACGCGCTGGCCGACCTCCCCCATTCGGGGATTCGCCGCAGGTTTCTGTGCAATCAGATGATCGACGACGTGAACTTCATTCTCGGGATCGGATGAGCCCGCGCCGCATTGTTGTCGTAGGGGTCAGTGGGAACGGAAAAACCACCCTCTCGCGCCGCCTTGGCGCCCAGCTCGGGCTATCGGTGACGGAGCTCGATGCGCTCAATCATCAGCCCGGTTGGATCGAGGCGAATGACGAGGACTTCCGCCGCGGCGTCGAGGCGGCTATGAGCTCCCCGGAAGGTTGGGTCCTCGACGGGCTGTACCAGCGGAAGATCGGCGATCTCATTCTTCGCAAGGCGGACACACTCGTCTGGCTCGACCAGCCGCTGCCACTCGTGTTGTTCCGTTTGGTCAAACGCGCAGTGAAGGACATCGTCATGCAGCGCGACCTCTTCAACGGAAACCGGCAGACGTGGCGGTTCGCGTTCTTCACACGCGACTCGCTCGTCGGTTTTGCGATCAAGCAGCACTTCAGGCACCGGCGGAGCTGGCCTGCCGGTCTCGGCCACCATCCCAACCTGCAGATCGTCCGTCTACGCTCGCCGCGCGAGGTCGAGGCGTGGCTGGAAGCGCAGGCGCCCGGCTAGACGGGAATCCGGAGGACGACCTTCCCGAGCTGTTGGCCCCCTTCGAGCCGTTCGTGGGCGGCTGCTGCTTCGGCGAGTGGAAACACCGCGTCGACCACCGGCACGACTTCGCCGGATGCGACCAGGCCATAGACGGCCTCGAAGTCCTCACGCGAGCCCATCGTCGAGCCGAAGATGGTCAGCTGCTTCCACCAGATGCGGTGCAGCTGGGCCGGGGGGTTCGGCCCGCTCGTCGCGCCGCACACGCAGATACGGCCTGCAGCGCGAGCGGCGGCAAGTGAGCGTTGCCACGTCGCCTCGCCGACGTTGTCGACGACGACGTGCGCGCCGCCGCCGGTGACGTCCTTGACACCTGCCACGACGTCGTCGGTGTCGTGATTCAACGCAACGTCGGCGCCGAGCTCGCGGGCGCGCGCCAGCTTTTCGTCGCTCGACGACGTGACGATGACCTGCGCGCCGAGCGCCTTGGCGATCGCCAGGCTCGCAGTGGCGACGCCGCCCCCGATTCCCCAGACCAGGACCCATTCGTCGGGCTGAAGCGCGGCCTTGGTTGCGAGCATTCGATAGGCGGTTTCGAATACGAGCGGGAACGCAGCCGCGGCCTCGAAGTCGAGCCCGTCCGGAATGGGGTAGACCTGCGATGCCGGCACAGCGATCAACTCGGCGTGCGTCCCGTCGGTGTGCTCGCCGATCACGGTGACCCGGCCGTCTCCGTGATCGATCCCCGGGTTGATGACGACCCGGTCGCCGGGAGCAAACCCGTCGCCTGAGACAACGAGGCCGGCGCCGTCGGCGCCGAGGATGCGCGGCTTCGGCACGGACGGCAGTCCTTTGCGGACCCAGATGTCGATGTGATTGAGCGAGGCGGCGCGTAGCTGGATGAGGACCTGTCCGGTGCCTGGCACCGGATCCGGTGCGTCCTCGTAGCGGAGGACCTCGGGCCCGCCGTCTTCATGGATACGAATCGCTTTCAAGGGCACAATCTTCTACATGACGGCCGCTGAGCTGGAGGAGCTCGCCGGCGAGCTCGGGTTGGACGTCGTCGGGGCGGCGCCTGCCGAGCCATACGTGGAGACGGAACGGACGATCCAGGAGCGCAAGGCACGTGGGCTCTTCGCGGACATGCGCTTCACCATGGCGCAGCCGGAGGTCTCCTGCCATCCGGAGGCGCTGCTCCCGGGTGCGCGCTCGGTGATCTCCGCGGCGTACTGCTACTACGCTCCGGAGCCGCCGCTTGGGCCGGGTGAGGGGCGCTTGGCCCGCTACACCTGGTACGACGGCTATGCGGTGCTGCGCGAGCGACTCGATGCGCTCGGCCGCCGCGTGGGCGGTGACTACCGGGTCCTCGTCGATGCGAACCAGCACGTCGACCGTGAGGCGGCGGCCCGCGCCGGCGTCGGCTTCTACGGCAAGAACACGATGCTGATCACCCGGCGCCACGGCTCGTGGGTCGTCCTCGGCACACTCGTGACGACGATCGAGATCGAAGCCTCACCGCCGCTCGAGCTCGACTGCGGCTCGTGCACGCTCTGCATCGAGGCGTGTCCCACCGGCGCGCTGGACGAGCCGGGCGCGGTCGACTCGACCAAGTGCCTGTCGTACTGGACACAGGCTCCCGCGCCCATTCCCGCCGAGTACCGGGGCGAGCTCGGTTCGCAGGTGTACGGCTGTGACATCTGCCAGGACGTGTGTCCCTGGAACCGCGGCGTCGAGAAACGCCGGGCGGGCAGCTCTCCTCCCCAGGGCGCAACGCCGCACGTTCGTCTTGTGGACTGGCTCCGCGGCGACGCGACGAGTCTCATCGAGCAGTACGACCGGCTCTACGTTCCGAGAAACGAGGCCCGCTATCTCCGCCGCAATGCGCTGGTCGCGCTCGGCAACACCGGCGCGCCTGAGGATCTCCCGTTCGCGGAGGCATACCTCGACGACGAGGACGAGCTCCTCCGAGAGCAGGCGGCCTGGACGGTGGCGCGAATCGAGGAGCGACATCC
>JBKOWS010000167.1:0-14163 GCA_046724565.1 Actinomycetota bacterium | reverse complement strand
CCGTGTCGCTGTCCGACTCCGTGCGGGCGCTCGCCGAGCGCGCGTATCTGGTGAGGACGGTCGCGGTCGGGGCGTGCGTCGACGGCGATGTGGCATGCGTTTCGCCGGCGTCGGCCCTGCTGTGGGCCGCCGCGCAGGAGTGCGACGCGGTCGTGTGCGCGATCGGCCCAGGGATCGTCGGGACGGCGTCGTCCTTCGGCCACGGGGGAATTGCGGTCGCAGAGGCTGCTAACACTGCATCGGCGCTCGAGGGTGTCCCGATCGTGGCCGTGCGCGCGTCGGAAGCCGATCCGCGCGAACGACACCAAGGCGTGTCGCACCACACGCGTGCTGCGCTCGCTCTTTGTCTCGGAGAGGTGGTCGTGCCCTGGCCGGCAGGGTGGGAGGCACCGGCCTGGCTCGACGCGCGCGAGGAGGTCGAGGTTCGCGGGTGGGCTGAGGCGTGCGCGGGGCTTCCGCTGTCGCACATGGGACGCGGCCCTGAGGAGGATCCCCTGTTCTTCGCGGCCGCCTTCGCCGCGGGCCGTGCGGCAGCCGCCCGCATCTCCTGATGAAAGCGCGCCGACTCGGCCCGGTGGTCGGGCTCGACGTTAACCGCACGCGAATCGCCTCGGCCGGTTGGCCGCCCCGGTTCGACCACGAGGAGCGGCGGCTTGTGGAACGGTTCGCTGCATGAAGCCCGACGAAGCACAGGTCGTCTACCAGGGGAAGCTGCTCGCTGTCACCGTCGAACGCTGGGGCGAGCACGAGCGCGAGATCGTCGAACACCCGGGTGCGGTCGCGATCGTCGCGGTCGACGGTGAGGGCATGCTGACGCTTGTTCGCCAGCGGCGAGAGGCCGTGCGCAAGGAGCTGCTGGAGTTGCCGGCGGGAACACTCGAGGAAGGCGAGTCCCCGCTCGACTGCGCCCGCCGTGAGCTCGCAGAAGAGACCGGTCTGACGGGCGGCAGCTGGCGCGAGCGGGCGGTCTTCTACACGACGCCGGGGTTCTGCAGGGAGCGAATGCACCTCTTTGTGGCCGAGAATCTCGACCGTGGCCCCGCGCGGCCGGAGGCCGACGAGCAGATCGACCTCGTCCGCTGGACGCAGGCGGACCTCGAGTCGCGCCTGGACGAGATCGAAGATGCGAAGACCCTCGTGGGCCTGCTCATGTTCCGTGAGGAGCAAGCCGGCGCGACGCGCTGAACCGACCCACACCCCCACCCAATGGGCGGGGGACGCCACCCGCTCTCCCTCGCGGTCGACGTTACCTTCGGAATGCGTACGCGGCTGACTCGCAGCAGGGTCGAAGGCGTGCCGATCTGTCCACAAGGTAGGGTGACGCGCCTTGAAGATCGGCGTTGCCAAGGAGCTCAAGACCGACGAATACCGCGTCGCGCTCACGCCTGCGGGCGCGCGGGAGCTCGGGCAACGTGGTCACGACGTCATCGTCGAGACAGGCGCAGGCGAGGGCAGCGCCTTCTCCGACGCGGCATACGAGGCGGCCGGGGCACGCATCGGCTCGGTCGACGACGCCTGGGCCGACGCCGAACTGCTGCTCAAGGTGAAGGAGCCGATCCGTTCCGAGTACGAGCGCCTGCGGGAGGATCTCGTCCTCTTCACCTACTTGCACATCGCTGCCGACGAGCCCCTGACCCGCGCGCTACTCGAGAGTGGGATCACGGCCGTGGCATACGAGACGGTGGAGACGGACTCGGGGGCGCTGCCGCTTCTCGCGCCGATGAGCGAGATCGCCGGTCGGCTTGCGGCTCAGGCCGGCGCGTACTTCCTCGAGAAGCCGCTCGGCGGGCGCGGCCTGCTGCTTGGCGGCGTGCCCGGCGTCGCACCGGGCCGGGTGGTCGTGATCGGCGGAGGAATGGTCGGCTACAACGCCGCGGTGATCGCGATCGGGCTCGGCGCAAACGTCACGATCCTCGAGCGCTCGATCGATCGCATGCGACACCTGGAAGAAGTGCTGTCGGGACGCGTGAGCCTCGTGATGTCGTCCAGCCTGCAGATCGAGGAATCCATTCGAGGCGCGGACGTGGTCATCGGCGCAGTGCTGATCCCCGGCGCGGTCGCGCCGAAGCTCATCACGCGCGAGATGGTCGTCGGTATGAAGGACGGCTCGGTACTCGCCGACGTGGCGATCGACCAGGGCGGCTGCGCAGAGACCTCCCGGCCGACCACACACAGCGAGCCGGTCTACACGGTGGAGGGAGTGACCCACTACTGCGTGGCCAACATGCCCGGCGCCGTTCCGATCACCTCGACGAAGGCGCTGACGAACGCGACGCTCCCCTACGTCGAGGCGATCGCCGACTTCGGGCTCGCGGAAGCCGTGGCGCGTGACCCGGAGCTTGCGCGCGGGGTCAATGTCGTCGACGGGAAGGTCACGTACGAGGCGGTTGCCGACGCCCACGGGCTCGACTACCAGCCGTTGGAAGACGTGTTCCCGCTCTCGGCGGTCTAGGGCTGGCCGGGCTGCTTCGCGGGTGAGTACTTCACGACGAGCCACGTGACGCCGGCCGCCAGCGCGATGACGCACGCGCAAAAGACCAGCATGCCCAGAATCCCGAGGACGTCCATCACGACCGCCTTAGAATAGCCGGATGCCGAGGGCATGCATCATCGTGCTCGACGCCGTGGGTGCCGGGGAGCTTCCGGACGCCGCAGAGTACGGCGACGAGGGATCGGACACACTCGGGAACGTGGCCCGGGCGGTGCACGGCCTGGACCTGCCCAACCTCGAGGCGCTGGGCCTCGGCAACATCGAGCCGCTCGAGGGCTGTCCGCCGCAGGCTGGGGCGCCCGCCGTGGCCGGACGCCTCGTCGAACGCTCGAAGGGCAAGGACACGACGACCGGCCACTGGGAGCTGATGGGCGTCGTCACTCCCCAGCCGATGCCGACCTACCCGCACGGCTTCCCACACGACGTGATCGACCCGTTCATGCACCGCACCGGCCGGGGCGTCCTCGGCAACAAGGCGGCCTCCGGAACCGAGATCATCCAGGAGCTCGGCGAAGAGCACCAGCGGACCGGCAAGTGGATCGTCTACACGTCCGCCGACTCGGTGTTTCAGATCGCTGCGCACGAGGAGACGATTCCGCTCGAAGAGCTGTACGAGGCCTCCCGGATCGCGAGGGAGATCCTCACCGGCAAGCACGCAGTAGGACGAGTGATCGCGAGGCCGTTCGTCGGTGAGCCGGGAAACTACGAGCGCACGCCGAACCGCCACGACTTCTCGCTCGAGCCGCGCAGGCCGAACTACCTCACGCTCGTGCGCGACACCGGCGCGAAGGTGTACGGCGTCGGGAAGATCGGCGACATCTTCGCCGGTCAGGACATCGATGAATCGCGTCCGACCAAGTCCAACGTCGATGGGATCACGCAAACGGAGAAATTGCTACGCGAAGTGGACGAAGGAGTCATTTTCACGAACCTCGTCGAGACGGACATGCTCTGGGGCCATCGCAACGACCCGGTGAACTTCCACCGCTGTCTGCAGGACTTCGACCGCCGCCTGCCCGACCTCCTCGATGCGCTCCGCCCGCAGGACATCCTGATCATTACGTCCGACCATGGCTGCGACCCCACGACGCCGTCGACCGATCACTCGCGCGAGCACGCGATGCTGCTCGCCTACGTCGAGGGCAAGAACGCCGCAGGGAGGATTCACGCAGGGGAGTTCGCGGACGTGGGCGCAACCGTGAATGCGTGGCTCGGCGGGAAGGCCCCGTCGCGCGGCATTCCCGGCCAGCCGATCGTCGAGCGCTGATCTCCTAGGTGGTTCACGCAGCCGAGCTTATTCGCCGCAAGCGCGACGGCGAGCGACTCCCGTCCGACGAGCTCATCGAGCTCGTGCTCGCGTACGCGCGCGGCGAGGTTCCCGACTACCAGATGGCCGCGTTCTGCATGGCCGTGTACTTCAAGGGACTGAACGGCACCGAGACGTTTGCGTTCACGGACGCGATGATCCGCAGCGGCGAGACGATCGAGCTCGGGCCGGCGCTTGGGCGCAAGGTCGTCGACAAGCACTCGACGGGCGGCGTGGGGGACAAGACGTCGCTCGCGGTCGGGCCGATCGTCGCCGCCTGCGGCGTCCCGGTCGGAAAGATGAGCGGCCGCGGGCTCGGCCACACGGGAGGAACGCTCGACAAGCTCGAGTCGATCCCGGGCTTTCGCGTCGAGCTGACGACCGAGGAGTTCATCGAGCAGGTGCGCGAAGTCGGACTGGCGATCATCGGCCAGACGGCCAACCTCGTCCCGGCCGACAAGCTGCTCTACGCGCTGCGCGACGTCACTGCAACGGTCGACAACGTCTCGCTGATCGCGGCGAGCATCATGTCCAAGAAGATCGCGGCGGGCGCGGATGCGATCGTCCTCGACGTCAAGGTCGGAGACGGCGCCTTCATGAAGACGCTCGAGGACGCCCGCGAGCTCGCGGGCATGATGCTCGAGCTCGGCAAGCACGCAGGGCGGGAGGTCGTGTGCGTGCTGACCGACATGGATCAGCCGCTTGGCCAGGCGGTCGGGAACGCGCTCGAGATTCGCGAGACGATCGCGACCCTTCGCGGCGAGGGCCCGCCAGACTTCACGGAGCTCGTGCTCGCAGCGAGCGCGCATCTCCTGGCCATGTCGGATCTCGGCATCGACGGGTCGGCCGGCCGCGAGCGTGCGGTGGCTGCCGTCGAGGACGGGTCGGCCCTCGAGACGTACGAGCGCTGGATCGCAGCGCAGGGCGGGGAGCCCGACGAGGACGCGCTTCCGGTCGCGCCCGTCGTCCGCGATGTCGTCGCCGACCGAAGCGGCCATGTGCGCGCAATCGGTGCGGTCGACATCGGCCTGGCCGCGCTCCGCCTCGGCGCGGGCCGCCAGACGAAGGAGCAGAGCATCGACCACGCCGTCGGCATTCGCTGCCTGAAGAAGCGCGGGGACGCCGTCACACAGGGCGCGGCCCTGGCCGAGGTCCACGCGCGCACCGACGACGCGGCAGAGCATGCGCGTGTCGGCGTGCTCGCGGCCTACGAGCTCGGTGACGAGGCTCCACCGCCCCGCCCGATCGTGCTCGAGACGATCGCCTGAGATGCCCGAGCTGCCGGAAGTCGAGACGATCCGTCTGAAGCTCGCACCGCACCTGGTCGGCCGGACGTTCGACCGGGTCGAGATTCAGGATCGCCGCCTCGTTCGGCCGTTCGAGCCCCAGGCGGTCGCCGCCGAACTCGAGGGCGAACGCGTGAGCGCTGTCGAGCGCCGAGGCAAGTATCTGGTTGTCCGGTTCGAATCGGGTCGCGCTCTCGTGATCCACCTCCGCATGACGGGCAGCCTGCGCCACGGCTCGCGCGGCGCCCTGCACGACGATCGCCATCGACGCGCCGTTGTCAGCTTAGACGACGGGTCGGATGTCGCGTATCGCGACGTTAGGCGCTTCGGTACGTGGCTCCTGCTCGAGCCGGGTGAGCTCGAGCCGTACCTGGCCCAGAAGGTCGGCGTCGAGCCGCTGGAACGGAGCTTCACGACGCGTTGGCTCGCGCAGCGGCTCCAAGGTCGCCGTGCTCCGGTCAAGGCGGCACTCCTCGATCAGCGAACCGTCGCGGGGCTCGGGAACATCTACGTCGACGAGGCGCTCTGGCGTGCCCAGGTCCATCCACTGCGTCCCGCCGAATCGCTCGATGCGGACGAGGTCGCGAGGTTGACGCGCGGCGTCAAGGACGCGCTCAGAGCCGGGGTCAGGCGTCAGGGAGCAAGCCTGCGCGACTATGCGACGCCCGACGGCGGCCGCGGCACCATGCAGGACCGCTTCCACGTGTACGGCCGCACGGGCGAGCCCTGCCATCGCTGCGGCGCGCCGGTGGACAAGATCCGGGTCGGCGGGCGCGGCACGTGGTACTGCCCGACGTGTCAGCGTCTGAACTGATGAAGATTCTCGTCGTCGGTGGGGGCATCGGGGGGCTCGCGCTGGCGGCGGTGCTGCGCCGCGACGGCCACGAGGTCGAGGCCTTCGAGCGTGCCACCGCTCTCGAGGAGGTCGGGGCCGGTCTGTCGATGGCGCCGAACGCGCTGGCCGCGCTCGACCAGCTTGGAGCCGGGGAGGAGATACGGCGCCGCGGTGGTGTCGCAAGGAGGATCCTCGTCCGGGCTCGCAGCGGAAAGATCTTGAGTGACGTCGACGCCGAGGGGCGAAGGTGGGAGGTCGTCGGCGTCCATCGCGCGGATCTCCAAGCGGTGTTGATGCAGGTCGCCGGCGAGGTTGCGTTCGGATGTCGCGTCACCGGCTTCGACGAAGCGCCGGACGGCGTTGCAGTCCGCCTTGACGACGGCGCCGAGCCCGAGGGCGACGTCCTCATCGGTGCGGACGGCATCCGCTCAACCGTTCGCGCGCAGCTGAAGGGGAACGAGCCACTCCGATTCGCAGGCTACTTCGGCTGGCGCGCCGCGATCGAGTTCGCGGACCCCACGCTCGAGAACACGTTCAGCGAAAGCTGGGGTCCGCGCCTACGGGTCGGACTGGTCACGATCGGCGGCGGTCTTCTGTACTGGTTCGCCTCAGAGCGGGCACCCGAGGACCTACCGCTGCCGTCCGACCCGAAGGCGTATCTGAGCCACCAGCTCCAGGACTGGCACGACCCGATCCCTGCGGTCGTTGCGGCGACGCCGGCCGAGGCGCTCACGCGACTCCCGATCCACGATCGTCCGCCTGCGAAGGAGTGGGGTAAAGGCCGAGTCACCCTGCTCGGGGACGCGGCGCATCCGATGACGCCGAACCTCGGGCAAGGCGCGGCTCAGGCTCTCGAAGACGCGGTGGTCTTGGCGCGTACGCTGGGCGGCGCGGACGACGATCCCGTCGCAGCGCTGCGCATGTACGAGGCAGTGCGTATTCCGCGAACGACGATGATCGTCAAACGCTCATGGCAGCTCGGGCGGATGGCGCAGCTTTCGAGCCCGCTAGCCTGCCGCATCCGGGACGCGCTCGTGAAGGCGACGCCTTCACGGATGCAGCGCCGTCAGCAGGAGCTTGTAATCGGGCCAGGCCGCTAGGCGGCGAGGCGCTCTGCGAGCCGTCCGTCCCGGTCGAGCCGCCAGAGCTCCGTGTAGCCGCCGATCGGCGCGCCGTCGATCAAGATCTGCGGCACGGTCCAGCCGCCCGTCAGGTCGAAGAGCTTCTGCCGGAACGCCGGATCGTCGTCGAGCGGCACCTCCTCGTACTCGTAGCCTCTCGCGTCGAGCAACGCCTTCGCGCGCACGCAATAGCCGCACCAGCGAGTGGTGTAGACCTGGACCCGCGCCATCGTCGTAGTCAACGGGAAAGTCGGTGGAAAGGTTCCTTCCACCCTCGGGACTAGACTGGCAGAGCAATGGCCGGCCGCACGTACAAGACCGAGGCGGTCGTGCTGCGCTCCTTCCGATTCGGCGAGGCGGACCGGGTGCTGCACCTGTACACGCTCGAGCGCGGACGCCTCGGTGCGGTCGCAAAGGGCATCCGGAAGACGAAGTCCCGGTTCGGCGCTCGACTCGAGCCGCTGTCGCACGTCGAGCTGATGCTGCACCAGGGCTCGGGCGAACTGCAGACCGTGACCGGCGTCGAGCTCGTCCGCTCGCATCGCGAGACGCGTGAGCAGCAGTACCGCCTCGGCGTCGGGCTGCTCGGCGCGGAGACGATGCTTCGCCTCTTCACCGAGCAGGAGGCGAACCCGCGCGCCTTCCAGGCGCTGACCCGGTTCCTCGATCTCCTGGACGACCTCGCTCCGGTCGACGCCCGCCCGGCGCTCGACCCGCTCGGCCTCTCGTTCCAGCTCAAGCTGCTCTGGCTGTCCGGTTACCTGCCGCATCTGACGAGCTGCGCCGAGTGCGGCGCCGACACGGAGGCGCTCGTCGGCTACTCCGCCAGGGCCGGCGGTGCCGTCTGCCGCGCCTGTGCCGACGGCGCGTTTGCTCTCTCCCCGGCCGGGATCGCGGGCATCGAGGCCCTCCTGAACCGGCCGCTTGCCGAGGCGTCCGACGTGGGTCTCACGGACCGGTCGGCCCGTGACGCACTCGCCGTCATCACGTCGGCGTACGAATACTTCGGGAACTTCAGGCTGCGCACGCTGCGCAGCGCGTAGCGGCCTTAGCCTTCGCCGTCCTGCTCGATCTCCTCGGCGACGCGGACTTCCTCTTCGGGCACGCCGAGGGTTATTCCCCCTTCGGCGACTTCCACTCGCGCTCTCCGGCGTCCTCCAACCAGTCCCGGACGGCCCCGATGGGCAACCGCTCCTGCGCCAGCGAGTCCCGATCGCGTACCGTGACGGTGTCGTCTGCGAGCGTCTGCTCGTCGATCGTGAATGCCCAAGGCGTGCCGATCTCGTCCTGACGGCGGTAGCGCCGGCCGATCGCACCGTTGTCGTCGTACTCGACGCTGTGTCGGCGCCGCAGGTCCTCGTAGAGGCCGCGCGCCTTCGACACCATCTCGTCGCTCTTGCCGATCAGCGGCAAAACAGCCGCGGTCACCGGCGCCATCTCGGGATGCAGGCGCAGCACGGTCCGCTCACGCTCGCCGACGACCTCCTCGTCGTAGGCGTCGACGAGCAGCGCGACGACGATCCGCTCGATGCTGACCGCCGGCTCGATCACGTAGGGGACGAAGCGCTCGCCGTCGGGGCCGACGTATTCGAGCTTCGTCGACGAATACTTCGTGTGCTGGGTCAGGTCGAAGTCGCCTCGGTTCGCGACGCCTTCCAGCTCGGACCAGCCGATCGGGTACTCGTATTCGATGTCGCTCGTCCCCGCGGAGTAGTGCGAGCGCTCTTCCGGACCGTGTTCGCGCACGCGCATGCGACTTCGCCGGAGGCCGTACCGAAGGTACCAGTTGAGCCGCTGGTCGATCCAGTAGCGGTACCACTGCTCGGCCTCGTCAGGAGGGACGAAGTACTCCATCTCCATCTGCTCGAACTCGCGGACGCGGAAGAGGAAGTTGCCCGGCGTGATCTCGTTGCGGAACGACTTGCCGATCTGTGCGATGCCGAAGGGCGGACGACGGCGCGCGACCTGGAGCACGTTCTTGAAGTTGATGAAGATGCCCTGTGCGGTCTCGGGCCGAAGATAGGCGCGCGAGCCCTCCTCCTGCAGCGCCCCGACGGTCGTCTCGAACATGAGGTTGAACTGCCGCGGCTCGGTCAGGTCGCACTCGGGCGTCTCGCCGGGGTGCTTACTCGGCTTGCGGCCGCAGCTCGAGTCCTCGAGCTTGTCGGCGCGGAACCGAAGCTTGCACGTCCGGCAGTCGATCAGCGGATCCGTGAAGCCGGCCACGTGTCCGGACGCCTCCCAGACGCGGGGATGGAGGATCACGGCGGAGTCGATCGCGACGATGTCCTCGCGGTCCTGCACCATCGCCTCGAACCACTTCGAGCGGATGTTGTTCTTCAACAGGACGCCGTAGTGGCCGTAGTCGTAGGTCGAGCCGAGGCCGCCGTAGATCTCGGACGAGGGGAACACGAAGCCGCGACGTCTCGCGAGCGAGACGATCTTGTCCATCGTCACGACGTCCACAGCCATCGGCAGGACGTTATCCGAGCCCAGGCTCAGCGAACGAGCGCGAGGAGCGATCCGGCTGCGAGGACGGCGGCTGTGATCCCGACGACGAGCCAGAGCGAGACGCCGCGGTCGTGCTTGCTGGACGCGGTGGTGGACTTCAGTGCCGTCGCCTTCACCGGCGTTGCCCTGACCTTCGCCTGGAGCGCCCGCTTGATGTCGCTCTGCGCGGTCGAGTAAATACGGACGTCCTCCGGCATGTTCGCCAGCGCGAGTCGATAGCAGCGAACCGGATACACGCCGTCGATGCGGCCGTCGCTCCAGTCCCTCAGCAGCTTGGTACCGCAACTCGTTTTGGCCGCGGCCGGCTCCGAGACGGCGAGCACGGCCGCCAGAGAGGCAAAAACAACCACTACGTGACGAAGACGCATGGAACCACGGTTCCCGTTCCTCTTAAGAATAGGCTCAGAAGCGCGTTAAGCCTTTTTGAAGAGGGTCCTGGAGACATCGAGGTTTCCAGCCACTAGCCTCTCGCCGATGGCACCGCCGGTCGAGCTCCACATCGTCTCCGACTCCACCGGGGAGACGGCTGCCCGCCTCGTGCAGGCGCTCGAGGCGCAGTTCCCGGAACAGGAGTTCGAGGAGGTCCGTCACCCCAGGGCCGAGACGGTGGAGGACCTCGAGCGGGCCGTACGGAGCGCGCGCGGACACGCGGCGGTCGTCATCTACACGCTCGTCGACCCGGAGCTACGGGACGCGATGCGTCGCCTCTGCCGCCGCGCCCGAGTCCACTACTGCGATCTGCTCGGACACCCGATCGACGCGGTCGCGCGTGTCTCCGGCCAGGCAGCGCGTATGACGCCGGGCTCGCGTGCGCCCCTGAACCCCGCCTACTTCAGGCGGATCGAGGCGATGGAGTTCGCCGTCAAGTACGACGACGGCGTGGGGGCCGGCCTCGACGAGGCCGACATCGTGCTGGTCGGCGTCTCGCGAACCTCGAAGACGCCGCTCTCGATCTACCTCGGCTATCTCGGTCACAAAGTGGCGAACGTGCCGATCGTGAAGGGGATCGAGCCGCCGACGGAGCTCTTCGAGCTCGACCCGGCGAAGATCGTTGGGCTCACGATCGATCCGGACCGTCTGGCCGACATCAGACGCGCCCGCGTGCGGAACCTTGGCTCGAACAACCGCCGTTACGCAGAGCTGGCCGAGATCTACGATGAGCTCGAGGAGGCGTCGGCCGCGCACCGGCGGCTGGGGTGTCCGGTCATCGACATCTCCGAGCTCTCAATCGAGGAGACGGCGCAGCGCATCCTGCGCACGGTCGAAGAGCGGAAGGCGCAGGCCGCGGCCGAGAGCCTCCTGTGAGGCCGAAACCGCCCGTTCCCTGGTGGCGCTGGGCCAGCTGGTGGAGCGTCCTCGGCGTCGCCGTCGTGCTCTTCTACGTGGTCCTGACGCCGGTCTGGCTCGGGCTGCGCTGGCTCGCCTGGGCGGCGGAGTTCCGTGCGCGCCGGCGACGCAACGCCGTCTGACTCACGCGACGAGGCGAGCCTCGAGTGGCGTCTCGCGGTCCGGCTCGACCCGATAAGCGGTGGCCCCTTCGCGCGACGTGACGACTTCGCGCAGCTCCGTCCCGACGTAGTACAAGGCAACGTCGTCGTCGGCGGCGACGCCGGGCGCGAGCCCTTCGCGGACCAGCCGCGTGTACACGGGACGCCGGAGCTCTTCCCCGTCGTAGTGCGGACACGCGCTGCCGGGGAGAAAGCCCAGACAGTCGAGCGCCGCGAGCTGCGGCCCGAACGAATCCGTGACGGCCTGCTCGAACCAGCAGATCATCCCGGCGCTCCAGCCCGTCAGGAGCACGCCCTGTTCCCACGCCTCCCGCAGGATCTCGTCGAAGCCGTGCGTGCGCCAGATCGCGAGCGCGTTGGCCGTGTTGCCGCCCGCGACGAGGATCACGTCGTGTTCGAGCGCGAGCCCGCGCAGGTCCGGCGGCGGCCACGGAAAGAAGTGCAGGTGCGCCATTTCAGACCTGCCTTGGAGGCGTTCGTACAACGCCAGGGTCAAACCGGGATCCTCGCGCGAGGCAGTCGCGACGCAGAGCACGTTGCGCCCGCGTGCGAGCCCAAGGACGTAGCCGAGGAGTGCGTCGTCGGGACAGCCGCCCATCGCGACGATCTGGCGCTCAGGCATGACCGCGACATATAGCAACTGGGTGCGGACGCCCGTGGAGCAGCTCCGGACGATCGGACATCGATCGTGGATGCGAGGTCATTGCGCTGGCAGTTGAGCTGAAGCATGAGATGCGCGTCTTCTTCGACGCGCGCCCGTTCGCTGCTATGTTCGAGTGGCGCTGATGCCGCCAAAGCAGATTCGGCCGAAGTCGCTCGCGGACTATCTCGACGTCCTCAGCAAGATCGGCTTCGAGGCCGGGCTCTCGTGGCAGGTCGTGGAGTCGAAGTGGGGAGACATCCGGCGTGCGTTTCACGGCTTCGATCCCGAGAGGGTCGCGCGCATGACGCCGAGAGCGGTGGACAAATTACTGGAGGACGAGCGCGTCATCCGCAGCCGCAGCAAGATCGAGGCAACGATCGACAACGCGGAGACGATGCTCGAGCTAGACGAGGAATACGGAGGATTTAAGCGGTACCTCCGTGCGCACGAAGACTTCGAGTCGAGGGTGAAGGATCTCCGAAAACGCTTCAAATACCTCGGTGACCACGGTGCGTACCGCTTCCTCTGGACCGTCGGCGAAGAAGTCCCGTCCTACGAAGAATGGGCGAAGTCGCGCGGGCTCAAGGGACCGCGGCGATCGGAGCGCTAGCCGCTGCGGGCGGCTGTCGCCGGTACGTTCCCGGCCCTATCTCGACGCCGAAGCCCGAGGGAGCATGCATCTCCGAGCGGCAGTAGACCGTCGTTCGAACCCGCAGCGAGTGCAAGAGGTCACTCAGGACATCTCGTTCGCGCGTGCCGACGAGCGATTTCATCATCCGCTCCCTTCGCCCCTTGGACGACGAGCCGACTCGTCCGATCATACGGCGGGGTTGACCCGTGGCCGCGCGTTGGGCGAAACCGGTGCACGCCCGCGTTCGTAGTGACCTGACGAATCCGATGTCGATCACGGAGGGGGGACGATGAACCGCAGAATCCTGCCGGTGTGCTTGTTCATGCTCGCCGCTCTCGCTGCTGCCGCGGGCGCATACGCGTCGCACATGAGTAGCGGCCCGCGGATGGGTCCTCAGACGACGGTCAAGCGGCCGGCGTTCCACGGCTATTACGACGGTCACAAGGACACCTACCTCAACACCGACGTCTCCGACAAGGCGGAGGCGACGATGATGCACGTCAACTACGCGCCCGTGCTCAAGTCGGTTCCGTTGAGCTCCGCGCCGGAGATCTACCTCGTCCAGGGCAAAGCGGCGGGCGGACAGCTGGCCGTCTTCGGGTCCGAGCCCGGTGAGACAAGCTACTCGCCGGTCTGGAAGGAGACGATTCTGACCTGGAAGGCGAGCGCGACTCCCACGTTGATCACGAGCGACACGCAGGTGGACAAGCTCGAGAAGAAGGGGACGCTCACCGAGCGCGCGACCTCGATCAGGCTCAATTGCCCGATCATCAAGGTCGGTAAGTAGCGCAAGGCTCCCGGGACGACCGGAAAGGAGGCGAGGAGTCGCCGCGATTGCGGCGTGCATAAGCGCGGGTATTGCAGGGCATTTGTGAGAGGATCTCCGCCTTGAACGCCCCCCGCTACGTCTACGACTTCGACGAGCCGTCCGACGGTGGACGCCGGCTGCTCGGTGGAAAGGGCGCGGGTCTCGCGGAGATGACCCAGCTCGGCGTGCCGGTTCCGGCGGGCTTCACGATCACCACTGATGCATGTCGGGCCTACATGGCGAACGGCAAGGCGTTGCCCGACGGCCTCGAAGAGGAGGTGGACAGGCACCTCGGCGCGCTCGAGGAGAAGACCGGCAAGCGCTTCGGCGCCGCGGACGACCCGCTGCTCGTCTCTGTGCGGTCAGGTGCGGCCGTGTCGATGCCGGGGATGATGGACACGATCCTCAACCTCGGCCTCAACGACGAGGCGGTAGAGGGACTGGCGCGCGCGACCGGAAACCCGCGTTTCGCGAACGACTCGTACCGTCGCCTGATCCAGATGTACGGCGAGGTCGTCGACGGCATCGACGCGCACCGCTTCGAGCAGGCGCTCACCGATCTGAAGAAGGCGCGCGGCGCGGCGCAGGACGTCGATCTGACGGCAGAGGACCTCGGCGAGCTGATCGAGACATACCGCTCGATCTACCGCGAGGAGACAGGACGCGACTTCCCGCAGGATGCGCGCGAGCAGCTGACGCGTGCGGTGCGGGCGGTGTTCGAGTCGTGGGAGGCGCCGCGCGCCAAGGTCTACCGCCGGCGGTACGACATCCCCGACGATCTCGGCACGGCGGTGAACGTCGTCCTGATGGTCTTCGGCAACAAGGGCGACGAGTCGGGGACCGGCGTCGCCTTCACCCGCGACCCCTCCACGGGCGAGGCCGGTCTGTACGGCGAGTTCCTCGCGAACGCGCAGGGAGAGGACGTGGTCGCCGGGATCCGCACGCCGCAGCCGCTGACCGAGATGCAAAAGAAGCTTCCCGCCGCCTTCGAACAGCTCCTCGAAACGATGCGCCGCCTCGAGG
>JBKOWS010000108.1:0-9665 GCA_046724565.1 Actinomycetota bacterium | reverse complement strand
CGATCGACCACCTGGAGGCAACCGGCCCCGAAGGGGTCGCCGCGCTGGGCGGCAGCAACGTTACGGCGGTGCTCCTTCCCGCGAGCGCTCTCTTCCTCGGCCGGCCGATGCCACCCGGGCGGGCACTGGTCGACGCCGGCGGGATAATCGCGCTGGCGACGGATTTCAATCCCGGGAGCGCCTTCTGCGAGAGCCTCCCCCTGGTCACGTCGCTGGCCGCGACCCAGCTTGGCCTGTCGCCCGGCGAGGCGCTCGCAGCCTGCACGGTCAATGCGGCACACGTCCTCGGGCGAGCGGATCGCCTTGGACGGCTTGCACCCGGCTACGCGGCGGACGTGGTCCTGCTCGACGCGCCGGACTGGCGGTACCTCGCCTACCACCTCGGGGCGGATCTCGTGGCCGGCGTCGTCCGCTCGGGCGCTCGAACGGAGCTACGCTAGACCTACATGCCGACGAGGAAACAGCGGCGACGAAGCCAGAAAGCGCGACGCCACGACTACGAGTACGTCTACGTCGACGACGAGGGGAACGAGGTCGAGGTCGATCCGGCCGAGCTCGATGCCGCGAAGAACGGCCGGCGCGAGGACAAGACGCAGAAGTCCGGTAGCAACAGGCGTGGGTCCGGGCGCACGACCTCACGTAGAGGCGTCGAGCCTCCGTCATGGAGGCGCGCGATCAGGCGGGCGGCCATCTTCGGACCGCTTCTCATCGTCGCGTTGATGCTGTTCAACCACAACCTTCCCCTGACGCAGCAGATTGCGCCGGCTATCTTCCTGCTCGCTTTCTTCATCCCGTTCAGCTACTTCACCGACTCGCTCGCTTACCGGATGTACCGCAAGCGCCTTGACCGGCAGGGGGGCGCGAAGAGCCGCTAAGCGACGGGCGGGTCGCCGCGGTAGTGGCCCTCGCCGGGCCACGGAGCGAGCACGAGCAGGATGCGGGCACCTGTGTCCGCAGAGATCGAGCGCCGCTCATCGGCGTCGAACGAGAAGAAGCAGCCGGCCTCGCCGTCGATCGTCTCCCCGCCCGCCTCGACCCGAACCTTCCCGTCGAGTACGAGGACGAGCGCGCGCTCCTTGACCTGGTGATCCCCGAGCGCCTGCCCGGGCTCGAGTGCGATGAGTACAGCCCGCGCAGCGTCGTCGGAACGGAGCACGACGGGCGAGCGACTACCGCCGGGCGTTTCGATCTCGCGCAGGTTCCAACTCTGCACGCCACGATCCTAAAGGTGGACGAAAAGCGCCGTTAGACTCAAACGCCCGTGACACTCGCAGTCGAGAAATACGAGCTCGGCCCGATCGGAACGAACGCGTACGTCGTCCGCGCGGATGAGACCGCGACCGAGGCGGTCGTCGTCGACCCGGGGGCGGAGGCCGAGCGGCTGCTCCGTTCGCTCGACCAGCAGCAGTCTCGGTGTGCTGCGATCTTGATCACCCACGGGCACTGGGATCACCTCGGCGGCGTCGCCGATCTCGCGGAGGCGACTCGCGCTCCCGTCTACATGGCCGAGGACGAGCGCGTGCTCCTGGAGGACCTGAACAGCTTCACGCCGCCGGGCGTCGAGCTCCGTCCGTACACGCCCGACGTCGGACTCGGCGGGGACGAGACGCTGGAGCTCGGCGGCATCGCGTTCCGGACGCTGCGCGTGCCCGGGCACTCACCAGCACATCTCGCCTACTACGCTGACGGCTGCATCTTCTCCGGCGACCTAGTGTTCGCCGGCTCCGTCGGGCGAACCGATCTGCCCGGCGCCGACTGGGACACGCTCGTCGAGTCGATCCGGATGCTGGCCGATCGCTTCCCACCCGAGACCGTTGTCCACCCGGGCCACGGACCGAAGACGACGCTCGGCGCGGAGCTCGCGCGGAATCCATTTCTCGCGGAGCTGCGCGCGTGACGCGCTTCGAAGCGCCGCGCGGCACCCACGACATCCTTCCGTCCGAGCAGCCGCTCTGGCAGCGGGTGAAGTGGGAGATGGCCGACGTCTGCGCGCTCTACGGGTACCGCCGGATCGACACGCCCGCCTTGGAGGACACGGAGCTGATCGTGCGGACGTCGGGCGGCGGTTCCGACGTGGTGCAGAAGGAGACATATACGTTCACGGACCGAGGCGGTCGCTCGCTGACGCTCAGGCCGGAGGCGACGGCTCCGATCTGTCGCGCCTACGTCGAGCACGGCCTGCACCGCGAGGCGCAACCGCAGAAGCTGTACACGATCGGTCCGATGTGGCGTTACGATCGCCCGCAGCGCGGCCGCTATCGCGAGCACTGGCAGCTGTCGGTCGAGGCGATCGGCACCGACGACCCGGCGATCGACGCGGAGATCATCCAGCTCTACGCCGAGCTGCTGCGGCGCGTCGGCGTCCAGGATTACGTCCTCGAGCTGAACTCGATCGGCGACAGCAAGTGTCGGCCGGCCTACGTCGAGAAACTCTCGGCCTGGCTCGACGAGCACGAGCATGAGCTCGACGCGGAAGCGCGGGCAAAGCGCGCCACGTCGCCGCTCCGCGTCTTCGACGTGAAGAGCGAACGGATACAGGAGCTCCTCGCCGATGCGCCCAAGATCGGCGAGTCGCTCTGCGACGAATGCCGTGAACACTTTGCGCGCGTGCGCGAGTTCCTCGAGGCCTACGGCGTCAGCTACGAGCTCGCGCCGAGGCTCGTGCGCGGGCTCGACTACTACACGCGGACGACGTTCGAGTTCAAGGACGAAGCGATCGGCGCGAAGGACACGATCTGCGGCGGTGGGCGCTATGACGGCCTGATCGAGGAAATCGGAGGAGCGCCGACGCCCGGCATCGGCTTCGGCGCAGGGCTCGAGCGTTTGCTGCTCTCGATCGGTGCGGACCGGGCCGAACCGCAGAGCGTCGATGTCTTCTTCGTTTGCGAGGAAAGCGCCGATCGCGCGCGCGTCCTGCCCGTCATGGCCGAGCTGCGCCGCCGCGGACTGCGCGCCGACCTCGACTACGCCGGTCGCTCGTTGAAAGGCCAGGTGACGCAGGCGAACCGACTCGGCGCGGGCTGGACCGTCGTCGTTTCGGACAGCAAGGCGACCGTGCGCGAGCCGGGCCGACCGGACTGGACCGCATCCCTCGACCAGCTCGTTGACAGGCTCGCCGGATGAGCAATGTCAACGTCTGGCGCGACCTCTATGCGGGCGAAGTCCGCCCGGAGCAGGTCGGCGAGCGCATTACCCTCTCGGGCTGGGTCGCGCGCCGGCGGGACCACGGCGGCCTGATCTTCATCGACCTGCGCGACCACACCGGAATCGTCCAGCTCGTCGTCAATCCGGAGCGCTCGCCGGAGGCCGCGGCCGTCGCGCACGACACTCGCTCAGAGTTCGTCGTCCGTGCCCGAGGGGAGGTGGTGCGCCGCGCGCCGGACGCGGTCAACCCCAACATCGCGACCGGCGAGGTCGAGCTCCAGGTGGACGAGCTCGAAATCGTCGCGCGCTCGGATCCGCTTCCGTTCCAGCTCGACGACGAAGGGGTGGAGGAGCCCCTTCGGCTCAAGTACCGCTACCTCGATCTCCGTCGTGAGCGGATGCAGCGCAACCTGCGGCTGTCCGCGACGGTCATCGCGGCGATCCGGAGGTCGATCGAGGAGCAGGGCTTCATCGACGTGTGGACGCCCTCGATGACGCTCGGCACTCCCGAAGGAGCACGTGACTTCCTCGTCCCGGTCCGCCTGCAGCCCGGCACCTTCTTCGCGCTCGCGCAGTCGCCGCAGCTCTTCAAGCAGCTCTTCATGGTGGGTGGGCTGGACCGCTACTACCAGATTGCGACCGCGTGGAGGGACGAGGACCTCCGCGCCGATCGGCAGTTCGAGTTCCGTCAGCTCGATCTCGAGCTCGCCTTTCCGACGAGAGAGGAAGTCCTCGACGTGCTCGAGCAGGCCGTTGTCGCCTCCTTCGAATCGCTAGGCCGAAGACCGCCGCCGCGCCCGTTTCCCCGCATGTCGTACGCGGACGCGATGCTCCGATACGGCTCGGACAAGCCGGACGTTCGCTTCGGCCTCGAGATCCAGGATGCGACGGAGATCACGCGCGGTTCCGAGTTCGGGGTGTTCGCGAACGCGGAGACGGTCCGGTTCATCGTCGCTCCCGCGGTGCTCTCGCGCGCGGAGCTGCAGCGCCTCGAGGAGTTCGCGAAGGAGTGGGGAGCCAAGGGCCTCGCCTATGTTGTCGTCGACGAGTCGGGCGAAGTGCGCTCGCCGATCGCCAAGTTCCTGTCGGAGCAAGAGCTGAGTGCGTTCGGCGCCCAGCCGGGCTCGACTGCGCTCTTCGTGGCCGACACCACGCCGATGGTGGAGCGCGTGCTCGGAGCGCTCAGGCTGCACCTCGGCGCAGAGCTGGGACTGATCGACGTGTCGCAGGACGCGCTGCTCTGGGTTCTCGACTTCCCGTTGTTCCTGAAGGACGAGGAGACCGGACGCTGGACCTTCGTCCACCATCCCTTCACCAGCCCGCTCGACGGTCACGAGGATCTGATCGAGGCGGATCCCGAGGCGGCGCTCAGCCAGCACTACGACCTGATCTGGAACGGGTGGGAGCTAGGCAGCGGCTCGATCAGGATCCACCGGCAGGAGATCCAGGAGCGCGTGTTCCGGGCGATGGGCATGTCCGACGACGAGGCCAGGGCGAAGTTCGGCTGGTTCCTCGACGCGCTGCGCATGGGAGCGCCGCCGCACGGAGGGTTCGCGCTCGGGATCGAGCGCTTCGTCGCTCTGCTCGCCGGGGAATCCAACATTCGCGAGGTAATCGCGTTCCCCAAGACCGCCAGCGGGTCGGATCCCCTGACAGGTGCTCCCGCTCCGACGACGAAGGAACGACTCGACGAGCTCGGAATCAGTCTGAAGCCGGCAAAGGGCTAAGGCCCGGTGCCCGGCCGACCGATGGAACCTGCATACTTTCGTCGAAGAGGGGAGCCGCCGCCGATGGCCACACAGGAACCGGGACAACAACCTTCGCTGACCGCGCTCCCGCGCCTCGAGGACCTGCCGAGGAGCGGGGACGGCTACGACACCGAACAGGTGCGCGAGGCCTTTGAAGCTTTCCGGCGGCACACCTCGCAACTGCAGGCGCAGCTGCGCGTGCTGCAGGCTGCGAGCCGGAGCGGGCAGTCGGTCGAGCCGACGGGACACGCAGTGCGCATGGATGCGCTGCACCTCATCCGCGCAGCATCCGAGTTCGCCGACACGCTCGAGGCCGACGCGCAAAGGGCGTCGGAGGCACAGCTGTCGAAGACGGAGGAAGAGGTCCGGCGTCGTCGTCGGGAGCAGCAGGATCACGAGGCCGAGATCGAGCGCTACCGGCAGGAGAGCGAGCGCCAGCGTGCGGAGATGCTGAACCAGACCCGCAACGAGGTTCGCGAGCTGGTGGCGAATGCGAACCGAGACGCGACCCAGGAGCTGCGCGAGGCGGAGGCCAAGGGCAACCGCTTGCTCGAACAGGCGCGCCATCAGGCGACCGAGCTGACCAATTCCGCACGGGCCGAGGTCGAACAGACGCTCGAGTGGGCGCGTGCACAGGCGACCGCCATTCTCAGCCGCGCACAGACAGGGACCGAGCAGCTACTCGCCGCCGCGGGCCTGGGGGAGGACCACGTCAAGCAAGTTGCGGACGAGATCGTCAAGGCGGCGGTCGAGACGACGGAGGCGGGCCGCACGCCTTCGGCCTCTTCTCCCGTAACGGAGATCGCGGCCGCACCCCCGGTCTCACCCCCCTCCGTAACGCCGACGCTCGAGGAGCCGCCGGCGGACCAGTCCGCACCGGAGCTCGGCGCCGGGAACGAGACCTCGTCAACCGGCACGACGCCTGCGGACGAGTCTCGGGACGACCGACAGCCGTAGGATCCGCCCGTGCCCGTCGTCGGTTCGCGGTTCCTGATCGAATCCGGATTCATCATCGCCGTCGCCGTCGTCGCAGGAGTTGAGGGACTCGGCGCTGTGTGGATCACCGCCCTGGTCGGAGCGGCGTGGGCGGGCGTCGCGGTCGTGGAGATTACGTTGCGGACCGCGCGGCGGGCCCGCGCCGGGGCTCGGACGCAGCCGCTTGTGGAAGCTCAGTCGACCGCTCCCACCGTGACTGTGCAGCAGCCCCAACCTTCGGCCGAGCCGGTAACGGTCCCGGAGCCGCCGCATCTCACCTCGGTCCCGGTTCCTCCGTCCGAACCCGAGCCGGTCGTGGAGCGCGAGCCGGAGCCCCTTCCGGATTTCGAGACAGCCGACGTGCTTGCTTTCGCGACGACGAACCACGCTCCCCGGGAATGGAACCTCTGGGAGCTCGAACGCGCGGCACGCAACCACGGGGGTGACGACGTCCAGGCCGAGGAACGCGCCTACCTCCTGATGTACCTCAGAGAGTTCGCCGGCCCGGACGGTGTGTTGCCCGCCGACTTCGACGGGCTCGTCCGGGACGCGTTCGGCGACGTGCTTCATTCCGTCGGCGCGTGAGCCCGACCCTCGTCCAGCGTGCCGTGTGGCTGGCTGCGATCACGCTCGTCGCGGCGATCGCAGCGCTCGCGATCACGAGACGCGATGCGGGCAGCCACAACAACCTTCCCGACGCGGTCGCGGTCCCCGGCACGGAGAACGGCTATTACAGCGCCAAGGCAGCGCCCTACGGGCCAGGATCAGGACACAGGCGGACGGCCTGCGGTCAACCTTTCCTCAAGTCGACGGAAGGCGTCGCGCATCCCGTTCTGCCCTGCGGTGTTCGGCTTTACATCCGCTTCCACGGGAAAGAGGTCCTGACGCAGGTCGTCGATCGTGGCCCGAACGTGCCCGGCCGCGAGTTCGACATCACGAAGGCGCTCGCGAACCGCCTCGACCTGCACGGCACGCAGACGGTCCAGTGGCGTTTCGCCAAGTAGTCGGTACTCTGCGAAAGGCCGACCCTGTTCGTGGCCTGCGCAATCCAATGTAGAACCAACACAAACGCTGAGGGAGCTTTCGTCCGTCCGAGGCTTCGGCCGAAAGGCGGCGCGGCACCCACCTGGCTTTCCAGGTTCACAGCGGGCGCAGGCCACGGCAGGGTTTGGCGTCAGGACGTCCGGCTCGGCTTCCCTCGCCATGATGACGTCGCGCCGATGTACCGGGGCGGCCTCCGACTGCGGTTTCGGCGAGCGCGGCAGAGCCGGCACTCGCGGCGATTGCGGCTAGCCTGGCGTCGTGATTGAGCTCCTTGGGGATTCTTCGCGCGGGGCCGGTTTCGCTCTGGTCCGGATCCGCTTTGACGGCGAGCGCATCGTCGATGCGGACGCGGATGGGCTTGACCGGTCGCTGATCGGGCTGACCCTGCTCGAGGCTTCTGCTGTTGGTGGGGACACGTTGGCCGTCGATGCGCTCGCCAACGCGATTGCGCCCGTCTTTCGCGCGCCGCGGGCTCCCGGGCGCGTTGCTGTGGCGATGAGCGGTGGGGTGGACAGCGCCGTCGCGCTGCTCAAGTCATTGCCGAACGCTGTCGGCGTCACGCTTCGGCTCTGGCTCGATCCGAACGGGCCCGACGCGGAGCGCGCGTGCTGCTCCCCCGAAGCCGTGCTGGCCGCGCGTGCGACCTGCCACGGGCTGGGCGTGCCGCACGTCACACTCGACCTGCGTGACGCATTCAGGCGCGCGGTCGTCGATCCGTTCGTCCGCGGCTACGAGCGAGGGGAGACGCCGAACCCCTGCATTCACTGCAACGGCGGCTTTCGTTTCGCGCACCTGCTCGCGTTCGCGCGGCGTGCAGGCGCGGACACACTCGCGACCGGTCACTACGCTCGAATCGTCGAGTACCGCGACACGCGTCTGCTCGGCCGGGCGGTCGACGCGCAGAAGGATCAGTCGTACATGCTCGCCCGGATCGACCCCGTGCACCTCGACCGCATCTCGTTCCCGCTCGGCGCGCAGACGAAGGCGGAGACGCGCGCCGAAGCAGAGCGAGCCGGCCTTGCCGTGGCTCACCGGAGGGAAAGTCAGGAGGCCTGCTTCCTCGCCGGTGATGACTACCGTGCATTTCTCGAGCGACAGGGCCTCGAGTCGGTTGACGGCCCGATCGTCGACCAGGACGGCGTCGAGCTCGGCAGGCACGGCGGCTACTGGCGGTTCACGCCGGGCCAGCGTAAGGGTCTCGGCGTCTCCGCAGCGGAGCCGTTGTACGCGGTGCGCTCGGACGCAAAGACGAACACGGTCGTCATCGGCCCCCGCGCGGCGCTCGGCCGGACCTCTTTGGCGGCACGAGGCTCGCTCCACGTGCCGGTCGACCGCGTCCAGGCGAAGCTCCGGTATCGCTCCGATCCGGTCAGCACGCGAGTCGAGCCGACGGAGGACGGCTTTCGGCTCGAGCTCGAGCGGCCCGTGTTCGGCATCGCGCCCGGCCAGGCGGCCGTTCTCTACCACGAGGACGCTGTCGTCGGGGCGGGCCTCATCGGCTCGGATCCCTAGGATCGTCGGCGGGTGAATCTCCTAGCGATCACCTGCGCAACCAACCGAGCCCGTTCGTCGTTCTACTCGATGGGTCGGACTGGAGGGAACCAATGAGCGGTGACGAGATCTGGCTGACGCTGCCAGCAGACGACGCCTTCCACGGCGTCGCACACCTCGTGCTGGGCGGGCTCGCCGCCCGGCTCGACCTGACTTACGAAGACCTTCAGGACCTGGAGCTCGCGCTGGACAGCTTGCTCGCTCGCCCGAACGGCAACGATGAGGTGACGCTGGTCGTGCACGTAGAGGACGGCAGCGTACGGACGGTCGTCGGTCCGTTCAACTCGCTTCGTGCCGAGCTGGAGGCAGGGCGCGGCGCATCGCTCGACCTGAAGCGCATCCTCGCCGCCGTCTGCGACCGCGTTGAGGTCGAAGACCGCGACGGCTCGCAGTGGGTCGAGCTGACGAAGTCCATCAACACCCGAGCACGGGACGGCGGATGAACGATTCCGACAAGGTCCTCCTTCGCCGCTACCACGAGGAGGGTGACCTCCAGGCACGTGAGCAGCTGATCGAGCAGTACATGTCGCTTGTCCGCTCGCTGGCGCGGCGGTACTCGTATCGCGGCGAGCAGCTGGAGGATCTGGTGCAGATCGGGGCGATCGGACTGATCAAGGCGATCGACCGCTTCGACCTCGACCGTGGGGTCGAGCTCACCACCTACGCCACGCCGAACATCATCGGGGAGATCAAGCGCCACTTCCGAGACAAGGGCTGGTCCGTGCGAGTTCCGCGCGGTCTTCAAGAGCTGAACGTCCAGCTCTCCCGACTCGTGGAGCAGCTCACCGTCCAGCTCGGACGCTCCCCGACGATCCCCGAGCTCGCGAAGGCGGCCGGCGTCGAGGAGGAAGAGGTGCTGGAAGCGCTCGAGTCAGGGCGTGCCTACTCGTCACTGTCACTCTCGTCCGGCAGCGGGGGGACCGACGACGGCGAAGAGCTCGACCCGCTCGAGTCGATTGGAACCGAGGAGCACCAGTACGACGTCTCCGAGGATCGCGCCGTGCTGGCGCCGGGTTTCCGCGTGCTCGACGAGCGCGAACGTAAGATCCTCCACCTGCGCTTCTTCGAAGGCCTGACCCAATCGCAGATCGCGCAACAGGTCGGAATCTCCCAGATGCACGTGTCGCGGCTGATCCGCCGCTCGCTCGAGAAGATCCGCGAGGAGATCGCCTCGGAGGAGGAGCAGGAGCCCCGTCGGGTCGC
>JBKOWS010000148.1:0-10762 GCA_046724565.1 Actinomycetota bacterium | reverse complement strand
GCGCGGATCACGCGGCCCCGAAAACGGCCGGTAACGAGGGCCTGCTGCGGCCCGCCGTAGATCTGCGTGCACACCGCGTTCTTCGGCGTAGCCGCGAACGGATGGGCTCGCCGCATGAGCTGCGCGCACGCCGCCGCACGGCGCGGCAGCGTCCCGCCGACGGGCGCGCAGCGCAGCGTGTATGTCTTCGCGCCGGGCTGGCCCTGTCCGTGCGGCCAGACGGTGATGTGCAGCGAGGTCGAGGCGAGGAGGATCGCGGCGAGCGCGCTCATCGGCCCAGGATAGGAAGCAGGCGTCGCAAGCGCCGGCGCTCGACCGGAAGGTAGAAGCCGAGCAGGAGCAACACGAGCGGAAAGGCGAGGGTCAGAGCGAGCGCGACGCCCAAGGGAACGTCCAGCGCCTTGCCGAGGACCGTCAGGCCGACGCTGGCGACGCCGAGTGTCACCACGCGTCTCCACTGGTAGGCGACGGGAAAGACGCGCTGCGCGCGCCAGGCCATGGCGACGAAGAGGAGGGTGTACGCGGCGACGGTTGCGATCGCAGCGCCCATACGCCCGTACGGCGGGATCAGCGCGAAGTTCAGCGCGATGTCGAGCACGGCTGCGACGCCCGTGACGAGCCAGTTCGAACGTGTCTGCCGCGAGCGTCCGGTGCCGATCTGCACCACGACGTAGCCACCGAACGCGGCGACACCGAAGGCGAGCGGCGCCACGACATTCTGGGCCGGATAGAACGGTTCCGTGGTGATGAGCTTGACGATCCACGGTGCGAGCAGTCCGAGTGCCAGCGCGATCCAACAGCAGATGAAGACCACGTAGGTCAGGACGAAGCTGTACGTGTGTTGCGCCTCGCGGTCGTCGTCGATCGAGTACGCGAACGCAGGCCAGGCCAGACGGAACGCCGTCAGGAGCAGGACGAGTGCGGATGCGACCCGGACCCCGATCGAGTAGAGGCCGACCTCGTGCGCGTCCGTCAGCTTGATCAGGAAGAAGCGGTCGCTGAAGTTCGTCAGCCACAGCGCGACCGCTGAGGGCACGAGCGGCAACCCGAAGCGGTTCATCGCCCGATACAGCTTGCGGTTGAACTGGAAGCCGAGCGCGTGCCGGCTGTAGAGGAGGAGAGCCGCGTAGACGATCAGCGTGCCTGTGAAGTTGCCGACGAGCACCCCGATCGGGCCCTTGTGGAAGACGACCACGAGGACCACCGTCGCGGCGATCGTGATCGCGACGTTCGCGAGCGTGGCGACGACGTACGCACTCGATCGTTGCTCCACGCGAAAGAGTGACGTCAGCTGCTCGTAGTTCAGCGCGGACCAAAGGCCGATGAAGGCGGCGATGACGAGGTTCCCATGCCCATGCGTGCCAAAGAGCACCCACGACACTTGCGGCGCCAGGACGATTCCGAGGACCGAGACGGACGTCGACGCCGCGAGCACGTACCAGAACGCGGTTCGGATCACGAGCAAGCGGCGTGCTGGTTCGGCCGAGTCGAAGTAGAAGCGGAAGAACGCGCTCTTCATCCCCTGCGCGACGACCGCGGTCAGGACCGCGGAGAGCGCGACGAGCGTCTCGATCAGGCCGTAGTCGCTCGGCGAGAGGTAGCGCGTGTAGAGCGGCAGCAACAGCACGCCGATGATCCGCGCGACGATCGAGCCCAGGCCATAGATCGCCGAGTGGCGGAGCAGCTCCAGGATCTTCGCGAACATCACTCCTGGGGTCTGACCCCTTTGGGGTCAGACCCTGGCCTTTCCGGACAGTCGTGCACGGTCAAAGTATGGAGCGGTAGATGTCGATGAGCCGGTCGGCGACCTTGTCGAGGTCGTGGACCTGCTCGACGTAGGCCCGGCCCTCCTGGCCGAGGCGCTTGCGGAGATCGAATGACTCCACCAGCGGGCGCAGCTTCTCCACGAGGTCGTCTTTCGTCGCGGCCACGATCGGCACCTTCAGACCGAAGGCCTCCTCTGTCTGTGCCACGGCCTGCGGGTCGAGGTGGGTGACCACGGGCTTGCCGTACGCCATCGACTCGATCGCGAACACGCCGTGCCAGAGGTAGTGCATCTGGTCGACGACGATGTCTGCGCGCTTGAAGCGCTCGACTGCCTCGTCATGGGGCACGCCGTGCACGACGTCGAGGTCGACTGGGAGCTGCTTACACGCCTCGACGACGTAGCGCGTCCCCTTCTTCTCCAGATCCGAGGGCGCGTGCACAACGAGCGGACGCTCGCGCTCGACTGGAGGCACCGATTCGTAGTCGCCGAGCTCGAGTCCCGGCGGGATTACGGTCGCGTCGGGAACCCAGCGCGTCGCAGCGTACGAGCCGACGATCCACGCGTCGAACTTCTTGCGGTACTCGAGCTCCTCCGGACGCTTGCCGCGGATGTCGTCGCCGAGGAAGTGCATGACGGATCCCTTCCGCGCCGCGCGCAGGATCGGCAGGTTCAGCGACTTCGGGACGAGGGTCTTCCCGAAGTAGAAGTGGAAGATGTCCGCCTGCGGGAGATAGCGCGCGAGTGCGCGCCACTGCACCGCCTGCTGGCGCAGGAATCCCTGTCGCGGCAGGTCGAGGTTGATGTCGTACTCGTCCGGCCGCCACTTCTGCGGCCAGAAGACGAGCAGGCGTGCGTCGACGCCTTTGCGTCGCAGGGCGTTGACGTGGGCCCAGCCGGTGCCGGCGAGGTTCACCGGGAGGTGGAGGATACGGGCGTCGATGGGCCCAACGATACGATCCGCCGCCGTGCCCGCAGCACTGAAACGGCGTCTCTATCGGGCCGCGCGCGACGTGCGTCATCCGCGTCGTGCAGTCGAGCGGCGCCAGATCCGCGAGGAGGTCGCGCGCTTCCTGGGCGGCCGTGCAGCGCTCTCCCGCTACGAGCGCGAGGTCCGCGAGAGCGGGCTCGTCGACCACCTGCTCCAGAAAGGCCGACAGCACTACGAAGCCGTGGCCGCCGCCGGACACTCGCTCGGCGCGATTGGATACGCGGAGGGCACGTACCTCTACGCGGTGCTGCGCGCGGTGCGCCCGGAGGTCGCGGTCGAGACAGGCGTCGCGAACGGATTCTCGACCGCGTTCTCGCTGCTTGCCTTGCAGGCGAACGGCGAAGGCCATCTGCACTCGATCGACCTGCCTCGGGAGGTCGGGCGTGAGTACGAGCTCGGCACGTTCTACGAGGGCGAGGGTCGCGCCGGGATCCCGCCCGGCTCGGAATCGGGCTGGCTCATCCCGGAGGAGTTGAAGGAGCGCTGGACGCTCGTGCCCGGAAAGAGCCAGGATGAGCTCCCGCCCCTGCTCGAACGCCTTGGGACGATCGACACCTTCATGCACGACAGCGAGCACTCGTTCGAATGCATGTGGTTCGAGTACAACGCCGCCTGGCTCGTCCTGCGGCCCGGTGGCGTCCTCCTCTCGGACGATGTGAACTCCACCGAGGCCTTCGGCGGGTTTGCCCGCAAGGAGCGGCGGAGCCCCGTCCGGCTCGCGCCGGGAATGGCCCTCCTGCAGAAGTGACTTGACAAGTAAGTGAGTAATCGCTAACAATACGCGGCATGGCAGTTACGACTCAGCGGAAGAGTGCGCAGGAACGGCGCGAGGAGATCCTCGAGGCCGCGCTCGTCGAGTTCGCCGCGCACGGCCTCGACGGCGGCTCGACCGAGGCGATCGCGAGGGCGGTCGGCATCTCGCAGCCCTACGTCTTCCGCCTCTTCGGCACGAAGAAGGAGCTCTTCATCGCCACGATCGAGATGTGCATGCGCGGAACGCTCGAGATGTTCCGCACGGCGGCCGCGGGCTCGAGAGGCGAGGACGCCCTCCACGCGATCGGGGCGGCGTACGTCGAGCGCCTGACGACGGATCCGACTTACCTCCATCATCAGATGCAGTCCTATGCGGCGTCGGGCGACCCGGAGATTCGCAAAGTCGTCCGGAAGGGTTTCGGCGAGCTCGTCGACTACGTGGAGCGTGTCTCGGGGCTGCGGACCGAGCGCGTCGCACATTTCTTCGCCAAGGGCATGCTCCTCAACGTCATGGCCTCGATGGACCTCCTCGCAGCCGGCGAGGGCTGGGCGCAGCGCCTGGTCGAGGGCAGCCGGAAGGACGTCTGAGGTCTTTTTTTGGACTCCAAGTAAGTGACCACTCACAAAAAACCCGCCGGTTTACCGCACCACCAGACACCAGAGGGCCGGATTCGCCGAGCGACCGGTGATCCGCAGGATCAAGACGATGACTCGAAGGAGGAAGCGATGACAGCCAAGACCCGCACCATCTGGACGTTCGCCATCACGTCCGTCGCCGTCTTCATGGCGACGCTCGACAACCTCGTCGTCACCACGGCGCTGCCGGTGATCCGCAAGGACTTGCACGCGACTGTCGAGAGCCTCGAGTGGACCGTAAACGCGTACACGCTGACGTTTGCGGTGCTCCTGCTGACCGGTGCGGCGCTCGGCGACCGCTTCGGCCGGCGCCGGATGCTCGCGGTCGGTCTCTTCATCTTCACCGCCTCCTCGGCCGCGGCGGCCCTTGCCCCGTCCGCCGGCGTGCTGATCGCCGCGCGGGCAGCGCAGGGTGTCGGCGGTGCGATCATCACCCCACTGACGCTCACGATCCTGAGTGCGGGTGTGCCCGCCAACAGGCGCGGTGCCTTCATTGGTGCATGGAGCGGCATAGCCGGGCTGGCCGTGGCGTTCGGACCGCTCGTCGGCGGTGCGGTCGTGAGCGGTATCTCCTGGCACTGGATCTTCTGGCTCAACGTTCCGATCGGCGTCGTGCTCATCCCGCTCGCGCTCGCCCGCCTGGACGAGTCGTACGGCCCCGTCAACAAGCTCGACCTCCCTGGTGTCGCGCTCGCAAGCGGTGGGCTGTTCGGGATCGTCTGGGGCCTCGTACGCGGCAACTCGCAGGGCTGGTCCTCGCCTGAGATCGTCATCGCACTGACTGCAGGTGCGATCGTGCTCGCGCTGTTCGTGCTCTGGGAGCTGCGCGCCTCCGCGCCGATGCTTCCGATGCGCTTCTTCAGGAACCGCGTGTTCACCCTGGCGAACGTCGCGTCCCTCTTGATGTTCTTCGGGATGTTCGGGTCGATCTTCCTGCTGTCGCAGTTCTTCCAGACCGTGCAGGGCTACTCGCCGGTCGGCTCCGGGCTCCGGATCCTGCCGTGGACGATCATGCCCATGTTCGTGGCGCCGATTGCCGGCGCCATGTCGGATCGCGTCGGCGGAGGTCGCCTGATGGGGATCGGCCTGGTGCTGCAGGCATTGGGGCTCGCTTCCATCGCGGCGATCTCGACCCCGACGACGGCGTACTGGGAGTTGGTCGTGCCGTTCATGGTCTCCGGGATCGGGATGGCGATGTTCTGGGCGCCGGTGGCGAACGTCGTGCTCGCGGCCGTCCGGAAGGAAGAGGAAGGCCAGGCGTCTGGCGCGCAGAACGCGATTCGCGAGCTTGGCGGCGTGTTCGGCGTAGCGGTGCTCGCCTCGGTCTGGTCCCACTACGGCAGCTATCAGACGGGCGCCTCGTTCGTCGACGGCATGACTCCCGCGCTCTGGATCGGCGCGGCCATCGTTCTCCTCGGTGCGGTCGCGGCGTTCATGATTCCGCATCGGCGCCGGGCGGCGGAGGCAGAGGCACTCGAACCGGCGTACGCCGAAGCGGCCTAGCCGGAAACTTGATCCCACCCGGGTGGCAGGGCTGGTACCTGCCACCCGGATCCCTGGGGCGGATTAGTGGCGAGCGGCCGCGAGCTGTTCGACGACACGGTGGTTGCGGGCGATCAGCTTCGCCGCATAGAGGCGGTCACGAAGAGCAGCCGTCGATGCGATGCCGCAGACATCAGGCTCACCTTCGGCGTGTCCGGGCGACAGCGCGGCCCTCGAAGGAGTGATGGTGGCCATCGTCGTTCGCGACGGGGTGTTTGCACCCACGTCGTGGTGTCGGACACCGTGACGGAAGTGAGACTTTTCCTCGACAGGAGGAGAAGGAGTGATGGCCGAAACGCACTATCCTCTTGCCAATGGCCGGCACAGAGACGTTGCAGACGGGCCGTGTGGTCGACGGTGATCTGCCTGCGCCCGACGTGTCCGTTGTCGTGACGCTCCTCAACGAGTCCGGCTCGGTGGAGCAGCTCTACCGCCGAACGGTCGCGGCGCTCGACCCCGGCCCCCGGACGTTCGAGCTGATCTTCGTCGACGACGGATCGACCGACGGGACGTTCGCCGCCCTCGAGCGCTTGCACGCGGAAGACCCTCGCGTCCGTGCAGTGCGCTTCAAGCGCAACTTCGGGCAGCACCCGGCGATGCACGCCGGCTTCGCACGGGCGCGCGGCGAGGTCGTCGTGACGATGGACGGCGACCTTCAGAACCAGCCGGAAGACATCCCCCGACTCGTCGAGGCGGTGGAGGCCGGCAACGACGTCGCGAGCGGCCGCCGGCGCGCACGCAAGGACCCGCTCGGGCGATCGCTTCCTTCGAAGGTGATCAACGGGATGCTGCGACGGTTCACCGGCGTCGAGATCTCGGATTTCGGGTGCGCCTTCAACGCCTACCGCCGGAGCGCGGTCGAGCCGATGCTGGGCTCGATCGGCAAGCAGAAGTTCACGAAGGCATTGGTCCTGTCCGGGGGAGCGAGCGTCGTCGAGGTCGACGTCGCGCACTCCCCGCGGGAGGGAGCATCGCGCTACTCGCCGTTGCGGCTCACACGGCTCGCACTCCACGTGCTCGCAGGCTTCTGGCCGCAGCCGATTCAGTGGATCGGCGTCCTGCTCGGCACCGTCTCATCGCTGCTCGCGTTCGGTCTCGGCATCTACGGCGTGATCTTCTGGATCGGTGAGTCGAACTTCCCCGGTCCGCTCTTCGGCGGCGTCGCCGTCCTGTTCGTGCTCGGCATTCAGGGTTTCATCCTCGCCCTGATCGGCGAATACCTCGGCCGCATTCAGCGCGACGTCGAGGGCCGCCCCCTCTACATCGTCGATCGCGAGCTCTAGCTCGGTTCCGCGCGAAAGCTCCAGCTTTCGCGCGGGTTTGGGTACGGCGCTGTCGCGCGGAACGTCCGCGGGCGGAGCCCGCGGACTCCTTTGGGGGTTGTTCTCGGCGGCTGGATTGGTCCACGGGCGGCGGCGCCGGTGGCGTCGCCGCCCGTGTGAGGCCGGCCTGCTCTAAGGGCGGCTACGCCTGCCCTTAGCTCCGGCCCGCTGTGGAACTGGTGGAACCGCGGTTCAACCACAACCACCCCGGCGCGCGTTCCCCGCGACAAGCGGCGTACCGCCGCTCGGGCGAAGGCGTCAGCTTTCGCCCGAACTGGAGGCGGCGAGAATTGCTTCCTTGAGCTCGTCGTGCAGTGCGCCCTTGGTGAGAAGCGCGACTGCGCCGGCCTTGCGGGCTTCGTCCGCGAGCTTCGGCTCGTCGATGCCCGTGACGAGGATCACGCGGGTCTCGGGACTGCGTTTCCGCAGCCTTCGCGCCGTCTCGAGGCCGTCGATCTCCGGCATGCGGACGTCAATCACCGCGACCTCCACTTGCTCGGCGGCCGCGATCTCGATCGCGGAACGGCCGTCGTGAGCCGTGCCGATCACCGACAGCCGTTCGTCGTGTCCGAGGAGGAGTGCCAGCGCGTCGGCGAAGAGCCGATGGTCGTCGACGATCACCACGCGAACTGGCCTCGCTGCGAAGTCTCTGGGCATGTTCCTGGGAGGTCCGGGAAGTCTTGCGCAAACTTCCCCAACGTGCCGCTAACCCCAAACACGTAATCTCCCGCCGTGTCCAAGAGGATTCTCGTCACCGGCGGCGCGGGATTCATCCCGTCCAACTTCATCCACCATCTCCTGGCGAAGACGCCGTACGAGGTCGTGTCGCTCGACGCTCTCACCTACGCCGGCAACCTCGACAACCTGAAGGGTGCGATGTCGCACGAGCGGCTCTCGTTCGTGCAGGGAGACATCCGCGACGTCGAGCTCGTACGGGACATTGTCTCGCAGGTCGACGTGATCGTGAACGCCGCGGCGGAGTCCCACGTCGAGAAGTCGATCGAGGAAGGCGCGCGCGAGTTCGTGACGACGAACGTCGAAGGCACGCAGATCCTGCTTGACGCGATCCGCGACGCGCCGGTCGAGCGCTTCATCCTCTTCTCGTCGAGCGAGGTCTATGGGACGGCGGAGTCGGCGCCCATGGACGAGGAGCATCCGCTCAATCCACGTAGCCCGTACGCCGCCACGAAGGCGGGCGCCGACCGGCTCGCCTACTCGTACTACGTCACGTACGGGCTGCCGATCGTCATCGTTCGACCGTTCAACAACTACGGTCCGAGACAGCATCCGGAAAAGGTCGTCCCCCGTTTCATCACCCAAGCGCTGCAGGACCGCGAGCTGACGATTCACGGCGACGGTCACGCGAGCCGCGACTGGCTCTACGTCGACGACGACGCCGAGGCGATCGAGGCGGTGATCGCGGCTCCGCTGGAGGACGTCGCCGGCGAGGTCCTGAACGTGGCGACCGGCATCGACATCCCGGTCACCGAGATTGCGGACGCCGTGCTGGAAGCGCTCGGCAAGCCCGCCTCGCTGAAGACGTTCGTGACCGAGCGCCCGGGCCAGGTCGACCGGCACATCGGCTCGACGGACAAGATGAAGCGTCTCACCGGCTGGCAGGCGCGTACGTCGTTCGACGAGGGTCTTGCTGGCACGATCGCGTGGTACCGCGACAATGAGGCGTGGTGGCGGGGGATTCTCGAGAGCGAGACCGGGGCAAGCGTCTCCTCGTCCTAGGCGCGGGGCCGGCCCAGCTCGGCCTGCTCGCGGCGGCCCGGACCCGGGAGCATCACGTCATCGCGGTCGACCGCGATCCGTCCGCCCCGGGCTTTCGCTACGCCGACCGGCGCGCAATCGTCTCGACCGAGGACGAGGCAGGCATCGAGCGCCTGGCGAGCGCCGAGCGCGTCGACGGCCTGATCGCACCCGGGATCGACTGGCCCGTCGCCATCTCCGCACGCGTAGCGCAGCGGCTCGGCCTGCCGCACCCGATCTCCCCGGAGACGGCGACGCTCTCGACGTCGAAGCTGCGCCAGCGTGAGCGCTTCGGCGAAGCGGCTGTGCAGCAGCCGGCGTACGAGATCTGCTCCGGCGCGCGTGAGGCCGGGCAAGCTGCGGCCCGGATCGGGTTTCCGTGCGTGATCAAGGCGCCCGACCGGCAGGGCCAGCGGGGGCTCACGCTCGTGCAGACGCCGTCGGAAGTAGCCGAGGCCGTCCGCGTGGCGCTTGACGCTTCCCGCTCGGCGACGCTCCTCGTCGAGGAACACGTGCCCGGACGTGAGGTGACCGTCAACGCGTTCTCTTCCGACGGCCATTTCTTTCCGCTGACCGTCACGGATCGACTCACCGCCTCTCCACCTGCCTTCGGCGTCGCCCTCACTCACGTCTGGCCGAGCGAGCTCGAGCCGAAGGAGATCGGCGCCGTTGTCGAGGCAGCGGCGGCTGCCGCGGCCGCCGTCGGCATCGAGAATGGGCCGAGCTACACGCAGGTTCTCGTCGGCCCGGACGGTGTCCGCGTCGGCGAGCTGGCAGCGCGGCTAGGTGGAGGTCACGATGCGGAGCTCTGCCGCGCCGCACTCGGCGTCGACCTCAACGCGGCGGCGCTCTCGGCGGCGCTCGGCGAGCACGTTCCGGCCGCCGCGCTCGCGCCGCGTGCGCGAGTGGGGAGTGCGTGCGTGCGTTTCCTGGTGCCGCCGGCGGGCGAGCTGCGCGAGGTCGTGGGCGTCGAGGAAGCTTTCGCGCTCGAAGGGATACGCGGGATCCGCATCTACCGGCGGCCTGGTCACCGCTTCGGCGAGTTCCGCCGCGGCGCGGACCGGGCCGGGGCCATCCTCGCCGTCGGCGACACCCGCGAGCAGGCACTCGAGCGTGCGTCCCGGGCGGAGGCGATGATTCGATTCGAGACTGATGTCGAAGCTCTCGTCTGACCCCCACACCCGCCGGGCGACCATGCTCGGGTTCCAGCCGCCGGCGATCGGCGAGGAGGAGATCGCCGCGGTCGCGGAGACGCTTCGGTCGGGCTGGTTGACCACCGGCCCGCGGGCCGCAGAGCTCGAGCGGCGTATGGCCGAGTACCTCGAGGCCGAGCACGTGCTTGCGCTCGCCTCCGGGACGGCTGCGCTTCACCTCGCGCTCGTCGCGCTCGGCGTCGGATCGGGCGACGAGGTGATCACGAGCCCGATCACCTGGCCCGCCACCGCGAACGTGATCGTCCACACGGGCGCGACTCCCGTCTTCGTCGACGTGCGCGACGGCGATCTCAACATCGAACCGGCGCTTGCCGCCGGCGCGGTGAACGAACGGACGAAGGTGATCCTGCCGGTCGACCTCGCGGGTCAGCCTGCCGACCTCGATCCGCTGCTCGAGCTCGGGCTGCCGATCGTCGAGGACGCGGCCCATGCCGCCGAGAGCCGCTACCGCGGGCGCAAGGTCGGCTCGATCGCGGACGTGACGTGCTTCTCCCTCTACGCCACCAAGAACATCGCCGCCGGCGAAGGCGGGCTCATCTCGACCGACCGCGGTGAGGTGGCGCAGGCAGTTCGCGACCTGCGGCTCATGCGGCGCGGCGACGGCTCGCTCTACGACATCCCGGTCCCCGGTTACAAGGCCAACCTGTCCGACGTCCTCGCGGCGATCGCGCTCTGTCAGCTCGACAAGGTGGAAGACCACGCGGCGATCCGGCGGCGTCAGTTCGCGGCCTACGACGCGGCGGTGGCGGAGCTCGAGGGCATCACGGCGCTCGCGCGCGACGAG
>JBKOWS010000017.1:0-40942 GCA_046724565.1 Actinomycetota bacterium | reverse complement strand
TACTACCTGCACGCCGGACGGCTGTCCGGGGACGACTACACCGGGCTCGCCGCGATCGGAGGCGGCCTCGTTCTCATCGGAGTCGCCGTCACCACACTGTGGCGCTCGAGGCGGACCGACCAAAGCTTGCCGCGCCGTTGGCTACAACGATCCCTTACGACGATCGGAGCGGTGCTCCTCGCCTACGTGCTCGTTCTCCCGTTCCTGGTCTCGTATGTCCTGACTCACACGGCGCGGGCATTCGTACCAGTCGCTCACCTGGGCGCAGCGCATCAGGACGTGACGTTCACTACCGCTGACGGACTACGCCTGAAGGGTTGGTACGTGCCCTCGAAGAACGGTGCGGCCGTCATCTCCTTCCCTGGGCGCAAGGGAACGCAGAAGCCCGCGCGCATGCTCGCTCGACACGGTTACGGCGTGCTGCTCTTCGACCGCCGCGGCGAGGGCGAGAGCCAAGGTGATCCCAATGGCTGGGGCTGGGCCGGACACCAGGACGTCGAGGCCGCCGTCCGTTTCCTCCAGGGCCGCCCGGATGTCGACCGGGACCGCATCGGCGGGATAGGACTGTCTGTCGGCGGCGAGATGATGCTCGAATCGGCGGCGAGAGCCCGCGGTCTCAACGCCGTGGTCTCCGAGGGCGCGGGAGAACGCTCGATCCGTGAGTACCTGGACATGACGGGAAGCGGAAAGTGGACCGACGTGCCCTCCTATGCCGCGCTCAGTGTTGGAATCGCGCTCTTCTCCAACAACACGCCTCCCGCGAGCCTCAAGGACCTCGTCGGCAAGATCGCTCCGACCCCGGTGTTCTTCGTCTACGGCGAGCACGGACAGGATGGGGAGCGAAACCTCAACCCGACCTACTACGCTGCCGCAGGCCAACCGAAGATGATCTGGGAGGTGCCCGGAAGTGGGCACGTCGGCGGGATCGACGCGCGGCCAAAAGAGTACGAGCGCCGAGTCGTCCGGTTTTTCGATCACACACTTCTGAACAGATAGTGAGCGACGACACCAAGAAGCCTTCCCCGGTCCTCGGGCGGAGCGAGATCGAGATCGCCGCGCCTCCGGAGGTTGTCTGGGACGTTCTGACGACGATTGAGCGCTGGCCGGACTGGAACCCAGCGGTCAAAAGCGTCTCGATGCACGGCGGGTTGACCGAGGGATCCACATTCCGCTGGAAAGCGGGGCCCGGAACCATCACTTCGACCCTTCGGCGCGTCGAGCCGCCTCGTCTCATCGCCTGGACCGGTCGGACGTTCGGCATCAAGGCAAACCACATCTACAACCTCGAGCCACGGAACGACCAGACGCTCGTGACGACCGAAGAGTCCTATGACGGGCTTGTCTCTCGCCTCTTCCGCCGGTCCCTCCAGAAGACCCTGGACAAGGCACTCGCCGACGGCCTCAGGCATCTGAAAGCCGAAGCCGAGCGGCGAGCTACGGCTTAGATCGACCTGCTCGACGAGAGAGCCATCCAACGAAGAGCGGCCAAGAGGCTCACGAGCGGCAGAAGGGCGAGCGGGACGGCTACCGCGAGCGGAAACATCACTTCGCCCCGGCTCCGAACATCAGCCCGTAGAGCGCCAGGAGCAATGCCGCAAGGACGAGTCCGGTAACGAGAAGTCGCTTCTTCATACTTCTCAGACCGCGGCGGCCGCGGAAACTCATCGGCTCAGCGCGACTCTCATCATCCGCTCATCTGCGGCTATCTATCGTCCGGCCGTGACCGCAGCGATAGAGGCGCACGGCGTGCACAAGAAGTACGGCAGCATGGTTGCAGTCGACGATCTGACCTTCGAGATCGACGCCGGCGAGATCCTCGGAGTGCTCGGCCCGAACGGCGCCGGAAAGACCACCGCCATCCGCGTCCTCACAACCATCCTCGCCCCCACCCGCGGAACATTCCAGGTTGGCGGCATTCTGCAGACAAGGCCGACCGAGATCCGCCGGGGGATCGGCGTGCTGCCGGAGAGCGCCGGCTACCCGGAGCGTCAGACCGGCGAGGAATACCTGCGTTACCACGCGCGACTTTACGGACAAGACCGCAGAAGTGCGGCCGCGGTCGCTGAACATCTGCTCCGGGAAGTCGGCCTGCACGACCGCCGTCGTTCGCCGATTGCCACCTACAGCCGCGGCATGCGGCAACGACTAGGGATCGCACGTGCCCTCGTCAACGAGCCACGCGTCGTGTTCCTCGACGAGCCGACTCTTGGTCTCGACCCCGCCGGACAACGACAGGTGTTGTCGCTCGTGCGGGAGATCTCCCAGCAGCGTGGTGCGACCGTGCTGCTCAGCACGCACCTGCTCGCCGAGGTGGAAGAGGTCTGCACGCGCATCCTCATCCTGAACCGCGGGCGGGTTGCAGCAGCAGGCTCGGTGGCGGAGATCGCCAGGAGCGCGTCCGCGCCACGAGGTGCACGCCTTCGCGTCGCCCCCGAGTCCGTACGGGAGGCGCTCAGCGTGCTGGCCGGCGCACCCGGAATCAACGCCGCAGAACGAACGAACGGCCAGCCCGGCACCATCGCGCTGACCCTCACGGCAGAGCAGGACTCGACCCCCAACGGCGCATTGTCCGCACTGGCAGCGGCGGACGTCCCGATCCTCGCCTTCGAACTGGAGGGCGCGCGCCTCAGCGACGCCTTCCTCGCGATGACCGAGGGCTCCTAGATGGCCACCGTCGTAGCCGGACAGGAGCTGCGTGACCTCTGGCTTCGCGGCAGAGGCCTGCTGCTCACGCTCGCTTTCAGCGCGCTGCTCAGCGTGCTTTCGTACCTCGTCGCCACGAACCAGGCTCTCAACTTCCTCGAGCAACGCGAGTCGGTGAACCTGACCCTGCAAGTCGCGATCGCCGTCGGTGCGCTCCTTGCTCTACTCGGCGGCGCCGACACGATCAGCGGCGAACGCGAGCGCGGCTCGCTCGAAAGCTTGCTCGTTACACCGGTCTCCCGTTTGCAACTGACGGGTGGGAAGTTGGTCGCAGCCCTGTCGCTGTGGGTCGGCGCCTTCATCGTCACGGTCCCGTACGTCTGGTTTCTGGGACGGGGCAACGGAATCGTCGGCGTCGCCCTGACCACCGGACTGGTTGTCGGCACTTTGCTTGCCGTCTTTCTCGTCTCGCTTGGCGTGCTCGTCAGCATCTTCTCCGGCTCGAACCGGCTAAGTCTCTCGGTCAGCCTGTTCGCATTGCTCGCGCTCTTCGCGCCCACGCAGTTCCCGACGAGCGCACAACAAGGCTGGGCCGGGGACTTGCTCCTCCGCGCGAATCCACTGACTGCGGGCCTGCACTACGTCGGCAAGATCGTCGTGGACGGCCACAGCTGGAGCCAGGACGTAGCCTGGCTCATCTCTCCCTTCGTGGCTGCAGCGTTCTTCGCCTTCCTCGCGTTGCTCGCCGGCGCGCATCGATTGCGATTGAACGGCGGCTCGCCATGAATCGGAGAGGACTCGTATTCGCCCTTCTCGTCGTCCTTGTCGTCCCTCAGCCGGCTGTCGCCGCGCCAAGCCGCGTAACGGTCACACTTGATCGCACCGCGATCTCGACGTCTCTTGGAGACAAGTTCAGCTTCCGCAGCGTAATCGCGAACCACGGCGCGACACCTGCCCGCGACCTGATCGCGCACTTGAACGTCCTCAGCCTGCGCAGAGGTGTCTACATCGATCCAGAGGATTGGTCGTCGCACCGAACGCGCTATCTCCCACCCATTCCCGCCGGCGGTTCGGTCACGATCGACTGGCGGCTGCAGGCAGTGAACTCGGGCAGCATCGGCGTATACGTCGCGGTACTTCCACAAGACGGCCGGCCCACCCCGCCGACCACGGGACCGACGTTGCACGTGTCAATCGCGCACCGCCAGACGCTCAACTCAGGAGGAATCCTTCCGCTTGCACTCGGGATCCCCGCTCTCCTTGCTGCGCTTTCGCTTCTAGCCAGGCGTCGGCGAAGGCTTGGATGACCGAACAGGGGGAATCGGGTCGTAGGGGCCAATCTCCTTCAGACGCGCGAGCCAGCGGCGCTCGTTGCCAAGACGATGCCGGCGCGCCGCAAGCTCTGACTTCGGACAGATCTTCTCTCCGACGACTGCGTCGAGTGCGCATTCGCTCGCCGCGAGGGCGCGCTCCCAACTTTCGAGTATCCGGGCGGATGGGGGATTCTCCGAAGTCGCTGCGCGACTCGAAGGAAGCAAGCGGAGATCGCGCCGATCGGGTTTGGCTTCGTTGGGCCGACAACCTGGAAGGGCGGATTCGAGCGGCGCGGTTGCGAGCGCCGGCATAGCCTCCTTTCGTGTTCGCCCCCAGCCTCCCGGCGGCGGGGCCTCCGGGCATCCGCGCGTCGGCGGAACGGTGCTGCGGCTTTTCCGCAGCCGCGACTACCAGCTCTTCAGCGAGCCTTTCTTCCGAGGGCGGGCTATCCGGGCGCGTGCGTCCACGACCACGCAGCCCGTCGCGCGTGCGATAACGGGATTCAGATCGAGCTCCGCGACCTCGGGCAGGTCGTCCGCGAGACGCGCGATTCGCAGGAGAAGGTCGACGACAGCACCGCGATCTGCGGGTGGCGCTCCCCGGAAACCGTCCAGGAGGCGCGCCGCCTTGCCGCTCTGCGCGAGCTCTTCGGCGTCGACGTCGGTCAGCGGCGCCAGGCGGAACCCCGCATCCCCGATCAGCTCGGCCATCGTGCCGCCCGGCCCGAGTGCGACGAGTGGCCCGAACACCGGGTCTTGGAAGGCGCCGACCAGGATCTCGACGCCGTCCTTCAGGAAGGGCTGCACCAGCACCGGCACACCGATGCGGGCCACCGCGTCGGCAACGCTTTCGGCGTCCCGCAGGTCGAGCGCGACTCCACCCTCCTCGGTCTTGTGGACGCCGGCTGCGGCGGTCTTCACGACGACTGGATACCCGAGCGCGGCGGCGGCGGCGAGTGCCTCGTCCGTACTGTCGGCGATTCGCTCGGGTACGAGGGGAAGCGAGTATGCCTCTAGAAGACGCCGCACCTCGTCGGCTCCAAGCCAGCGCTCGCCAGCCCCTTCGACGACCACACTGGCTGCGGTTTGATCGATCCGCTCAAGCTCGGGAACACGTCCCTGTTCGCGACGCAGCCACTCCGACCGGTCGGCTGCACGTCCGAGGGCGCGCGCCGCAGACTCCGGATAGTCGAACGCCGCGACCGTCCCCGACAGCAGGCGTTCCGGCGTCCCGTGCTGACTGATCACGCAAGCGAGAACCGGCTTTTCCTCGTCTGATCGAGCCTCAACCGCACGCGCAATCGTTTCGGCCACCTCGTCTGCGCCCGCCACCACGGGCGGGACGAAGAGAACGATCACCGCGTCAATGCCCGGGTCCCGGAGGACCGCGGGCAGCGCTTGTTCGTAGGTCTCTCCGACGGCCGAGCCGAGCATGTCGACGGGGTTGCTCAGGCTTGCCTCGCCGGGCAGCACAGAACGAAGCGCGGCGATCGTCTCGTCCGCGAGCGGCGGCAGCGAGAGGTCGGCCGCCTCGCAAGCGTCCGCGCAGAGGATGCCGAGGCCGCCGGCGTTGGTGAGCACCGCGACCCGGCGGCCATGCGGCAGAGGTTGCGTCGCAAGCAGGCCGGTGACGTCGAGCAACTCCTCGAGCGTGTCGACGCGGATGACGCCTGCCTGATGGAACAACGCGTCGACGGCAGCCTCCGAGCCGGCCAATGCGGCTGTATGGGAGCTGGCCGCCTTGGCACCTGCGGCGGTTCGTCCGGCCTTCATGGCGACGATGGGCTTCCTCCGGGCCACCCGTCGGGCGACCCGCGCGAACTTGCGCGGGTTGCCGAACGATTCGAGGTAGAGCAGGACGACGTCGGTGCTCGGATCGGTCTCCCAGTACTCGAGCAAATCGTTCGAGGAGACGTCGGCCTTGTTCCCGACTGAGACGAATGAAGAGAGACCCAGGCGCCTCTGCGTAGCGTGCTCTAGCAACGCGAGGCCGAGCGCTCCACTCTGCGATGAGAAGCCGATCCTTCCCGGCGGCAATGCCTGCGGCCCGAACGTCGCGTTGAGCTGAACGTCGGAGACGGCGATGCCAAGGCAGTTGGGCCCGAGGAGCCGCGCGCCGTGAGAGCGCACGAGCTCGACTAGGCGGTCCTGTCGGGCTTCCCCCTCCGGCCCGATCTCGGCGAAGCCCGCGGAGATGACGCACAGCGCTCGCACGCCTGCCGCGAGCGCATCCTCCGCTGCTTCGAGCACCGCGCTACCCGGAAGGCACACGATGGCGAGGTCAACCGTCTCCCCGATCTCGCGGACGCTCCGATAGGAGCGAACGCCGGCAACGGGCTCACCGGACCGGTTGACGGGATACGCGACACCTCGGAACTCGCCGCGCAGCACGTTGCGGAAGAGCTCGCCGCCGATCGAGCCGGTCCGCGACGAAGCCCCGACGACGGCAAGCGAGGCCGGCTTCAAGAACGGCTCCAGCGAGGCGGTGACGGCGACGTGATCGCGTTCGTCCACTCGCGTGCGCAGGGACTCGGTGGTCGCGAGTCTGAGCCGAACCTCCGTCGTTCCACTCTGGAGAGTGCGGCTCTCCTCGAAACCGGCCTCGGCGAAGACCCGCAGCATGCTCAGGTTGTCGGGCATCACTTCGGCCACGAACTCCTCGATTCCGACCGAGCAGGCGAGCGCTGCGAGCCGTTCGAGCAGTCGCGTCGCGATGCCGCGCCCCTGCAGCTCATCGGCGACTGCGAAGGCAACCTCCGCGGTCCGCGCATCACGCAGGCGGACGTAGCTCGCGAGCGCCACAACGTCTTTATCCTTCGTCCCGACCAGGGCACCGCGCTCGGACCAGTCGGGCTCGAGCACCGGCTCGACGAGACGATCGTCGACGTTGGGGTGACCATGAAAGCGGAGGTAGAGACTCCGGTCGGAGAGACCGCGAAAGAACTCGAGCAGCTCGTCCGCCTCTGCGGCGCCGGGCGGATGGAAGCGCATTGTCGACCCGTCGCGCAGCACGACATCGGAGACGGCTGACGGCGAGACATTCATCATGAGAGAAGCCCCCGCGCAGCACGAGCGGCGACCAGCTCTTCACGTGCCTGCACCACGAGGACTCGGACGTGCGAGCTCTCCCTCGCCACGTCGCAATCCGGTTCGGCCTCGGCGTTTCTGGTCTCGTCGAGCTCGACGCCGAGAAAGCGCAGACGGGAGCAAAGATGCTCGCGTACCAATGCAGATCCCTCTCCGATTCCGGCGGTGAAGGCGAGAGCGTCTAGCCCCCCGGCAGACGCAGACATGGCTGCTACCGCGGCGGCGAGATGGTGCACCAGTACGCGCAGCGCAAGGTCGGCATCGGAATCTCCTGAGACGGCGCGGCGTTCGATCTCGATCATTCCGCCTGTGTAAGCAGCGAGCGCCTCGACGCCGGAATCGAAATTGAGGGCGTGATCCAGTGACTTCGGGTCGAACTGTCTCTCGCGCAACAGGTAGAGCAGTGCACCGGGATCGACCGACCCCGAACGGGTCGTCATCGGCACACCCTCGAGAGGTGTGAACCCCATCGTCGTGTCGACCGAGCGACCGTCAACGACGGCGGTGATCGACGATCCGCCGCCGAGATGACAGACGACCAGACGCTCGACCGGCCGGCCCAGCAACTCCGGCACGCGACCGGCGCACCACTCGACCGAGAGACCGTGAAAACCGTAGCGGCGCACACCCCACTCCTCCCGCCAGAGTCGAGGAAGCGCGTACTCGGCGGCCTCGGCAGGGAGGGTGCGGTGGAACGAGGTATCGAAGACCGCGACGTGCGGAAGATCCGGGAGCGCGCCCTGGGCGACGTCGATCGCCGTCAGCGCCGGAGCGTTGTGAAGCGGAGCAAGCGGAACAAGGTCGTCGATGGCATCACGAACCGCCTCGTCGATCACGACAGGATCCAGAAAACGCGTGCCGCCGTGGACAACTCGGTGCGCGACTGCTTCGAGTCCGCCCGGCACGTCGTCGAACGACTTGATCGGGCGGCTCTTCCCGTCCTCCTCGACGACGTGAAGCTTCAGGCTCGTCGAGCCGGCGTTGACGACGAGGATCGCGCCCACGGCTGGGTCAGCCGGGCCAGGTCCAGTCGCGGATCTCGGGTGGATCCTCCCCGTGTGCTCGCCCGTAGGCGCGCGCCCTCAGCCGGGCATCGACCATCTCCTGACGGAGATGATCGGCCTTGCCGGCCAGGTGCGGCAACCGGTCGATCACGTCCATGACGAGATGGAAGCGGTCGAGGTCGTTGAGAATGACGATGTCCAAGGGGGTCGTCGTCGTCCCCTCTTCCTTGTAGCCGCGGACGTGGATATTTGCGTGATTCATCCGTCGGTACGTGAGGCGGTGGATCAGCCAGGGATAGCCGTGATAGGCGAAGACGACTGGACGGTTCGTCGTGAAGAGCGAGTCGAACTCGTAGTCCGAAAGCCCGTGCGGATGCTCACTCTCGGGTTGCAGGCGCATTAGGTCGACGACGTTGACTACGCGGGCCCGCAGGTCCGGCAGGCGCTCGCGCAAGATTGCCGTAGCGGCGAGCGTCTCGAGCGTCGGAACGTCGCCGCAGCATGCGAGCACGACATCCGGTTCCGCATCGCGGTCGTTCGAAGCCCAGTCCCAGATGCCGATTCCCCGGGTGCAGTGCAGGATGGCATCGTCCATCGACAGGTATTGCAGCGCCGGCTGCTTGCCCGCAACGATGACGTTCACGTAATCGCGGCTGCGCAGGCAATGATCGGCGACCGAGAGCAGCGTGTTGGCATCAGGTGGAAGGTAGACGCGGATGATCTCGGCCTTCTTGTTCACGACGTGGTCGATGAAGCCGGGGTCCTGGTGTGAGAAACCGTTGTGATCCTGCCGCCAGACGTGCGAGCTGAGGAGATAGTTGAGTGACGCGATCGGCCGTCGCCACGGGATCTCGCGCGTCGTCTTCAACCATTTCGCGTGCTGGTTGAACATCGAGTCGATGATGTGGATGAACGCCTCGTAGCAGTCGAAGAGACCGTGACGGCCGGTGAGGAGGTAGCCCTCGAGCCACCCCTGGCACATGTGCTCGGAGAGAATCTCGAACACGCGCCCGTCGACGCCCAGACCATCGTCCGTGGTCGCGCTCTCTGCGATCCAGCGCCGTGTCGTCGCCGCGAAGACCTCGCCGAGCCGGTTCGAGGCGGTCTCGTCGGGCCCGAAGATGAGAAAGTTGTCGGGGTTAGCAGTGATGACGTCCCGCAGGAACGAGCCGAGCGCGCGCGTCGACTCCGCCGTCGTCACGCCCCTTTCCGTCACCTCGACGGCGTACCGACGGAAGTCGGGCAGGACGAGATCACGAAGCAGCAGCCCGCCGTTTGCATGCGGATTCGCACTCATTCGCCGTTCACCCGCCGGCGCGATGCTCCGCACTTCCGGGCGGATGCGTCCGGCTTCGTCGAACAGCTCGTCGGGGCGGTAGCTGCGCAGCCAGTCCTCTAGCACCTTGAGATGCCCCGGGTTCGTGCGGACATCCGTCATCGGGACCTGGTGAGAGCGCCAGGTGCCTTCAACAGGAAGGCCGTCGACCTCGGCCGGGCCCGTCCAGCCTTTGGGGGACCGTAGGACGATCATCGGCCAGGCCGGCCTGCCGGTAGCTCCGTCAACGCGAGCGTCTTGTTGGATCTCCTCGATCCGATCCAGCGCCTCATCGAGGACGCTCGCGAAACGCACATGTGCGTCGCCATGGTCGTCCTCCGCACGAATCGAGATGAAGATCGGCTCGTAGCCGTAACCGCGCATCAGCTCGCCGAGCTCGGTCTCCGGGATGCGAGCGAGCACGGTGGGATTCGCGATCTTGTAACCGTTCAGATGGAGGATCGGGAGCACGGCGCCGTCGGTACGCGGATTCAGGAACTTGTTCGAATGCCAGCTGGTCGCGAGCGGACCGGTCTCTGCTTCGCCGTCACCGACAACGCAGGCTACGAGCAGGTGCGGGTTGTCGTACGCGGCGCCGTAAGCGTGGGCGAGCGCGTAGCCGAGCTCCCCGCCCTCGTGAATCGACCCGGGAGTCTCCGGTGCGACGTGGCTCGGTATGCCGCCGGGGAAGGAAAACTGGCGAAAGAGCCGGCGAAGCCCCTCCTCGTCGTCGGTGATCTCGGAGTAGACCTCGCTGTAGGTCCCATCGAGGTAGGCGTTGGCGACGAGCCCAGGTCCTCCGTGGCCCGGCCCGGTCACGTAGAGGACGTCGAGAGCGCGCTCGCGGATGACCCGGTTCAGATGGACGTAGACGAAGTTGAGACCAGGAGTCGTCCCGAAGTGACCGAGCAAGCGTGGCTTCACGTGCTCAGCGACAAGGGGCTCGCGGAGCAGCGGGTTGTCGAGCAGATAGATCTGGCCCACCGACAGGTAGTTGGCCACACGCCAGTACCGGTCGAGGAGGGCGACGTGGTCGGCCTCGAGGCCGCTGGCCTCGGCGGTTGTGAGGCGGGTCTCGGTCACCTGGATCGAAACGCTAATCCCTTTGGCCACGCTGAGCTACTGCGCCGACCACGTCGCCGTCATTCCGGTTCATGCGTGGACCGCCTCGTGCGATCCGTTTCGTGCGACCTCGTCCTCGACCGGATCACCGCGAACGACGAGCACGGGGCACTTCGCGTGGTGGAGGACGCCGGTGGAGACGCTCCCGAAGAGGGTGCGCTTCACCGCTCCCCACCCGTGCGAGCCGATGACGAGGAACTGCGGTGCGAATTTCTCGGCGGCGGCGCAGATGGCCTCGACCGGGAAGCCACGCAGCACGGTTGTCCGTGCCCCCACGCCGGCTTCGTCGGCGAGTGCCGCCGCAACGGCGAGTGCGCGGTCCGCCTCGCTCTCCCCCAGCTTGCTGAAGTCGGCGTTGATCGGGACGTACGTGAATCCCGTCGAGCCGTAGCCGAGGCTCGGAACGTCCCAGACGCTGACTATGACCAGCTCGGTGCCCAGTAACCGGGCGAGTTCGACGGCCGTCCGTGTCGCTTTCTCCGCGGTCGGCGAACCGTCGGTTGCGAGCATCACAGGTCTCATCACAGACCTCCTCTCAGGGACGGAAGACGATCCGAGCGGGTACGTCGCCGCTGAGGACGTCCTCCATTGCGGTTTGCACGTCGTGTAGCGGTCGCTCTTCGCGGATGACGCGAGTCTTGCCGGCGGCGTGCAGCTCGAAGACCTCGCGCAGGTCGAGGCGGGTGCCCACGATCGAGCCGACCACGGTGATGCCGTTCAGCACGGTCTCGAAGATCGGGAGCTCCATCTTGTTCTCGGCGGGGAGTGCGACGAGCGCCATCGTTCCGCCGCGGCACAGAGAGGCGAACGCCTGCTCGAACGCCTTCGGCGCGACGGCCAGGACGACGGCCGCGTCGGCGCCGCCGAGCTCCTTGATCGCCGCGACCGGATCCTCCTTCGCGGCGTTGACGCTGAACTCCGCTCCAAGCTCGCGCGCGAGCTCGAGCTTGTCGTCGAAGAGATCGACGGCGACGACGCTGGCACCGGCGATGCGTCCGTACTGGAGTGCCAGATGGCCGAGGCCACCGATACCCCAGACCGCGACCAGGTCGGCGGGCTTCGCGCCACTGACCTTCACGGCCTTGTAGGTCGTCACTCCTGCGCAGGTGAGCGGGGCGGCGTCGAACGGATCGACACCGTCCGGCACCCTCACGACGTGTCGCGCGAACGCTTTCGCGTACTCGGCAAATCCACCGTCGATGGAATAGCCGGTGTTCTGCTGTGACTCGCACAGCGTCTCCCAGCCGGAGACGCAGTAGTCGCACGTACCGCAGGCGTATCCCAGCCAGGGAATCGCGACCCGATCGCCTTCGCTGACCTCGGTGACACCCGCGCCGATCGCCTCCACCAGGCCGACGCCCTCGTGGCCCGGAGTGAATGGCAGCTTTGGCTTCACCGGCCAGTCTCCGTGGGCCGCGTGGATGTCCGTATGGCAGAGCCCCGAAGCCTCGATCTTGACCACGACCTCCCCCGGGCCTGCGATCGGCTTCGGAACGTCCTCGACCTGCGGGGCTTCGTCGAATGCCCGGACGACGACGGCGCGCATGGTGCCCTTCGAGGTTGGTCGTCGAGTGGTGGTTTCGAGAGCCGTTGCGCTCATGACTCCTCCTTCCTCAAAGCTCACGACCGATGCGGCGCGAAAATTCGAGGTGCTCACGCTCGGCCTCGGCTAGGTGTCGGGCCTGCTCGAGGCTGCCTCGCGTCTCGAGCAGGTAGGCCGCCAGATCGGGCCGGCGAACGTCGACACCGAGGCGCTCGATGAAGCAGCGTCCTTGGAGAACGGCTCCCTCCGGCTCCCAGAAGGCACATCGTTCCTGCGGGCACGGCTCGGACTTGCCCTCCGCGGCGAGACGAAGCATGCAGCTCGCGGGTTCGATCTGGCTCATGACCCAAGTGTCGAACCCGCGACTGCGCCGGACATCGGGCGGGGTACGGATTCCGTTGCGGCGTTCTACTGAAGTCCGAGAACAGAAAGACCGCCCCACCGAAGTGGGGCGGCCTCCTGGTGGGGCCGACGCCTTCCTCGAAACCACCAGGCGCCGGCCCAGCCGGTGCGCGCCTCGGCTACAGCGCGCGCGTCCTTCGGTGGAGCGCTGCGAAGGCGAGGATGATGAAGCCGATCCCACTCAGCAGCAGTGCCACACCGACGACGATTCCGAACAGTCCAAGCCGGTCGGCCATGTAGGACGTGTTCAGTGCTGTCGACAATGCGGTCTCGGTCACCCAGATGTTGCGGGCACCGTTCGAGACGGGCTGCTTGGTCGCGGTGTCCATGACGGCCCACTGCGGGTTGTCCGTTCCGCCCCCAGCTGCCAGCTGTGCCTTCGGGGTATTCGGCTTGGCCTCGAACCGGCCCATCTGGGCGTACGTGTAGCCACCCGTTGCCTCGAGCGCGTGGATTCGCATGTAGCTCGCGAACGCTCGTGCCCGCGGGCCGCTGTCGATCGCCTTGCCGGCGACGGCGACGGTCGGCAGGTCGACGCCCTTGAGCCCTGCCTGCTTCGCCTCCTTGGCGATGAGTGCCGGGGTCATATCGGGTGTGCCGACGATGTTCTCCTGCTTGAGGCTGTCGGCCACCGTCGAGCGGCCGCTGAAGCCCATGACGATTGCGACGACTCCGAACGCGATCAGGACCGCGCCTGCCGCGAAACCGCCCCACTCGAGGAGCGTGACTAGCCAATTGCGCTCCTTTGGAACTGCCGTTGCTACCTGGTTTTCAGCTGTAACGGTGCTCATGCCTGCCTCCAATCCTCGTGGTGGTTCCGGGTTGCTCTCAGTCAAGCTCCGTGCCGCCGCTGTGCCATCCGCGCGAGACCGCCGAATCGGTGAGGCTGAGCCGCGGATTCGCTGCGGTTTTTCCGCAATGCCCGTTGCGATTCAGAGCCGGGATCGGTTTCTGCGAGCATTGCCCCGAATGACGACGACATGGGAATCCGGCCGTCTGCGGGCGCTCGTGGAGACGGGAATCGCGATCGGCTCCGAGCTCTCTCTCGACGTCGTGCTCCAGCGGATCACGGAGGCGGCGGCTGAGGTGACGGGCGCGCGATACGCCGCGCTTGGGGTGATCGATCCGAGCGGCACCGGTCTCGAGCGCTTCGTCAGTCACGGTGTCGACGCCGCGACCCGCTCGGATATCGGTGAGGACCCGCACGGCCGCGGGATCCTCGGAGTCCTGATCAAGGACGCCCGCCCCCTCCGCCTCCACGATCTGACCGAAGACCCCCGTTCGGTCGGCTTTCCGCCCGGCCACCCGCCGATGCACACGTTCCTGGGTGTCCCCATCCTGCTCCGCGGCGTCGCCTACGGAAACCTCTACCTGACCGAGAAGGAAGGCGAGGCCGACTTCACGGACAGCGACGAAGAGGTCCTGACGCTGCTCGCGGCGCAGGCGGCGGTGGCGATCGAGAACGCGCGGCTCTACGAGTCTGCGACGGCATGGTCGCGACAGCTCGAGTCCCTCAACGAGATCGGTGGCGCACTCGTTGGCGAGCTCGAGCTCAAGCCGCTCCTCGAGCTCATTGTGCAGCGGCTGCGCGATCTCATCGGCGCTCGGCTCGTTGCCATCGCGCTGCCGTCCGGCGAAGAGATGCGGATCGAGGCGGCGGCAGGCGAGGGCACAGAGAGCCTTGCAGGGCTTGCGTTCTCTCGAGCGGATTCGAAAAGCGGTCGCGTGCTCGAGCGGGCCAGCAGCGAGCGCGTGGATTCGCTCCTCGACGACCCCGAGGCGCATCAGGACATCGCGCGACGGCTCGGAGCGACGACGGGGCTCTACGTCCCGCTGGTCGTTCGAGGAGAGGCGATCGGTGTCCTGATCGGACACGACAAGCTCGGTCCCGATCAGCGATTCGGCAGCGCGGATCTCCGGCTCGCGGAACAGTTCGGGGTGCGAGCAGCCAGCGCGGTGGACATCTCCCGGCGAGTGGCGAGGGATGCACTAAGCCGCATTGTCGCGGGCCAGGAGCTCGAGCGGCGCCGGCTCGCACGAGAGCTCCACGACGAGACGGGTCAGGCGCTGGCGTCGATCCTGCTCGGACTGCGTGCGGTCGACGAAGCGGCGAGCAGTCCCGACGCGAAGAAGGCTGTCAGCGATCTCCGTGTGCTCGTGGTTGCGACGCTACAGGACGTTCGTCGACTCGCCGTGCAGCTGCGGCCGACGGCCCTGGACGACTTCGGTCTCGTCGCCGCGCTCGAGCGCCTCGTCCAGACCTTCGCAGAGATGACGGGGATCGATGTCCAGCTCGAGGCCCGCCTCGGGCCGGAGCGACTCCCGCCTGAGGTCGAGACGACGTTGTATCGCCTTGTGCAGGAGGCGCTGACGAACGTCGTCAAGCACGCCGAAGCGGGTCACGTCAGCATCGTGCTCGCGCACAGAGAGGGAGGCGTGATCGCCGTCATCGAGGACGACGGCCGAGGCTTCGACCCTGACCTGCGCGGCGGCACTGGCGTCGGCCTTCTGGGCATGAGGGAACGAGTCGAGCTACATGACGGTCGCCTGACCGTCGAATCCGGCTCGGACGCTGGGACGACGTTGAGGATCGAGATCCCGCTTTGATCCGGATCGTCCTCATCGACGACCATGCCGTGGTGCGCTCGGGCCTATCGCTGCTGCTCGATGCCGAGGAGGACATCGAGGTCGTCGGGGAAGGAGGCAGCGCGAAGGACGCGGTTTTCCGGGCACGGGCCCTCAAGCCCGATGTCATGCTCCTCGACGTGATCATGCCGGGCGAAAGCGGTATCGATGTGCTCCCGAAGGTCCTGAAGGAGTCCCCTGAAACGAGGGTGCTCGTCCTCTCGATGCAGGACGATCCGAGCTACGTGCGCGAGGCCTTCGCCGCAGGTGCGAGCGGTTACGTGCTAAAGGAGGCGGTCGACGAGGAGGTCGTGGCCGCCGTGCGAGAGATCGCGAACGGAGGCCGGTACGTTCATCCCACTCTCGGCGCCAGGATGGTGGCCGCAGAGGCGCAGGAACGAGCAGCTACGGAGGCCGATCCCCTCTCCGAGCGCGAGCGCGAGGTGCTCAGGCTCCTGGCGCTCGGCCACACCAACCAGGAAATCGCCGAAAACCTCTATATCTCGGTGCGCACGGCGGAGTCACACCGTGCGCACATCATGCGGAAGCTCCGTCTGACCACCCGCGCCGAACTAGTGCGCTACGCCCTTAGCCACGGGCTCCTGACCGAGGAACCCTCCTAGGCGTCGAGCCCGACCCCGAGCTTGTCACCTTCTCGGGACCAGTAGTAGCGCTCGTGGGCCAGGCGGGGAGCCCCGTCGATGAGCTTCTCCCAGGGGCCGAACGCGGAGGACATCACCCGGTCGTCGATGATGTCGTTCACGATCCATTCCACCTCGGGAGCCTCGAACAGGAACACCACCTCGCCCGCTGTGAGGTAGACGGCGTGGCGATGGAAGCCGAGCAGCTCGGCATCGAAAGGCGGTCCTTTCGCAATCAGCGCCTCGGCCTCCTCGTGCAAGCCCTCGTGTAGTCGGGCAACAATCATCAAACGGTTCACGAGCCGCCTCCTTCGTCGCGTTTCCCGAAGACTGGCGCCCGAGGACGGGCTCGCCATCCGGGACGACTGTGAACCGGACTACGGCTTTTCCGCAGGTCGACGCTCGAAGATCACGAGGACGCAGAGATGCTCGTAGGCCGTGAAGCGATGGTCGGCTCCGGCCTCCACAAAGACGGCGCTCCCCTCCTTGACGTCAACCTGTTGGCCCTCGACCTCCAGCACCCCGGTCCCCTCGAGGACGACGTAGACCTCGTCGTCCTTGTGCGGCTGCTGCCGGTCCGGCTCTGGAGCGACAAGGACGTAGACACCGAACTCGAGGCCGGCGGATTCGTGGACTACTTCGTAGCCACCGCCGGCCTCACGTAGCCGCTCTTTTACGGCGTCGATCTCGAAGGCGTGCACTCCGTTGAACTTACTTGACGAGCACGCTCAGGTGCAGCACGTGGTCCTCGCCGATCGTCTTCATCTCCATGCCCTTGTAGTCCTCGCCGGCCTTGGTCGTGAACCGGTACAGGCCTCTCTTGGCAAGCATCAAAGACGTCGAGGCGCTCATCTGGTTCATGTTCGCCCGCACCAGACGGAGCTTCGGCCCTGCGGTCTGGATGAGCTTGTGCGGCATGACGTCGTTGTTGACGAACTTCAGAGCGGTGCCGGCTTTTACCGTCACCGACAGCGACGGCTTGAGCACTCCGCCGTTGAACTGCCACGAGTGACAGCCTCTCGTCACATGGCTGATCGTCACCGTCGCAGTGGTCTTCGCCCCAGCCGGAGAGGCGAGAAGTAGCGCGGCGGACGCCGCAAGCACTACCACGGTCGGCCACCACAATCTCCTCAACATGATTTCCTCCTATCCCGAACTTTCCGCGAAGTTTGGGAACGCGCGAGACGGATCACATCGGCGGTCAGCCCCACTCTTGGTGCGGCTTTCCCGCAGAAGCCGTGCGCCCGTCTGCGGATGCTGCGCGACCGCGCCGAGTCCATTCTTCGGCCATGCGTCGAGCGAGCTATGCGGTGTGGTGGGATGACGGCGACGGCCCGAGACACGTGGGCAAGCTCGAGGTTGCGCGCCTACACGCCCTTCTCTCGGGCAACGGGTCCGGGAGGCTCGCGATCCCCCTAGATGAGATCGGCGCCGTCGAGTACGGCCGGGGCGAGATCCAGATCAGGAGACCCGGCGAGGCGACCCTCCGGATCGGCAGTCTCGACGCGCCGGGTGCGCTCCTCGAAGTCGCGCACGCCTTGAGCCCTTGAGCTACTGCTCGTAGCGCTCGACGACCTCGGGCCGTCTGACCTCGGCCGCGTTCGGGTCGCGTCCAGCCTCACGTAGCGCTCGTCGTTGACGCAGGAGGTCCCAGCACTGGTCGAGCGAGATCTCCACGTCCTGCAGGCGGCGTTTTTCCGACTCTCCTGCAATCCCGGATGCCTCTCGTTCCCACAGCTGGTGCTCCTCTGCGACGAGCTGCTCGATCGTCTCGTGAATGCGTGTGTCTTCCATCCCGCAAGCCTACGGGACGATGCCGCGCTACGAGGAGGTGTGGAGGGTCGCCCGCGTCAGCGCCTGGGTCGCGAGCGCCGCGTTCTCCGGTCGGCCGAAGTGGAAGCCCTGCGCCCCGTGACAGCCGAGCTCCTGGACGATCCCTTGCTGGGCATCGCGCTCGATGCCCTCCGCGACGAGCTCCAGGCCGAGCGCCTTGCCCAGGCCGACGATGCCCTCGAGGAGCGCGAGGTCGTCCTCGCCGGAGTCGATTCCGGCCGTGAAGCTCCGGTCGATCTTGACCACGTCGACCGGCAGCCGTTGCAGATACGCGAGCGAGGCGTAACCCGTGCCGAAGTCGTCCAGCGCGAGACGCACGCCTCGTGCCTTGAGGACGCCGAGCTGCTGCTCCGCGCGCTCGCCGCTCGCGACGAGCACGCTCTCCGTCAGCTCGAGCGTCAAGAGATGCGGAGGAAGATCCGCGCGCTCGAGCGCGCGGTCGACGTGCTCCACGAACTCCGGATGCTGCAGCTGACGCGCCGAAACGTTCACGGAGATCTCGAAGTCGCGACCGAGGAGACCGCGTAACCGCGCTGCGTAGAAGCAAGCCTCCTGTAACACCCAGCGGCCGATCGGGACGATCAGTCCCGACTCCTCGGCTAGCGGGATGAAGTCGAGCGGTGCTATCTCACCGAGCTCCGGGTGCTGCCAGCGCAACAGCGCTTCGCACCCGACCACTTCCAGCGGCTCCAGATTGACGACCGGCTGGTACGCGAGCGTGAACTCCTTCCGTTCGATCGCCTCGCGCAGTTCCGCCAGCCGCTTGAAGCGGTTGAGCGCAGCCTGGTCGAGCTCGTCGTCGTAGAAGGCGTAGTCGGCGTCGCCGTGATTCTTTGCGCGGTACATCGCCGCGTCAGCCTGCTTCAGGAGCTCCGCGGCGCTGCCGCCGACTGCGATGCCGACGCTCGCCGTGAGCGAAAGCTGACGACCTGCTACCTCGATTGGCTTCGTGATCTGCTCGAGCAGGCGCTCGGCGACGATCGCCGCCTCAGCGGGCTCCGCGACGGCCGTGACGAGGACGACGAACTCGTCCCCGCCCAGGCGCGCCACCGAGTCGCCGGCTCGAATGACGTGCTTGAGCCGTTCGCCGAGCACCGCAAGCACCTCGTCGCCGACGCTGTGCCCGTACTGGTCGTTGATCTGCTTGAACCCGTTCAGGTCCATGAAGACGAGCGCCGTCTGATGGTTGAGGTCCTTGCGAAGCGAGACGGCGCTCTCCAGCTGCTCGTGGAAGAAGGCGCGGTTCGCAAGGCCGGTCAGAGGATCGAAGAGCGCCTGCATACGCAGCTGCTCCTGGAGCTCCCGCTCGGCCGTGATGTCCAGGAGGTAGCCCTGGAGGTAGAGCGGCTCGCCGTCGTCTCCCAGGACGATGACGCCTTCGTCGCGCACGAAGACCACACGGCCGTCCCGCGCCAGCAGCCGGTACTCGATGCTCATCGGGTCGTGCGTCGTGTGCGTCCGCGCGTGAGCGGCCAGGACACGTTCGCGATCTTCGGGGTGCAACGTCCGCACGAAGAGGTCCGGATCGTTGCGCCACTCGTCGACCGAGTAGCCGAGCAGCGGCTCGATCTGCTCGCTCGTGAAGATGTTCGAGCTGGTCTCGTCGAGCGCATCGATGTAGACCACGAGCGGCAGTTGCTCGACCAGCGCGCGATAGCGGCGCTCGATCTCACGAGCGTCGCCGGCCTCCGCTGAATCGGCGGTCTCCACGTGTGGGCCGCAGTCCACGAGTTTTCCATCGGGCCTGGAAAGCCGAGCGCCGTCACTCCTATGGGTGATTCGTGTCGTCAGCGCACGAGCGATGACGACGCCAGCTCCGTGAAGGCGGAACCGCTCCCGGCTTCGGAGCCTCCGTCCGAGCTGCCTTCGATGTTGCGCATGCCTGGCAGGAAGAGGGCGCCGAACGTCACGACTCCGCCGACGAGCGCAGCCGCGATCAGCGTCGCGCGAGCGCCGATCACGCCCGCAACCGGAGCAGTGAGCGCGAACGAGATCGGCAGGAGCCCGATCGAGATCAGCCAGTCGAGGCTCGAGACGCGGCCGAGCATCGAAGCCGGGACGTGACGTTGCTTGATGGTGGCCCACACGATCGTCCCGGCGGCCTCCAGCGCGTTGAAGACGAGGCACGCGGCCATCAGCTCCCACGCCGCAGTGGCCATCCCGTAGCCGGCGATCGCGAAGGTCGCCACCGTCCAGGTCAGGTACATGACAGTGACATCGCGACGCGGATGTCCTCGGTGTCCCATGAACGCTGCACCCCCGACTGCACCGACACCGCCCGCGGCGAGCACGAGCCCGAGCGTCCCCCCCGAACCGTGCAGGTCGTTCTTCACCACGAACGGCAACAGCACCTCGGCCGGGCCCAGGAACACGAGGTACGTGATCGCGGCCGAGAGCAACGTTCCCCAGAGCCAGACGCGCCGCCGCACGAACCAGAGCCCTTCCTTGAGCGCCGCCACGGTCGAGACCTCGACCGCTGGTCGCGACCGGGGCACACGACGGAGAGCAAGGACTGCGATAAGTGACGCTCCGAAGGAGGTCGCGTCGACCACGAAGGCGATGCCGGTTCCGAACGCGATGAGGATGCCGCCGAGAGCGGGTCCGAGCAGGCGCAGCGCGATCGGCCGGATCAGCTGGTCGAGCGAGTTCGCCGCCGGTAAGTCCGCCCTCGGAACGAGCTCGGGGACGATCGCCTCGAAGGCCGGCGTGAAGAACGCAGTGCCGATTCCGTAGACCGCGACGAGCGCAACCAGCTCCCAGAAGCGCAGCGCATCCATGAGCACGAGCACTGCAAGCGCCGCGACTGCCGCCGCGCGAAGACTGTCCGCCCACACCATTACGAGCCGCCGGTCGAAACGGTCGCTGACGACTCCGCCCACGAGCAGGAAGGCCACCGTCGGAACCGTCATCCCGATCCCGACGATCGACAGGGCGGCCGGCGCGTTCCACAGCGTGTAGCTCTCCCAGGCCACAGCGACGAAAAAGATCCCGTCGCCGATCAGGGAGACCGCCATGCCGAGCCACAGCACGGCGAAGTCGCGATGCTTCAGCGGAGCGAAAAGGTTGCTCTTCGCGAACCCGTCGGGGCGGTCGAGCGCCTCGTGACTATGCTGCATTGGACGCAGGCGGAGCGCCGACGTCCGCGTCTTCCAGTTGCGCGGCGAGGAAGCCGACGAGCGCGTCCACGGCCATCGGTCGTGCGAACAGGAAACCCTGTCCGATCTCGCATCCGAGGTCCTGCAGCGACTGCTCCTGCTCGGGCAGCTCGATGCCCTCGGCGATGACGTCGAGCGAGAGGCTTGCCCCGAGCGCGATGATCGCGGACTGCAACGCCACGTTCTCGCCGGCACCGACGAACGAGCGGTCCATCTTCAGGATGTCGACTGGGAAGCGGCTGAGGTAGCTGAGAGACGAATAGCCGGTGCCGAAGTCGTCCATCGCGAGCCGAACTCCGAGTGACTTGAGGTCGTCGAGCTTGCGGACGGCGAACTCTGTGTCGGCCATCATCACCGACTCGGTGATCTCGAGAACGAGGGAAGTCGGTGCCAGGCCGGTCTTCTCGAGCGCCGCACGAACGTCGGCGACGATAGAGTCGGACTGCAGCTGTCGCACTGAGAGGTTGACGCTCATGGTCAGCGGCTCCGCCCGCGGGAAGCGGTTCTGGATCTGGACGGCTTCCGCGCACGCGGTCTCGAGCACCCACCTGCCCATCGGGATGATCAGGCCGGTGTCCTCGGCCAGCGGGATGAACTGCGCCGGCGTGACGTTTCCGCGCGTTGGATGCTGCCACCTGAGGAGCGCTTCGACGCCGAGAATCTGGTGACCATCAAGACGGACGACCGGCTGGTAATGCAGCTCGAGCTGGTTGAACTCGATCGCGTGCTGCAGGTCGGACTGGAGCTCGAGCCGCTCGACGACGCGCTCGTGCATCGTCGGCTCGAAGACGCGATAGCTGCCCTTACTGTCGCGCTTCGCCATGTACATCGCGACGTCAGCGTTCCGAAGCAACTCCGCCGCCTCAGGCGCCTCGCTCTGGCGGTCGACGAGGTAGATCCCCATGCTCGCCCGCGGGAAGACTTGCTTGCCGTCGATCTCGAGGGGCGATTCCAGTGCGCGCAGGATGCGGGAGGCGGCGTCGGCGGACTCCGAGGAGTCGGCGACGCCGTCGAGCAGGACCGCGAACTCGTCGCCGCCGAACCGCGCCACCGTGTCAGTCGGGCGAACCGCGAGCTTCAGCCGGCGCGCGACTTCCTGCAGGACCAGGTCGCCCGCTGCGTGGCCGAGGCTGTCGTTGACCGTCTTGAAGTCGTCGAGGTCGATGAAGAGGACCGCGATGTCGGCGAAACCGCGCTGTGCGCGTACGAGCGCGTGCTCGACGCGGTCGGAGAAGAGCGCGCGGTTGGCGAGGTTCGTCACCGGATCGTGGAAGGCCTGGTGCTGAAGCTGGTCCTCGAACGCCTTCCGTTCGCTCACGTCGCGGCTGTTCAGGACGACCCCGCGCACGTGCTCGTCGTGCAGCAGGTCGGTGTGTTGGATCTCGAAGCGCAAGGATAGTCCGTCACGATGTGTCAGGGCGCACTCGATCGTGTGCGCTTCCGTGGCATGCGAGCCGTCGGTCGACGTCAGCTGCTCGAGGCGCGGCCGATCCTGTTCACTCAGCAGCCAGTCGAAGCGGCGACCCTCGACCTCGTCGGCGCGATAGCCGAGCACGCGCTCGATCGACGGGCTCTGGTACGTGACGGTGCCGTCGGCGTCGAGGACGGTGATGAGGTCGCTCGAATGGGCGACGAGCGAGCGGAAGCGAGCTTCGCTCTGCCGGCGGTGCAGGTCCTCCGCCAGGGAGGCGCCTTCAAGTGCGAGCGAGACCTGCGTCCCGAGCGCGTCGAGCGAGTCCGCGACCTCCGGCGAGATCCTCTCGCTCGTCGAGACGATCAGCAGACCGCGGACGTCGGAGCGGGCGGAGAGCGGTAGGACGGCGACGGCCTCGCCGTGGGTCAGCCGAAGGTCAGTGCCGACCAGCGTCGGCATTTCGGAATGGGCGATCCGGAGCACGCTCGAACGCACACCGCCGAGCCACTCGGCGGTGGCAGGCACGAGGTTCCAGCTGGCGCCGTCCGACGAGGCGACCACGGACGCTCCGTCGCGGTTCACCAGTGCGAGGCGTACACACGCTTCGCCGTCGATCAGCCGGTCGACGCCGGAGATGGCCGCGGTGTAGACCTGTTCGCGGCCGGCCGCAGCGACGAGGTCGATGCCGGCGCGCCTGAGTGCGCGCTCGCGGCTGACGACCTTGCCTTCCTGGCGAACGAGCCCGGCCATCCGGGAGACGACGAGCAGGAAGAGGACCGCGGAACCGACGATCAATACGAGCACGTCGGGGTTTCCGATCTCCTGCCAGAACCGGATGCCGGGCGCGATCAGGCACGCCGCACCAAGCAAAGAGAGACGAAGAGGCGTGAGACGCGTCCGTGGATCGGCAGCCGGCTCCTCGAGGTCGCGCATCGAGGGATGCAGCGCCGCGGCGCCCCAGAGGAGGTAGTAGAAGATCCAGCCTGCGTCGTAGATGAGCTGGTGGTCGTACGTCCCCTTCAGTAGGGCGTAGTTGTAGGCGGAGTCGGTTGTAAGCAGGCAGACGATGCTGCCGACGAAAAGCCAGAAGGCCGGTGTGCGCCGTCCAGAGTCGACCGCAAGGCGGATGACCGCCGCTAGGAGCAGGACGTCGCCAAGGGGGTAGGCGACCGAGATTCCCTTCTCCAGCCACGTCAGCTCGGGCATGTGAACGTTCGGAGCGATCAGTAAGACCCACGAGAGCAGGCCCACACCGATGGTCAGGATCAGGGCGTCGATGAGCGCGGACCGGTCGGGCCGCGGGTTGCGCCGCCGCACCAGCACGAATAGGCCGGCCATGAGGACGGGATAGACCGCCAGATAGAGGCCGTCGCCTGCCGAGGGGAAACCAACGTCCGCCCCGAACACGATTCGGTAGCTGTACGTGTAGATGTCGCCGCTGACGAAAAGGAACTGCCCCGCCGCGAACAACCACCACGCCGCGCGTGCGCGCGGCTTGTTCATGCGGATGCCGACGACGATCGCGACGACGCCCGACAGGCCGAGGACGTTGATCAGCGGCCCGTTGCCCTTGAGCGGCGGGACGAACATGTAGAGCGCCGTCAGCAAAGACCCGACGGCGAGATACCAAACCCAGGCAGGGCGCCGCAGGAAGGAGACGTTCATGCTGCGCGCCTGCTGTTACGCGCGGGCTGCAGGTCGAAGCTGTCCGTCAGGCGCGAGAGGACGTCCAGCAGATTCTCGATCTCGGCATCGGTGTTGGCGGCCGTGACCTGGATGCGGAACCCGACTTCGTCTCTAGGCACGAGCGGATAAGCCGCGAGGGTCACGTAGATGCCGTTTTCGAAGAGGAACCGCCCCACAGTGTCGATGTCGTCGTGACGGGCGAGAGGTACCTCGATGATCGGAAAACCGGAGTGGTTCGGCGTGTGCACGCCGAGCTGGTCGAGGTGGTCGAGCACCGTGTTCGTCTTACGCCAGAGGTCCGCCCTGATCGCGTCGCCGCGCTTGTCGTTCACTTCGAGCCCGGTCAGAACCGTTGCGAGTGAGGCGATCGGTGAGGGGCCCGAGTAGAGGTACGGCGGCGCTGCGGTCTTGAGCAGGCGCTTGAGCTCGGGCGGGCAGGTCAGGAACGCGGCCAGCGACGAATAGGCCTTGGAGAGCCCGGCGATCAGCATGACGTGGTCGTACGTCTCGCCGGAGTAGCGGACGATGCTGTTGCCGCGGTTTCCGTATGGGCTCAGCTCGTCGGTCGTTCGCTCGCCGATGATCCCGAAGCCGTGAGCGTCGTCCACGTAGAGAAGCGCGTCGTAGCTGCGTGCGAGCTCGGCGAAGGCCGGGAGGTCGACGGCGTTGCCCGTCATGCTGTTCACGCCGTCGACGCAGATGAGCCGCGGTGCTTTGCCGGGCTGCTTGAGCAGACGCTCGAGATCCTCCGCGTCCTCGAACTTGAAGCGCTTCACGGTTGCCCCGCGCGAAGCGGCGAACTGGCAGCCCTCGTAGATCGTCTTGTGCGCGCGGCTCTCGACGTAGATCGTGCCGGCGCCCGCGAGCACCGGAATCACGGACATGTGGATGAGCGTGATCGTCGGCAGAACGAGGGTGTCCTCCGCGCCGAGCAGCTCGGCGAGCCGCGCTTCGATCTGCTCGTACAGCGCAGGGCTGCCGAGCAGGCGCGACCAGCTGGGATGCGTCCCCCACTTCTCCAGATATCCAGGGATCGACTCGATGAGCTCGCGCTCGAGGTCGAAGCCGAGGTAGTTGCACGAGGCGAAGTCCGCGAGCCACTGGTCCCCGACGCGGATCATCCGGCCGTCGACCTCCTCGATCACCGCGTCCGTCATCGGGTTCGAGCGCTCGAGCTCGGCCAGGTCGTGACAGGCGGCGAGCCACTTGTCGATCCAGGCAGTCGCAGGCAAAGCGGCCGGGGAGCCGGCAGAGATGCGCGCAGTCATGAGCCACACATCGACCCCCCGCGGGTGCACCTTTAGCTCCGCGACGGGCGTCCGTCGGTCAGACGCCCCCGAAAGGGGGACAAAGCTCAAGTCAAGCCTTTTCAAGCCCTTTTCTCGCAATGGAGGCGACCGCCAGGGACCGACGGCAGCGAACTACTGGGGTCAGACCCCTGCGGGGTCTGACCCCGGCCTTTTGCTTCAGCGAACTGGGGGGCCAGACCCCTGCGGGATCTGACCCCCGCCTTTTGCTTCAGCGAACTGCTGAGGGCCAGACCCCTGCGGGGTCTGACCCCGGCCTTTTGCTTTACGGCTTCAGGAGATAAAAGCGCCAGAAGTCGTGCTCGATCGGCAGGACCTCGCAGCTGGAGAAACCTGCCTCGTCCGCATAGCGCTTCACCGTGTCTGCCCGCATGACCGTGCCCGTGCCGGCTGCGCCTTCACCGACCATGCCGACCGGCAGGCAGTGGAAGACGCTGAACCCGTAGTAGAGGCGCTCGACTTCGCTGGCCGGCGCGGTGAACTCCTCCTGGGTGCGCTCGTCGCCAACGAGCATCATGCCGCCCTCACCGAGGAGACCGCGCGCCGCGCGGAGCACGTCGACGGGGTAGGACATGTCGTGCAGCGCCTCGAAGATCGTCACCAGGTCGTACCGGCCGGCGAGCTCGGGATCCGCGGCTTCCCGCTCGTGGAACGTGACGCGGTCCTCCACCCCACTTCCCTCGAGATTCCTGCGCGCCGCTTCGATCGACGCGTGGTCGGAGTCGATGCCGTCCACGAACACCGACGGATAGGCGCGGCCCATCTCGATGCTCGAGCGCCCCTGCCCGCAGGCGATGTCCGCGACACGCGCCGAGGGAAGGGCCAGCAGTCGCTGGTGGATTTCCGGAACCGCGGGTAGCCACTCGCTGCCGAGCAGGTTTTCGAACATCGGCCGCGTGAACGCAGCCTGACTCTCGTGCAAATCCTCGCCGTAGTGCGAGTAAGGAACACCTTCGCCCGTCCTGAACGCCTCGAGCAGCTCGTCGATCGGACGCACCGACGCAATGACCGCGCGACCGAGCGGAGCGATGTAGTTGAGACTCGAGACATCGAGCAGTGGCTCTTCGTGCCCCGGGGGCAGCGAGTAGCGTCTCTCTCCCCCATCGGTGTCTGACTCGACATCGAGGAGCTGGCTCGCCGCCTGATGCTCGAGCCACTCACGTGCGTAGCGCTCGTTCACACCCGCCGCGCGCGCCAGCTCGGCTGACGTCAGCGGCCCCTCGTCGGCGATCGCCCGGTAAAGACCGAGACGCCCGCCGAGATACACGGAGAACAGATCGAACGCGCCGACAGCGTTCATGAACAGACGCTCGACCAGCGCGTCACGCCGTTCGGTGGAATGAGCCGCGCTTGCCATGGAGGACCTCCCGTCGCAGTCCCAGGATCTTCTCCTCAGTGTGCTGGGAACGCAACCTACCGACGCCGCAAGAGCCTGTACCGGACCGTGTCGATGAAGTCGATCGGGGTGGCGTCCGTGTCTTGCAATCGACGACGCACTGACGCCGGCAGCCTGAGGTTGTCCCAACCGTCGGCCTCCTCCAGCGCTTCGGCCGCCGTGTCGAAGCGCTCGACCACGTGCCTACGCAAAGAACGCAGTTCTTCGAAGAGGCCTCTGGAGACGCTCTCGTCCACGCACTCGTTCATCGCCTCGAGAACGTCGCGGAATTTCCGCGTGTCGACGAATCCAATCCCCTTCCCGCCGGCAAGAACGGGAAAGTCGTCACCGAGGGGATGAATGTCGAGGACGAGTCCTCTCGGCACCAGTGCGCGATGAACCTGATGCAGGACGTACACGACGTCCTCGGGCTCAATTCATCAGAGTGACCATGAGAAGAGGGCGAGATCGAACTCGCCCCTCGGCAACTCGCGCTCACCCGCGTCAGCGACCTCGAACCGGATCCGCCGCCGCAAGGCGTTCGGCGTTTCGGACTGCGCCTTTCGAATTGCCTCCTCGTCGGAGTCGTACGCAAAGACCGAGGCGGCCTCCCGCCCGCACTCGAAGGTCAGTCTGCCGTCCCCGCAGCCGATCTCAACGATGCGGAGGTGCTGCAAGTCGACCAATTCGCCAATCGCCACGATCTCGACGCCGTCCGGATCGATGACTGCCGGCATGGCCTGACGTTACAAGACTGGAGCGTGCAAAGATCGCGGCCCGTAATCGACGTCGCAGTCCTCCGTTACCGTCACGCGCCGAACAGCCAGGGTCTGACCCCGGCCTTGGCGTCAGGTCCGGAACGGCAGGGGTCTGACCCCGGCCACGTGTGGCACATCTCGAAGCGGCCGACGAAGACGTCGACGCGCCGTTCGTTCGCGGTGTCGTAGAAGAGCAGCCGCCGGTGACCGTTGAGGCCGTTGAAGCTGTGGTCGCCCACGCTGCGTCTCGCGGACGACGTCGTGCTCGGGTGCGGTGACGCTCATCGGACCTCCGCGGGGATGCTGCTCGCGAGCAGGGCCGCGGCCGTGCCGACTCCCTGCTCCGCCGAGACGGTCGGGTCCTCGTGCTCGATCGAGATCGTCTCGACGTCCCGCTCTGCGAGCGCGGACAGGAAGCTGCCCCACCAGGCGGCGTCGTGACCGCGGCCGACGGTGGCGAACGTCCACGGCGCGCCTGGGTCGGTCGGCGACCAGCGCCGGTCGAGCAGGCCGTTGACGGCGAGCTCCTCGTCGTTGAAGACGACGTCCTTGGCGTGCGCATGGCCGATGCGGGAGAGCCGCGCCGCGATGGCGAGCGGGTCCATCCGCTGCCAGAACAGGTGGCTCGGGTCGAGGTTCGCGGCGAGGTTGCCGGAGATCGCGGCGAGCCGCTCGAACGTTTCCGTGTTGTGCACGGAGGTGCCGGGATGCAGCTCGATGCAGATCAGGAGCTCCGGGTGTTCGCGCCGCGCGAGCTCGGCGGTCGCCTGCCAGTAAGGGCCGACCACCTCCTGCCACTGCCGCTCGCCGATGTCCGCGAGGTACGGGAGCCAGCCGCCCGCGTCGAAGTGGGGGGTGCGGTCGCCGGCCGTGCCGGCCGGACAGCCGGCCATCGCGACCACCCGCTCGACACCGAGGGCGGCTGCGAGGCGCACGGCGTTGCGCAAATCCTCGTCGTGGCGGCGCGCGACGGCGTCGTCCGGATCGAGTGGATTGCCGGAGACGTTGAGCGCCGACACGACGAAGCCGCGGTCCTCGATCCGGCTCGACCATTCGCGCCGCGCGGCGTCGTCCCGCAGCAGGCGTGCCGCGTCGCAGTGCGGCGCGGGCGCGAAGCCGCCGACGCCGACCTCGAGGACGGTGACCTGGGGTGTCGCCGATGCCAACAGCTCCAAGGTGTCGTCGAGCGTCCGATCGACGAACGCTTCCAGAACCACACCAGGGCGCATGGCCGGTCGAACGTACCACCATGCGGACGTACTGTCTAGATAGTGGAACAGCCGTCAAACACCGGGGTAGGCTCCGCTGCGTGGTGAGCGACCGGCCGCTGCGCTTTGGCCTGATCGGCGCGGGACGCATGGGCCGGGCGCATCTGCGGGCGCTGGCCGAGGCTCCCGGCGTGGAGACGGCGGCGGTTGTCGAGCCGCTCGAGGGGGTCCGCGACGAGCTCCGCGCCCGCGGTGTACGCACGTTTGCCCAGGTTGAGCAGCTGCTCGAGGCGGGGGACGTCGACGCGGCGATCGTCGCGGCGCCGACCGACCTCCACCTCGAGCTCGTCGGCACGCTCGCGGGCGCCGGCCTTCCGGTCCTGTGCGAGAAGCCGTGCGGGCTTCGCTCCGACGAGACCGGCGAGGCCGTGCGTCTCGCCGCCGATGCCGGGATCGTGCTCCAGATCGGCTACTGGCGCCGCTTCGTTCCCGCACTCGTCGATCTGCGGGAGCGCGTTGCCGCGGGCGCGCTCGGCGAGCCCGCCCAGATCTGGTCCTGGCAATGGGACGAGCGGCCGCCGTCGCGGGCCTTCCGCGCGCGCAGCGGTGGGATCCTCCTCGACATGGGCGTGCACGAGTTCGACCAGATCCGCTGGCTCACCGGCCAGGAGTTCTCCGACATTTCCGCGCTCGCCGCGGGCGTCACGTCTGACACGCCGGTGCCCGGCGACCCGGAGTCGGTCGCCGCCGTCGCCGAGCTTTCCGGCGGAGCGGTTGCGACCGTGTCGCTCGGGTGGCGGCTGTCGGTCGGCGAAGGCTGCTGGGTCGAGATCGTGGGGATGGATGGGCATGCCCGCGAGGTGTTCGTGTGGGGTGACGAAGGGCCTGGCGTGATCCACGCCGCCGTCGTCGCGCAACTCGAAGCCTTTGCAGCCGCGGTGCGCGGCGCGCCGCAACAGGGCGCGACGGGCGAGGACGCGCTGCGCGCGATCGAGACGGCGGAGCGCGCTGCGCAGTCGCTCGCCGCGGGCGCGAAGGCGTGAGCCGGCAGCCCCAGGTCGGCATCGGCATTGTCGGCTACGGCTTCATGGGCCGCGCGCATGCGTACGGCTACACCGTGGCCCCGCGCATCCGCGCGCTGCCGTGCACACCACGGCTGCGATTGATGAGCGGGCGCAGCGAGGAGGGAGTGGCGCGGGCAGCGCAGGCCTACGGCGTCGAGCGCTGGACAACCGACTGGCGCGAGGTGGTGTCGAGCCCGGACGTGCAGATAGTCGACGTCTGCACGCCTCCCGGTGCGCACGCAGAGGCGGTCGAGGCGGCGGCGTCCGCGGGCAAGGCGGTCCTGTGCGAGAAGCCGCTCGCCGTCGACTACGCATCGGCGCGGTCGATGGCGCGCGCGGCGGCCGAGGCGGGTGTGCCAAACGCGACCGGGTTCAACTACCGGCGGCTGCCGGCGGTCGCGCTGATGAAGCGCATGGTCGAGGAAGGTCACATCGGAGAGGTGCTGCTCTGGCGGGGCACGTGGTTGTCGGACGAGTTTCTCGATCCCAGCATCCCCTTCGACTGGCGCTTCGAGCGCGCCACCGGAGGATCGACGATCGCCGACCTCGGTACCCACCTGGTCGATCTCGCGCTCTGGATGGTCGGCGACATCGACGAGGTGAACGCGCAGTCGGAGACCTTCACGCACGAGCGTTCCGGGCGAACGGTCGACGTCGACGATGCGTCGGCGGCGCTCCTGCGTTTTGCCGGAGGCGCCCGCGGCACCTTCGAGGTCGGCAAGGTCGCCGCACGCCGCCCGTGCGACTACTTCGTCGAGCTGAACGGGACGACCGGGACGCTGCGCTTCGAGTACCCGCGTCTCAACGAGCTCTGGTACGGCGACGCGCGCGAAGACGAGGGCCTCTACGGCATGCGCAGGATCCGGGCCGAGCACCCCACGCACCCGTACGCGGCCGAGTGGTGGCCGATCGGCCAGGGAGTCGGCTATGGCATGACGTTCGCGGCGCAGGCCGCCGACCTGCTCGAGCGCTGGCCCGACGGTCCATGGGAGCCCGACCTGGCGCAGGGCGCACGCGTGCAGGCAGTCTGCGAGGCGTTGGAGCGCTCGGCGGCCGAGCAACGCTGGGTGCGCGTGTCCGAGGTCGCCGAACCGCGCAAGTAACACCGTGTTACTTGTGGAGCAGGCGGCCAGGCATCTGGCCGAGACGAGCAAGTAACACTGTGTTACTTGTCTTCGGAGGCGTCTGCATAGCCGAGCGCGGTCGAGATCTCGCGCGCGCCGTTCACGACCAGGCTGACTGCTTCGTCGCGGATCTGCTCGAGCAGGAACTGCCGCATCCCGCCGATCGAGACCGCCGCGCGGACGTTGCCCGAATAGTCGAAGACAGGCGCGCCGAGTGAGGCAATCCCATGCGTGACATCCTCGTCGCTGATGACGTAGCCGTCCTCGAGCGACCGTTCGAGCTCCTCGAAGAGCGCTTCCCGCGTCAGGGGCGAGCGCTCGGTCATCGCCTCGAGCTCCTGCCGTTCCATGTAGGCCTGCCATTCGCTCCGCGGCTCCCACGCGAGCAGCGCCCGTGGGCCGGCGCCGAGGTGGAGGGGGAGCGACCCGCCGAGCCGGAGCGCCAGCGATTGCACGCGGAGGCCGTCGAGCCGCTCGATGCAGACCGCCTCGTCCCCCCGCCGGACGCACAGGAAGACCGTCTCGCCCGTCCGCTCGTGGATGCGCTCCATCACCGGCAGCGCCGCCTGCCGCTCGTCCAGCCGTTCGATCACCGCGCTGCCGAGCCGAAGCAACCGCCAGCCAAGGCGATACGTCCCCGAGCGCGAGCCGGCCTCGACCATGTCGAGCGCCTGCAGGCCCGTGAGCAGCCGGTAAACCGTCGTGCGCGGCTCGTGCAGGAGCTCCGACAGCCGGCGCGGCGTCGCCTCCCGCTCGTCGGCGAGGGCCTCGAGGAGCACCACCGCCTTGGCGAGCGACCGGACGGGATTGTCGCGGATGATCGCCTTGATCGAGCCCGCAGTCTCTGCCTGCGTCACGTCCCCCTCCGTCGCCGGGTTCCACATCCTAGACAGCCAGTCCGCATGTTGGTACCTTCGCCGCACCCTATGGCCGTGACGGCGACACCGGCTTCGCGCGCGTCCGGGGCTGAGTCGCGCGGCGCCGGGATCGAGTTGCGTGGCGTGACGAAGCGCTACGGCGGCACCGTCGCGCTGCGTGAGCTCGACGTGACGATCGACGACGGGGAGTTCTTCTGCCTGCTTGGGCCCTCCGGCTGCGGCAAGACGACGACGCTGAACCTGATCGGCGGCTTCGTCGCTCCGAGCGAGGGGACGATCTGGCTGCGCGGCAAGCGCATCGACACTCTGCCGCCCCACAAGCGGCCCGTGAACACAGTCTTCCAGTCGTACGCGCTCTTCCCGCACATGTCGGTGCGCGACAACGTGGCCTTCGGGCTGAAGATGGACCGCGTCGACCGCTCGGAGACCCGGCGCCGCGTCGACGAGGCGCTGGCGCTCGTGGGGCTCGAGGAGTTCGGCTCGCGTTCGCCGGCGCAGCTCTCCGGGGGACAGCAGCAGCGCGTGGCGGTGGCGCGGGCGCTCGTGAAACGGCCGGCCGTGCTGCTCCTCGACGAGCCGCTCGGCGCGCTCGACCTGAAGCTGCGGCAGCGGCTGCAGGTGGAGCTGTCCGAGATCCACCGCGAGGTCGGGACGACGTTCGTCTACGTGACGCACGACCAGGAGGAGGCGATGTCGATGGCGGATCGCATCGCCGTGATGAACCACGGCCGGATCGAGCAGCTCGGCACGCCGTTCGAGATCTATCGCCATCCCGCGTCGCGCTTCGTCGCGGATTTCATCGGCGACGCGAACTTCCTCGAGGTCACGCTCGACGGGGACGTCGCCGTGCTCGCGGACGGGACGCGGGTGCCGTGCGAGCGCGGAAGCGTCCTCGGGCGGGGCTCGCTCATGCTGCGGCCGGAGTCGCTGCGCCTCGCAGCTCCCGATGAGGCGCCGCCCGGTGCCCTGACGGGGCGCGTGCTGCAGTCGTCGTTCCTCGGCACGAGGCTGCGGGTCGCGGTCGAGACGCCGAGTTCCGAAGCGCCGGTGATCGTCGCCCTGCACGGCGAGGATCCGGCCTCGGCGCCTGCCGAAGACACCGAGACCGCGCTCTGGTGGGCGCAGGGCGACGCGATCCTGCTGCCGGCGGACGAGCGTTGACCGAAGCGAACGTCGACGTCCGCGTGGCCCGGCCGGCACGGCGGCGACTCGGCTCCGCGGTCAGCGCCTACGGCGCGTTCCTTCCGGCGATCCTGCTGCTCGGCGGCTTCTTCCTCGTGCCGCTTGGGATCATCGTCGTCTACAGCTTCTGGCAGGTCGTCGACTACAACGTCGTCCACCACTGGACGCTCGACAACTACCGTTACTTCTTCAGCGTCGGCGCGTACGTGAAGACGATGTGGGCGACGCTCTGGGTCTCGCTGGTCGCGACCGGGATCACGCTCGGCCTCGCGTTCCCGTTCGCGTACTGGCTGTCGCGGTACGTGCCACGGCGCCTGCGCGCCCCGCTGCTCGTGCTGGTCGTCGTCCCGTTCTGGACGAGCTACCTGCTGCGCGTCTACTCGTGGCTCACGATCCTCGGCGAGAAGGGCGTGCTCAACCGCTTTCTCCAGTGGCTGGGCGTCACTCATCATCCGCTCGGCGTCTTCCTCTACGACCGGTCCGCGGTCATCCTCGTACTCGTCTACCTGTACTTCCCGTTCGGCGCGCTGACGCTCTACTCGTCGATCGAGCGCTTCGACTGGGATCAGCTGCGAGCCGCGATGGATCTTGGCGCGACGCCGCTCGCCGCGATCCGGCGCATCCTCGTGCCGCAGATCAGGCCGGGGATCGTCACGGCCGTGATCTTCGTTTTCATCCCGATCCTCGGCGAGTACCTGACGCCGCAGATCGTCGGCGGGACCGGGGGGGTCATGATCGGCAACCTCGTCGTTAACTTCTTCCAGGCGGCCGAGTACACGCGCGGGGCCGCCGTCTCGCTGCTCATCGCAGCGTTCATCCTGCTGCTCCTGGTCGTGTTCCGCCGCTCGCTGTCGGCGCCCGAGGCGTATGGCGGCTGACGTCGGAGTCCTCTCGCGCCGCGGCCGCGCCGCGCGCGCCGGCCTGGGCGTGTACGCGGTGGCGATCTACGTGTTTCTGTTCGCGCCGATCGCGTTGCTCGTCCTGTTCAGCTTCAACGCGAACCGCTACGGCACCTTTCCGATCACCGGCTGGACGCTGAAGTGGTACCGGTCGGCCATCGACGACTACCAGATCCACGACGCGCTGCGCACGACGCTCAAGGTGGCTGGTGAGGTCACGCTGGTCAGCGTCGTCGTCGGCACTGCGGCCGCGTTTCCGCTGGTCCGTTCGCGGCTGCGCTTCCGCGACGGAATCCGGATCGGGTTCGTCCTACCTATCATGATCCCGGGACTGCTGATCGGCGTCAGCCTGCTCGTCCTCTTCACCGGGCCGCTCCACGTGCAGCTCTCGCAACAGACCGCCGTCATCGGGCAGGCCGTCTACACGACGCCGTTCGTGATCCTGCTCGTATCTGCGCGTCTCCAGACCTTCGACCGCGCACTCGAGCGCGCGGCCGCGGACCTCGGCGCCAACACGTTTCAACGGCTGCTGCGCATCGTGTTCCCGTTGATCCTGCCGGCGATCCTCGCCGGCGCGCTGCTCGCCTTCACGCTCTCGATCGACGAGTTCATCATCACGTACTTCCTGATCGGCACGCAGATCACGTTGCCGATCTTCATCTACACGCAGATCAAGTTCGGGATCACGCCCGAGGTGAACGCGCTAGCGTCGATGCTGCTCGCAGGGTCGCTGCTCGTGCTCGCGCTCGCGTTCGCTCTCCCGCAGACGATGCGTGCGTCGCGGCGCGCCGTCCGGTTCGGGCTCGCGCGGCGTGCGGCGAGGGCCGGCGCATGAGCCGGCTGCGCCTGGCGACCGCCCCGGTCTCGTGGGGGATCTGGGAGCAGACGATTGACCGTTCCGATCTCGTGCCGCCGCGGCCGTTGCTCGAGACCGTGACCGCGATGGGTTACCGGGCCATGGAGACCGGCCCGCCCGGCTATCTCGCGCGCGACGGCGCCGACGCGGTCGAGCTGATCGCGCCGTTCGACGTCGAGCTAGTGGCCACGTTCCTGCCGCTGCGGCTCGACGACGAGGAGGCATTCCGCGCCGACCTCGCCGACCTCGAGCGCGCGACTGAGGTTCTGGCGGCCGCGGGCGGAGGCATCGTCCTGCTCGCCGACGCCGAGCGGCCGGAGCGGGCTGCGGTTGCCGGCAGCCCGGATGAGCTCGCGCGCGACGGCTTCTCGCCCGATCAGTTCGACGCCGCCGCCGAGCGGCTCGAGCGCGCGGCTGCCCTCTGCCGGGAGCGCGGGCTGCGCGCGGCGCTCCATCCGCACGCGGCGACCTACGTCGAAACGCCGGCCGAGACGGACGCGATCCTAGAGCGGGCGCCGGAGCTGGGGCTTTGCATCGACACCGGGCACACGGTCGTCGCCGGAGGCGACCCCGTCGATCAGCTCCAGCGCCATGCCGACAGGCTGGCGCACGTCCACCTGAAGGACGTCGACGCCGGCGTGCTGGGACGGCTGCGCGGCGGCGAAATCGACATGGACGAGGCGTGGGCGGAGGGGATCTTCTGCCCGTTCGGCGAGGGCGTGGTCCCTCTGAGCGAGTTCCTCTCCCGATCAGAGGTGCGCGAGCTCGACGGCTATGCGGTGCTGGAGCAGGACCGCATGGCGGTGCGCGTCGACGATCTGCCGGCTGTGCGCGAGGTCGAGGAGCGCAACCTCCGGTTCGTGCAGGAGTCGCTCTCCTGATCGAGGTCGCCGTCCTCGGCCGTGTCGGGATCGACCTCTATCCGACCGAGGACGAGCTCCGCACCCCTCTGCGCGAGATCCGGACGTACACGCGCTACGTCGGCGGATTCGCCGGGAACGTGTCGACGGGCCTCGCGCGGCTGGGCATCCGCCCGGCGATCGTCTCGCGTGTCGGCGACGACGGGCACGGGGAGTTCGTGCGCGACTTCCTCGCCGGGGAAGGCGTGGACGTGCGTTTCCTCCGCGTCGACCCGGACTGGTTGACGCCGCCGACGTTCTGCGAGATCTGGCCGCCGGACGACTTCCCGCTGCTCTTCTACCGGCAGCCGACTGTGCCCGACTGGCAGCTCTCGCCGGACGACTTCGACCAGGAGGCGATCGCGTCCGCCCCCGTCCTGTACGTCACCGGGACCGGCCTCGCCCAGTCGCCGAGCCGGGAGACGACGCTCGCGGCTCTCCGCGCGCACCGAGCGACCTCGATCCTCGACCTCGACTGGCGGCCGACGTTGTGGAACGAGCCCGGGGAGTACGTGCCGCTCGCGTACGAGGCTGCCGCGGCCGCGGACGTCGTCGTTGGGAACGAGGAGGAGATCGCGGCTGCGGGTGGGCTCGACGCCTTGCTCGAGCTCGCGCCCGAGGCAGTGATCGTGAAGCGCGGCGGTGAGGGCGCGACCCTGTTCCAGAACGGCGAGCGAACGGATGTCTCGGGCGTCCCGGTCGACGTCGTCAACGGCCTCGGCGCCGGCGACGCCTTCGCCGCCGGACTGGGATACGCGCTCGTGCGCGGGCTCGGGTTGCTCGGAGGAGTGCGGCTCGGCAACACCGCGGGCGCAATCGTCGCCGGCCGGGTGGCGTGCTCCGAGGCAATGCCGACGCTGGCCGAGCTTCAGGGGGCGCTCGTCTGAGCGGGCTGCTGTTGCAGGCGGGGGAGCGGAACCGCGTCACGCCGGAGTCCGCCGGCTGGCGCTACCTCTCGTTCGAGGTGTTTGTCGGTTCGTTCTCGCGCGAGGCCGACGACGTCGAGACCGTGCTCGTTCCGTTGCGCGGCAAGTGCGCCGTCCAGGCGGGCGGACGCACCTGGGAGATCGGCGGGCGCGAACACGTCTTCGCCGGCCTGCCGTCGGCGCTCTACCTCCCGCGCGACACGGCGTTCGACGCACAGGTGGAGGGCGAGGTCGCCGTCTGCGGAGCCCGCTGTGAGGGAAAGCGCGAGCCGGTGCTGATCAGCCCGGACGACGTCGAGATCGAGGTGCGCGGAGCGGGGAACGCGACACGCCAGATCAACCACGTCGTCAAGCCGGACTTTCCGGCGGAGCGCATCCTCGTGGTCGAGGTGTACACGCCGTCGGGCAACTGGTCGAGCTATCCGCCCCACAAGCACGACGAGGACCACGGGGAGCGCGAGGCCGTGCTCGAGGAGACGTACTACTTCCGTACGCGGGACGAGCCTCCGGGTGCATTCGCCGTGCAGCGCCTCTACAGTCGGGCGCACGAGCTCGACCTCACCGTCACCGTTGGCGACGGCGATCTCCTGCTCGTGCCGCACGGCTACCACACGACCTGCGCCGCGCATGGCTACGACCTCTACTACCTGAACGCGCTCGCGGGCGACCGGCGCACGATGGCGGCTTCGGACGACCCCGCCCTCGCCTGGATCAGGGCGGCGTGGGCGGAGCTCGAGCCGGACCCGCGCGTCCCTTTCGTTACGTAGCCGCGAGAAACATCTGCGTCAGCACGTCGATGTCGACGCGTGCCTGTTCCGGAGGCGTCCTGCATTCGGCGCGTTGCGTGATGCACTCGTGGAAGTGGACGAGCTCGCGCACGAACGCCTCACGGTGCGACTCGAAGAGGCGCACCACTCGGTCGAGGCCGTCGGCTTCACTGCGTTCGTAGCGCGTCGGCGCCTGCCGCAGCCACGGTGACGGGAAGGTCAACTGGCGCAGTGAGTCGCCGAAGTAGAACGCGACCTGCTCCTGGTACTCGCGGATGTCGAGCAGCTGGATCCACGCGCTGTCCCACCGCGCGCCGTTTGCGAGCTCGACCGAGCCGGTGATGGCGCGGCCCTCGTTCCACCAGGCCGCCGCGACGACGCGTCCCGGTACGGGCTCACCCATCCGCTCGAGCAGGCCGTGGACGATGTTGACGTCGTGCACCATGCTTCCGAGGTAGGCGTCGGAGAACGCGAACACCGCCTGGGGCGACCCGTTGCCCACGGCCTCCTCGACCTGCTCCGACTCCGCGCGCTTCGTCGACTCGATCAGGTCCGCGGCGACGTCCGAGCCCTTGACGATGTCGCCCTCGGCGAAGAAGGGAACCCACTCGGGGTCGTGGCACATGACGCGGAGGTAGCGCAGCTCGCCGGCGGATGCGGGCAGCTCGGCGAGCATCCGCTCCCACGCCGGGTCGAAGCGCTTCATGTACCCGACCTGCACGACCCGCTGCGCGCGATCCCGGGCGGCGATGATTCGATCCGCGTTGGCGAGCGTGATGCAGAGCGGCTTCTCGACGAAGACGTGGACGCCCGCGTCGAGGGCGGCAACGGTGATCTCCGCGTGCGTCGCCGCCGGCGCCGAGATCACGACCGCGTCGAGATCCCGGGCATCTAGCAGCGCGGCATAGTCCTCGTACACGCGCGAGACGGAGTATCGCCTGCCCATCGCCTCGCGCACGCTCGGGCTCGGATCCGCCAGCGCCGCGATCTCGAACCGGTCCGACAGCTGCAGGAGATTCGGCAGATGCTCCGCCTGTGCCACCATCCCGCAGCCGACGACGCCGACGCGCACGCGACTCATGCGCGGACTCTATGCAGCAGCAGCCGGCGACGTTCCGGATGGTAGACGCAGAGTCCGCATGGTGGTAAGTTCGCCGCGGTGGGGGGACCGTGTCGCCGCCCTTGCTGGCCGGGGCGAGAGAGGAGGAGCAAGTGACAGAGATCGACCGCCCCATGACGCGCGGGCGTCTGCTCCGCACCGGTGCCGCCGGTGCAGTCGGCCTGACGGCCGCAGGCCGGCTCGCACAGCGCGCGCTCGCCGCCGAGCAGAGCGGCGTGACGCTGAACTGGCTGACCTGGTCGGACCATTACTTCCCGAACCAGCTGCAGAAGGTCAAGAAGTCGACCGGGATCGCCGGTCACGTTCAGCTCATCAGCGACGACGCCGACGCGTACATCAAGGTCAAGCGCGGCGGTAGCCAGTGGGACATCTCCTCGGAGGACGCCCTCTGGGTGCCGAAGTTCTACAAGGAAGGCCTGATCGAGCCGTTCGACATCAAGTCGTTCCCGGTTTCGAAGCAGCTGTACTCCGTCGCGCTGCACATCCCGTTCTGGAAGGCGGGGTCGAGCCAGATGGGGTACCCGTTCGGATGGTCGAGCCTGCCGATCTACTACAACCCGAAGTACGTCAAGACGAAGCCCGACTCGTACCACGCGCTGCTCGACAAGAAGTACAAGAAGAAGATCGTGCTCGAGAACCAGCCGACCGACCTGATGGCTCTGGGCGGCCAGGCGACCGGGGCCAAGAAACCCTACAACATGACCAAGGCGGAGATCTCGCGCGCGAAGCAGTACCTGAAGGCGCTGAAGCCAAACGTCCTCAAGCTCGTCTCACAGAACACCGAGGTGATCCGCGCGCTGACGGACGGCTCGGCCTGGCTGACCGTCGAGAACATCGGCACCGACGCCCGTGTCAAAGACGCCAAGGGCCCGCAGATCAAGCTGGCGACGCCGAAGGAGGGCCTGCGCGGGTGGATGGACGCGGAGATGATGCTGAAGGGCTCACACCACCACGACAAGTTCGAGAAGTTCATCAACAACATGGAGCAGGCTCCCTGGATCGCGAAGAACTTCCTCGCGAACGGACGTCCATTGTTCAACGAGAAGGCGTACAAGATCCTCGTGAACACGGGCCACAAGGAGCGCGCCGACGCGTTCTTCTACAACAAGCCGGAGACGCCGCTGTCGATGGTGCTGAAGGGCCCGTCCAGCAACGAGCAGGCCTACATCGACGCCTTTAACGAGGTGTTCGGCTCGTAGGTGGCGCAGCGCGTACGCGAGGCTGAGGAGGGCGGAGCCGCTGAGGCTTCGCCCTCCCGTTCCAACTCCTCCACCTGCAGGTCTTGCGGCAACGAGGCCGTTCCCAACTACGTCACGTGGTGGGACGTCCCCGTCGCCGAGGTCGCGAAGGTTAAGGGCGTGCGCGAGGCGCGGCTCGAGTACGATCGCGCGGTCCGGCGCCGGTGCCGCACTCTGTGAACGGCGTCCGCGCCGCCGTCATGACCGAGCCGGGCCGGATCGAGGTTGAGACGTTCCCACGTCCGGACCCCGAACCGGGAGCGGTGGTCATGCAGATCGTGTACTCCGGCGTGTGCGGGACCGACAAGCACACGTTTCGCGGCGAGACGATCCAGTACGCGGGCACGGCGCACGGACGGCGGCTCGAATACCCGCTGATCTGCGGGCACGAGAACGTCGGTGTCGTCGTCGAGACCGGCGGCGAGGTGCTTGCGACCGACGGCTCGCCCCTCCGTCCCGGAGACCGCATCGTCCCGGGAGCGAACGTCGCGTGCGGAGAGTGTTGGTTCTGCCGCGCGGGCTTTCCGTACTACGCGTGCGAGCGGCTCGAGGACTATGGCAACAGCCTCAACGCGAAGCGTCCGCCTCATCTCTTCGGCGGCTGGGCTGAGCTCATGTACCTGCTGCCGGGAACGCCGATCTTCCGCGTGCCCGACGAGCTCCCGTCAGAGGTCGCCGTGCTGACCGAGGTGATGGCCGTCACGCACGGCCTCGATGCTGCGGCCCGGCTTCCCTCGCCGCACACGTTCTGGCCTAGGAGCTCAGTCGCTGTAATCGGAGTCGGACCGCTCGGCCTCTGCCACGCGATCAAGGCGCGCTTTCTAGGCTGCGGCGAGCTGATCGTCCTCGACGTGCTTCCTTCGCGCCTGCGGTTCGGGGAGCGCTTCGGGGCGACGCTGACGCTCGATGCGTCGCAGACGGAGCGGGAGCAGCGGCTCGAAGCGGTCCGCGAGCGCACGGAAGGACGCGGCGTGGATGTCGTCGTCGACTGCACAGGCGTCCCTGGGACCTTCCTCGAAGCGCTCGAGCTCGTCCGCTGGGGCGGCACGATCGTCGAGGCCGGCGCGTTCGTCGACCTCGGGCCCGTGCCCGTGAACCCGAACAGCGACGTCTGCACGCGCAACGTCTGCATCCTCGGCGTCGGCGGCGAGACCGCCGACGCCTACGTCCCGGCGATGGAAGCGATGGCCGCCCACCTCGACGAGCTACCCCTGCGCGACGTCGTCACCCACCGCCTCCCGTTGGAGCGGACCGAGGAGGCAGTCGAGCTCTCGCAGCACGAAGAAGCCATGAAAGTCGTCATCGCCCCGAACGCCTGACCCAGCCCTTGCCTTACATCTGCCTAAAGCGCGCTCTTCGGACAGGTAGCGAGCGATCACGGTGCGGAGCGGGCCCGCTCGTACGCCGCACGAGCTTGGCGCACCGACTCGACCTCGGAGACCTCGGCGACCGGGACGTCCCACCAGCTCTCGTAGCTGGGCACGCCCTCGTAGCGGTCGACCTCGATCGCCAGCACGACCGTTCCCTCCTCGGCCTTCGCCGCCTCCAGGCCCTCACG
>JBKOWS010000066.1:0-24415 GCA_046724565.1 Actinomycetota bacterium | reverse complement strand
GCCGAAGGACATCCAGTTCATGGACGTCGCCCCGGCGCAGATCGTGTCGGTCGCGACGGCACTGATCCCGTTCCTGGAGCACAACGACGCGAACCGCGCGCTGATGGGCGCGAACATGCAGCGGCAGGCCGTGCCGCTGATGATCACGCAGGCTCCGATCGTCGGAACGGGACTCGAGTACCGCGCGGCCATCGACACCGGTGACGTCGTCCTGTCTCAGCAGGCCGGCACCGTCGTCGACGTCGACGCCGGTCACATCACGGTCGAGACGAAGGACGGCAAGGACGAGTACCCACTGACGAAGTTCATGCGCTCGAACCAGGGCACCCTTATCCACCATAAGCCGATTGTCGAGCTCGGCGAGAAGGTCAGCGCAGAGCAGGTGCTCGCCGACGGCAGCTCGACCGATCAGGGTGAGCTCGCGCTGGGCGCCAACCTGCTGGTCGCGTTCATGCCGTTCGAGGGCTACAACTTCGAGGACGCGATCGTCATCTCCGAGCGGCTCGTGAAGGAAGACGTGCTGTCGTCGATCCACATCCACGAGTACGAGATCGACGCGCGCTCGACCAAGCTCGGTGACGAAGAGATCACGCGGGACATCCCGAACCGCTCGGAGGAGTCACTGAAGGACCTCGACGACCGCGGCGTCGTCCGCATCGGTGCCGAGGTCGGCTCCGGCGACCTGCTCGTGGGCAAGGTCACGCCCAAGGGCGAGACCGAGCTGACCGCCGAGGAGAAGCTGATCCGGGCGATCTTCAAGGAGAAGGCACGGGAGGTCCGCGACACCTCGCTGAAGGTTCCCCACGGCGAGGGCGGCAAGGTCATCGACGTGAAGACCTTCTCGCGCGAGGCCGGCGACGACCTCTCACCAGGCGTCAACGAGCTCGTGCGCGTGTACGTTGCCAAGAAGCGCAAGATCGCGGAGGGCGACAAGCTTGCCGGCCGCCACGGCAACAAGGGCGTCATTTCGAAGATCGTCCCCGAAGAGGACATGCCGTTCCTCGAGGACGGTCGACCGGTCGACGTCGTGCTCAACCCGCTCGGCGTGCCGAGCCGGATGAACATCGGCCAGATCCTCGAGACGCACCTCGGCTGGGCAGCGGCGCACGGCGTCTTCGCGAACGGCGAAGAGTCGAACGGACTGTCCGGCAAGCCGATTGCCGCGGACAATCCGCATCCGGTCGCGACTCCGGTGTTCGACGGCGCCACTGAGGAGGACGTCGACGAGGCGCTGGTCAAGTGGGCGAACGAGCATCCCGACTCGCCGATCAAGTTCGTGGTCAACGAGAACCGGCCCGTCGGCCGGAAGGTCTCCGGGAAGGTGCGCCTGTTCAACGGCAAGACCGGACAGCCCTACGAGCAAAAGGTGACGATCGGCTTCATGTACATCCTGAAGCTGCTGCATCTCGTGGACGACAAGATCCACGCGCGCTCGACTGGCCCGTACTCCCTCGTCACGCAGCAGCCGCTCGGCGGCAAGGCGCAGTTCGGCGGTCAGCGCTTCGGCGAGATGGAGGTCTGGGCGCTCGAGGCATACGGCGCGGCCTACACGTTGCAGGAAATGCTCACGATCAAGTCCGACGACACGGTCGGACGCGTGAAGGCGTACGAGGCGATCGTCAAGGGCGAGAACATCGCCGAGCCTTCCATCCCCGAGAGCTTCAAGGTGTTGCTCAAGGAGATGCAGTCGCTCGCGCTCGACGTCAACGTCCTCTCGGACGAGGGGACGACGGTCGAGGTGCGCGAGGAGGACGACGAGCTGCTGCGAGCCGCGGAGGAGCTCGGAATCGACCTCTCACCCGGCTCGCTGCGCGCAGCTGCCCGCCCGCCGACGGCCGAAGAGGCAGAGGAGGGGCAGGAGCGCGTCGACCAGGACGGCGAGATGGCGTTGCCGAACGACGAGGCGCTCGGCGACCTCAGCGACGTCGCGGTTTCCGAGGACGAAGAGGAGCCGGAAGAGGCGCCAGCGTTGGCCGAAGGTGAATTGGAGCTCGAAGAATGAGGACGAACTACCTAGACAAGAACCGAGATCGGAGCGTGCAGCGGAGGCGGCGCGAAGCGACGCCGCAGTCTGCGCGGGATGAAATGGAGGAGAGTTTCTAACTTGATCGACATCAACGAATTCGACGCCATTCGCATCGGGCTTGCCTCCAGCAAGCAGATTCGCGACTGGTCCTCCGGCGAGGTAACCAAGCCGGAGACGATCAACTACCGGACGCTCAAGCCGGAGCGCGACGGTCTCTTCTGCGAGCGCATCTTCGGTCCGACCAAGGACTGGGAGTGCTATTGCGGGAAGTACAAGCGCGTCCGCTACAAGGGCATCATCTGCGAGCGCTGCGGCGTCGAGGTGACGCGGCAGAAGGTCCGGCGTGAGCGCATGGGCCACATCGACCTCGCGGCGCCCGTGTCGCACATCTGGTTCTTCAAGGGCGTTCCGAGCCGCATCGGCTATCTGCTCGACATCGCACCCCGCGAGCTCGAGAAGGTCCTCTACTTCGCCGCTTCGATCGTTACGGCGGTCGACGTCGCGGCGCGCAAGAAGGACCTGAACGACCTCGAGGACAAGGTCAAGGCGGAGGCCGAGCGCATCGAGGTCGACCGCGAAGAGGCGCTCGCCGCGCTCGAGGACCGGCTCAAGCGACGCCGCGAGTACTTCGCGAAGGGCAAGGACAAGGGCTTCGACGAGGACGACGACTTCTGGGCACGCGGCCTCTCGAACTGGGCCGAGGAACAGGCGATGCCGACGCTCGAGGACGTGCGCGACCTCGCCGGCAAGATGTTCCCCGATCTCGTCGGGCAGATCACGACCGAGGACTCGAAGAAGATCCGCGAGCTCGTCCGCAACGCTGCGATCCGCGACGACCGCAAGCTCACCCCGCGTGAGCTCGAGAACGTCGCCGTCGCAGGGGAGCAGATCCTGAGCGGGCTGGACCCGCTGTTCAAGCAGCAGGCGAAGGCCACCGGCTCGAAGAAGGGCGCCATCTCGAAGCACATCAACCGCATCCTCGACGCGCTCCTCGAGGGCGACGAGATCGCCGAGGAGGACGCGAAGTACGTCGAGGGCGTCGACATGAAGAACCTCGACCGCGCGCGCGAGCTCGGCAACGGCCTGCTGGCCGATGTCGTAGACACGTGGGACGGCGAGCAGGACATCCGCGAGCTGACGAACGACCTCTGCCTCCGGACCGACGGAAAGATCCAGAAGGAGGATCTCGACGCGATCATCCAGTGGGCGCTGAAGGTGCGCGAGATGTACCTCGACATCGAGTCGCGCCGCGGCGACGCACGCGATGCGGCCGTCGACTCGGTCAACCGCCTCGAGCAGACGTGGCTGCTGTTCAAGGACCTCGAGCCGAAGATGATCGTCAACGACGAGCAGCTCTTCCGCGAGCTGAAGGACCGCTTCGGCTCGCCGTACGGGTTCGGCGTCTACTTCCGCGGCGGCATGGGAGCAGAGGCGATTCGCGACCTGCTCAAGGACCTCGACCTCAAGGCCGAGGCCGGCTCGCTGCGCGAGACGATCCGCACGTCGAAGGGGCAGAAGCAGCAGCGCGCGATCAAGCGCCTCAAGGTCGTGAATGCGTTCATCACCTCGGAGAACCGTCCCGAGTGGATGATCCTCGAGGCGATCCCGGTCATTCCACCGGAGCTGCGCCCGATGGTGCAGCTCGACGGTGGCCGCTTCGCGACGAGCGACCTGAACGACCTCTACCGGCGGGTGATCAACCGGAACAACCGGTTGAAGCGGCTGCTCGATCTCGGGGCGCCGGAGATCATCGTCAACAACGAGAAGCGGATGCTTCAGGAGGCCGTCGACGCGCTGTTCGACAACGGCCGCCGCGGTCGATCGGTGACCGGGCCGGGCAACCGCCCGCTCAAGTCACTGTCCGACATGCTCAAGGGCAAGCAGGGCCGGTTCCGGCAGAACCTGCTGGGCAAGCGCGTGGACTACTCCGGCCGGTCGGTGATCGTGTCAGGGCCGAACATGAAGCTGCACCAGTGCGGCCTGCCGAAGCTGATGGCGCTCGAGCTCTTCAAGCCGTTCATCATGAGCCGGCTCGTCGAGCGGAAGTCCGTCCAGAACATCAAGGCCGCCAAGAAGTACGTCGACTCGATGACCGAGGAGGTCTGGGACGTGCTCGAGGAGGTCATCGCCGAGCATCCCGTGCTGCTCAACCGGGCGCCGACGCTGCACCGCCTCGGCATCCAGGCGTTCGAGCCGGTGCTCGTCGAAGGCAAGGCGATCCAGGTTCATCCGCTCGTCTGCCACGCGTTCAACGCGGACTTCGACGGTGACCAGATGGCCGTGCATCTGCCGCTCTCGGCGGAGGCACAGGCCGAGGCGCGCATCCTGATGCTCTCCTCGAACAACATCCTCTCGCCTGCGAGCGGCCGACCGCTGGCCACGCCGACGAAGGACATGGTGCTGGGCACCTACTACCTGACGTACTGCGACCGGGATCTTTCGGCGGTCAATGCCGAGGACCTCGATCCGAGGCCACCCAGGTTCCAGTCAGAGGAAGAGGTGGAGCACGCTCTCGAGGCAGGGCAGGTCACGATGCAGCAGCCGATCGAGTTCCGCTGGAACGGCGACTTGCTGCTGACGACCGCCGGGCGCGTCATCTTCAACGCCGAGGTGGAGCGTGCGCTCGCCGAGGCCGTCGAGGATTACGAGTCCCGGGGCCCGCTCCACGACTACATCAACCGCACGCTTCCGAAGCGCGAGCTCGATGCGTTCATCACCGAGCTCGTCGACGAGTACGGCGCGCATTCCATCGCCAGCGTGCTCGACACGATCAAGAGCCTCGGCTTCAACTACGCGACCCAGGCCGGCGTGACGATCTCGAAGAACGACATCGTCATCCCGCCGGACAAGGAAGAGATCCTCGCCGAGTACGAGGAGCGCGTCGCCAAGGTCGAGGCCCAGTACGAGCGCGGTCTGATCACCGACGAGGAGCGCCACGAGTCGATCGTGAACATCTGGACGGAGGCCACCGACACCGTTGCGGACGCGATGGAGCGGACCTTCTACGAGCTGAACCCGATCTACATGATGGCCAACTCCGGCGCCCGCGGATCCTCGAAGCAGATCCGCCAGCTCGCTGGTATGCGCGGCCTGATGGCGAATCCGAAGGGCGAGATCATCGAGCGCCCGATCAAGGCCAACTTCATGGAAGGCCTGTCGGTGCTCGAGTACTTCATCTCGACGCATGGCGCTCGCAAGGGGCTGGCCGACACGGCGCTCCGCACCGCTGACTCGGGGTACCTCACGCGGCGTCTGGTCGACGTGTCGCAGGACGTGATCATCCGTGACGAGGACTGCAAGACGAAGGAGTTCGTCGAGCTCCCGATTCGTGTTCCGGAGGGGATCAACAAGAGCCTCTTCGGTCGGACGCTTGCGGCCGAGGTGCACAAGCCGCTCGCGAGCGGCAAGCCGGGCAAGACAGTCGTCGCCGAGAAGGGCGAGGAGGTCACTGCACCCGTCCTCGAGGAGATCATCGAGGCGCTCGGCGAGGCCGTCGACCAGGTGAAGCTTCCCGTCCGCTCGGTGCTGAAGTGCAAGAGCGAGTTCGGTGTGTGCCGGACGTGTTACGGGACGTTCCTTGCCACGGGCGAGACGGCCGAGATCGGCGACGCGGTCGGCATCATCGCGGCCCAGTCGATCGGCGAGCCCGGAACGCAGCTGACGATGCGGACGTTCCACACCGGCGGTGTCGCCGGCGCGGACATCACGCACGGCCTTCCGCGGGTCGTCGAGATCTTCGAGGCCCGGAATCCGAAGGGTGCGGCCACGCTCGCCGAGGTCGGCGGCAAGGTCGACATCGAGGACACCGAGCGCGGCCCGAAGATCACGATCATTCCCCACGACCTGAAGGACGACGAGGAGCCGAAGGCGATTCAGCTGCCGAGGCGCACTCGCCTGCTGGTGACCAAGGGACAGGAAGTGGAGCCGGGCGACGCCCTGCACGAGGGGTCGCTCAATCCGGCCGACCTCCTGCGCCTGAAGGGCTACACGGAGACGGAGCTGTACCTCGTCGGTGAGGTGCAGAAGGTCTACAAGTCGCAGGGCGTGGAGATCCACGACAAGCACATCGAGCTGATCGTTCGGCAGATGCTGAAGAAGGTGCGGGTCGAGAACGCCGGCGACACCGACCTGCTGCCGGGCCAGCTCGTCGACAAGACGGTGCTCGATCGTGAGAACGCGCGGGTGAAGAAGGACAAGAAGGAGCAGGCGACGTTCGAGCCGCTGATCCTCGGGATCACGAAGGCGTCGCTCGCCACCGAGTCCTTCCTCTCGGCCGCGTCCTTCCAGGAGACGACAAAGGTGCTGACGGACGCCTCGATCGAAGGCAAGGTCGACCGCCTCCTCGGGCTGAAGGAGAACGTGATCATCGGGAAGCTGATCCCGGCGGCCACGGGGCTCAAGCAGTACCGCGGGATCGAGATCGGCCCGTCCGACAAGGTGCCGCCGTCCGCCTACATGCGGCCGGCGACGGAGGAGCAGCTGCTGGCGGCGCTCGAGGAGATCGACTCCGGTGGCGGCAACGGCATCGACCTCGATTCCCTTGGGCTCGACTTCGGCGGGGACGGCGGCGAGGAAGAGCCTCGCAGCGACATCGAGGCGGAGGAGATCCCGGAGGTGGATTCTCCCCTCGACGAAGCGTGAGAATCCCGCGCCTTCGGCGCCATGATGATTCTCTCAGCTAGATAAAACGGTTGGTAGCGAGGCCGGGCAAAGCCCGGCCTCGCGGGTTCAGACCCCAAGTCGGGGTCTGACCCCAGCCTTGCGCGCTACCTATCCGCAGCTTGGAGCAAGCCGAGGCACATCTCGTCCGTCGTGCCTTCGCCCCAGAGGACGTACCGCGGCTTCAGCAGCTTGCCGTTCACGAGCGGCTGCTTGATCTTCGAGTTGTCGAACCTGCACGTGACGCGGATCGTGTCGCCGACGTTGGCGTCGACCGGCTGCTGGAGGTAGTACGCGTCCTGCCAGTGGAAGTTCCAGCGCGGGATGTGGAGCAGCGTCTTCCCGTTCAGGGTGATCCGGATGTCAACCCCACGGATGTGCATGTGCCCGGCGACGCCGTAGAGGCGGAGCGGGCGGTTGACCCGGCGATCGCAGCTCGTGGTCAGCGACCTCACGCTCGCGGGTGAGCTCGGGTAGTCGGCAAGGGACTTGCCGCAGATGTACAGAAGCCCGGACGGGATCAGGGCGGCGTTGTAGCCGTACTTGCGGACCTCCTCTCGGACGGCGACGTCGCGCGAGCAGAGCTCCGACTGCACGCCGCGCGGGCAGGGGAGCTCGACCGGAGCCGGCATCAGGATCGTGTTAAGCGGGGTCAGCTTCGTGGTGGCCGCGGGTGCGAACCGGATCACGGCGTGCGAGCGGTCCCGCTTGGCCTTGTGAATCAGGTTGTAGTGCACCTGCATCACGATGGCGGCTCCGGCCTGGACGAGGACGCCCGTTCCTGCGGGCGTGTCGTTCGTCGTGTGACCCGGAACCCAGGCGCTGATCCACGGCGGTGCGCCGAGCCGGTCGTTCGCGGCCGAATCGGCCGTCGGGTGTGTCTCGGACAAGCCGGGCCCGCCGAAGCAGGTCCAGCCGTTCCCGCCCGACGACGCGTTGAGCCGCCTTGCGTCTGCGGCGTTCTCGCCCGCGGCCTCGAAGAGGATCACGTGGTGCACGATGCTCGCTTGCTGCGGCTTGATGACTGCGCTCGTTACATACGAGTCCTGCGTCAAGTGCGGCTCGAGTAGGAAGCAGTGGTAGTCGTCCAGCCCACCGACCGCCGCCTTCGGCAGGTACGACCGCGACGGAGCGAGCGTCATAGTCGTTCCCGGCGCGTTGGTCGTTCCGCCGACGGGCTTGGCGGGTCGTCCGGCTCCGATTCGCGCACCGCCACGAACCCAGCGGGCGATCAGCTCCTTCTCGGCCGGAGTCAAGATGCGGCGCGACTGACCGAGGTACGCAGGAGAATCCGGTCCCGGCATCCACGGCGGCATCCGTCCGAGCTTCGTCATCACGAGGATCCCGTTCGCGTAGGCGGCGGCGGTCCGCGCGTTACGGAGAGAGAACGGCGCGATGCCGCCGGGCGTGTGACAGCCCGCGCACTTCTCCGCGAAGATCGGCGCGACGGCCGCCCACGTCGGTGCGGCTGCATGCGTTTCCGTGCGCGAGTTGCTCGAGCCCGCTGCGATCGCCACCGTGGCGACGGCCACGCCGGCGACGGCAACGAGCGCGAACGCGAGCCTCGACCGCCCCACGATCCAAAGCTAGCGCGAGCGGCGGCGGAAGTCGACTCCGGCTCAAAACGTAAAACGTTCGTTAGGACGGCCGTTTTCGCGGTTACCCTGTTGCCGGTGAAGAGGCTCGGGGTCCTGGCCGCCGCCGTCGCTGTCGCCGCCGCGTTCGCCCTTCTCGGCAGCGCTCGGGCGCCTGCAGAGAGGCTGCAGGCGAACTGCTCACTGTTCACCGGCAAGACGCCGGTTTGGCTCGACTTCGCCGACGGGTCGGTCCCGTTCTGGAACCTCTTCGCACGACCGGGCGTGACCGCGCTCGCCTCGAATCTGATCTATCCGCCGAAGCTGCGAGCCGGCGGTGCGCAAACGGCGTACTTCGACCTCTACCTCAACAAACGCGTGGGGACGACGAGCGCACCGGCCGACCCCAGCACGATCGTGGACAAGGCGAACAAGTTCTACGAATACGCCGCGCAGGCGATGGACTGCTCGAATCCCGTCATCGCCGAAAACGAGCTCTTCGGCTCATGGCTCGCCGTGCCGTGGTCGCCAACCAATGCGCAGTACCGCGCGAACGTGCTGCTCTTCCTGCAGACGTTGCGCCAGCGAGGAGCACAGCCCTGGCTGCTCGTCAACGCGAAGCCGTACACGGACGGAGCCGCAGGCGACTGGTGGCATCAGGTCGCAGACGTGGCCGGAATCGTCCGCGAGGTGTACTTCCCGGCGCCGTTGATCTACAAGCAGGGGCCGATCCGCGGCAGCCGCACGCTACGCCAGGCGTTCCGGAACGGGATTCTCGACTTCACGAAAATCGGCATCCCGGTCTCGAAGCTCGGAGTCTTTCTCGGCTTTCAGACGACGAAAGGGAGCGGTGGCCGTGAAGGCCTCGCCGCCGAGCCGTGGTTTCGCACCGTCAAGTGGCAGGCGCTCGCGGCCGGCTACGTCGCGCGCGAGATGAAGTTCAGCTCGGTGTGGTCGTGGGGATGGGCGCAGTGGAAGACCACGCCGGGTGAAATGGATCCGGCGAAGGAGCGCGCGGCATGCGTGTACCTCTGGACCCGGAGCCCGGCTCTTTGCAACGGGCCGCGGGCAGCGGGGAAAGGATTCGTCGCCTCACGCACGGAAGGACAGCTGATCCTCTCGCCGGGCTTGAGATGCCAGATCGGGAAGGGGACGGTGCGCTGGTCAGCGATCCATCCGCTGCTCAAGCTCACCGGCGATCCCGAGCTCGCGTTCTCCAACGCGTTCGCTCGAGCCGTGGAGCAGAAGGCTGTGCCAGTGAAGTACTCGGACATCCTCGCGGCGGAGCGTTCGATCATCGCGGCGCGGTTCGGCGGGTCTCGAGGCGCCTACCTGAACGCGATCGCGCAGGCGCACACCGGTCTGTCCGTCGCGCGAAGCGTGATCGGCGACGAGCTGCGGCATGCGCGCATCGAGAGCAAGTTCCGTGTCTCCGCCCCGACCGGGAAAGCAATCGCCGATTACCACGACACGTACGGCGACCTGGATGCCCGGCTTGTACAGGCGAAGGCCGGCGCGCAGTGGCTCGGCGGGCAGCGCTCCGGCTACGCGCTGGCTTCGACCGCGCCGCCGCAGCTGATGAACATCGCTTCAGGTCGTTGGTCGAAGGTCTGGTCGCCTCTCGGGCAGGTCGACGTTCGTCCTCTGGGACCACCGCAGCCGCTCGGCACCCTTCCTCTCGGGAGCGTGCGGGCCGCCATCCGGAGCGCGCTCATGGCACAGGCACGCGAAGACCGTTTTCCAGCATGGTTGATGGCCGCCCAACGGGCTGCCCTGAGCGAAGCGATCTGCTGGCGCGACCAGATGCCGGAGCTGAGCGAAGTCGACCTGACGAACTACCTCCCCTTCCTCGCCGTCACCGGCTGAGAGAAAGAGCTACGCGGGGCCGAGCCGCGGTGAGTTGGCCGACATGACGCGACCCTTGCCCGCCTCCTTCGCCCGGTACAGGGCGTCGTCCGCGCGCTGGAAGAGGGAGACCGGATCGTCCTCGGCGCGCAGCTCCGCGACGCCCGCGGACAGAAACAGCTTCCCGCCCTGGCCGAGCGGCCGTGAGGAGATCGCGTTCTGGATCCGGCGATAGAGCTGGTCCGCGTCGCCGATCGACGACTCGGGGAGGATGATCGCGAACTCGTCGCCGCCGACACGGCAGGCGACGTCCGCGGTTCGCACGACGTCCCGCACTCGCTCTCCGGCCTCTGCGAGAACGGCGTCTCCCGCCAAATGGCCGATGCGATCGTTGACGTCCTTGAAGTCGTCCAGGTCGAAGACGATGAGGGACAGGTTCCGCTCGTAGCGGTGCGCGCGCGCACACTCGCGCGCGAGTGTCTCGTGGAAGAAGCGCCGATTGTGGAGCCCGGTCAGTGCGTCGAGGTCGGCGAGCTGGCGGGCCTCTCGGAAACGATTCGCGTTTTCGATCGCCGGGCCAGCGTGGACCGCGAGGCTCTCGAGCTGTCGAACGTCCTCGTCCGAGTACTGGTGACCCCTCGTGCGCGTGAAGATCGTCAGATACCCGAGGGTCGAGCTCTCGCCGGGCAGCGGGACGGCGAGCCCGCTGCTGATCACCGCTTCGTCGCGGTCTCCTCGCTCGAGCTCCGGATAGGTGTAGGACATCGAGATCGACCGGGCCAGGCGCCCGTCAGGCGGGCCGGTGATCGCGTGCCGTTCCGCCTCCTCGACGGACAGGCCGAGCGTCGCGACGAGCGGTTTCGCACCCTGGGGATCGGGGAGCATGATCAGCGCCGCGTCGGCGCCCTCGAGCGCGCCGGCCGCCTCGAGCGTCCGCGACAGCACCTCGTCCAGGTCGATCGTTCCCGCGAGCTCCCCGAAGATCCGGCTCCGCCGACCCTCCTCCTCCGCACGTTCGAGGGCCCCGGCCAGCTCCCGTCCCAATTCGTCCATACGGGCGTTCAGGCTCGCTACGACCTCGGCGACACGCTCGTCGGCGGAGCTGTCAGAGCGCCAGCGGACGACGAGCAGGGCCAGGAGCAGCACCACGAGGGCGCCCAGGCCCACACTGATCCCGATCAGAATTGTCGTCATCGATCTGCCGCAGGAAAGCCGAGGAACGCCAACTCACTGTAGTGGCGTCCGAGCAGTCCTACTAGTCTTTGCAAAGAAGAAAAACGGTCGTCGCCACCGGCTGAAAAACGGGGCAAAATCGCCTCCTGGTTCCGCTTGAGAAGCGGGATTCCGTGGTTTGCGGGGTGTCTCTCCTTTCGGTACCATGCCTCGTCCGGTTGGCAGGGCCATCGGCCCCGCCGACCGTTGCTGTGTGAGAAGGGAAATCCAGGAGGTCCATGCCCACCGTCAACCAACTCGTCCGCAAGGGTCGCACTCTCCAGAAGGGGAAGACGAAGACCCCTGCCCTCGGCGGGGCGCCGCAGAAGCGCGGCGTCTGCACGCGCGTGTTCACCCACACTCCGAAGAAGCCGAACTCGGCTCTCCGGAAGGTGGCGCGCGTCCGCCTGACGAACGGGCAGGAGGTCACCACCTACATTCCTGGCGAAGGGCACAACCTCCAGGAGCACTCGGTCGTGCTCGTCCGCGGCGGCCGCGTCAAGGACCTGCCGGGCGTCCGCTACAAGGTGATCCGGGCAGCGCTCGACGCTGCCGGCGTGTCCGACCGCAAGCAGGGTCGTTCCAAGTACGGCGCCAAGCGGGGTAGCTGATGCCTCGCCGTGCCGAAGTTCAGGCCCGGCCGATCGAGCCGGATCCTGTCTACAACTCGCCGCTCGTCACGCAGGTGATCAACAAGGTGATGACCCGCGGCAAGAAGTCGACCGCCGAGCAGATCGTCTACGACGCGCTCACGCGAATCGGCGAGAAGACCGGCAAGCCTCCGGTCGAGGTGCTCGAGCAGGCCGTCAAGACCGTGACGCCCGTGCTCGAGGTCAAGAGCCGCCGAGTGGGTGGGGCCAACTATCAGGTTCCCGTCGAGGTGCCGCAGCGGCGTGCCCGCACGCTCGCCGTGCGCTGGCTCGTCGACTACGCGCGCGATCGCCGCGAGAAGGGCATGGTCGACAAGCTCTCGAACGAGATCCTCGACGCCCTGAACCAGCAGGGCGGCGCCTTCAAGCGCAAGGACGACGTCTACCGGATGGCGCAGGCGAACAAGGCCTTCGCGCACTACAGATGGTGATGGCAGGCGCAAGAGTGATTGGTGTCCGGCGGTGGAACCTCCCGGTTCCTCCGCGCCCCCTCCCCTGGTCCGCTGGCGCGGACGGGCCGCTGCGCGGCCGGTGGTAAGTCAGATGGCCGTCGACATCAGAAGCGAAGTCGCACTCGACCGCGTCCGGAACATCGGGATCATGGCCCACATCGACGCGGGCAAGACCACGACGACCGAGCGGATCCTCTACTACACGGGCCGCACCCACAAGATGGGCGAGGTCCACGAAGGCGCCGCGACGATGGACTGGATGGCGCAGGAGCAGGAGCGTGGGATCACGATCACGTCCGCCGCCACAACGGCGTTCTGGCGCGATTTTCGCATCAACATTATCGATACGCCCGGCCACGTGGACTTTACGGTCGAAGTGGAGCGGAGCCTGCGCGTCCTCGATGGCGCCATCGCCGTCTTCGACGCGGTCGCGGGCGTCCAGCCCCAGTCCGAGACGGTCTGGCGGCAGGCCGAGCGCTACGGCGTTCCCCGAATCGCTTTCATCAACAAGATGGACCGCATCGGCGCGGACTTCTTTGCGGCGATCCAGTCCATGGTCGATCGCCTCGGCGCGCACCCCGTGCCCGTGCAGCTGCCGATCGGCCAGGAGGAACACCACCGCGGTGTGGTCGACCTGGTGGAGATGCGCGCGATCACGTGGGCAGACGACCTCGGCACGAAGATGGAGATCGGCGACATCCCGGCGGAGCTCGCGGAGCAGGCCCAGGAGTACCACCACCAGCTGATCGACGCGGTCGCCGAGTTCGACGACGAGCTGACCGAGACCTACCTGCTGGACGAGGAGTCCGTGACTCCCGACATGATCAGGCGGGCGCTCCGCAAGGGCACGCTCGCCAACAGAATCACGCCGGTCCTGCTCGGCTCGGCCTTCAAGAACAAGGGCGTGCAGCCGCTGCTCGACGCGGTCATCGACTATCTCCCCAGTCCGCTCGACGTGCCGCCCGTGCACGGGGTCGACCCGCGCACGGAGCACGAGCTCTCGCGGCGTCCCGCGACTGACGAGCCGTTCTCCGCGCTCGCCTTCAAGGTCATGTCAGACCCGTACGTCGGCAAACTCACCTACTTCCGCGTGTACTCGGGTCAGCTCAAGGCGGGCGACCGCGTGCTGAACACGAACACCGGGAAGACGGAGCGCATCGGTCGCATCCTCCAGATGCACGCCAATCACCGCGAGGAGCGCGAGGCAATCAGCGCGGGCGAGATCGCGGCCGGCGTGGGGCTCAAGGACACGACAACCGGCGACACGCTCGCCACGAACACCGCGCCGATCAAGCTCGAGTCCATGAGCTTCCCGGACCCGGTCATCTCGGTGGCCGTCGAGCCGAAGTCGAAGGCCGATCAGGACAAGCTCTCGACGGGTCTCCAGCGCCTCACCGAGGAGGACCCGACCTTCCGTGTGCGCACGGACGAAGAGACCGGCCAGACGCTGATCGCCGGCATGGGCGAGCTGCACCTGGAGATCATCGTCGACCGCCTCAAGCGGGAGTTCAACGTCGATGCGAACGTGGGCCGGCCGCAGGTCGCCTACCGCGAGACGATGGGGAAGGCCGTCGAGAACGTCGAAGGACGCTTCGTCCGCCAGACGGGTGGGCGCGGCCAGTATGGACACGCCGTCATCAACGCCGAGCCGCTGACGGCAGGCGACGGCTACGAGTTCGTGGACAAGATCGTCGGCGGGAAGATCCCGAGGGAGTACATCCCGGCAGTCGACCTCGGCATCCAGGAGGCGATGGAATCTGGGGTGCTCGCGGGGTATCCCGTTGTCGACATCCGCATCGAGCTCGTCGACGGGTCGTACCACGACGTCGACTCGAGCGAGATGGCCTTCAAGGTCGCCGGTTCGATGGCGTTCAAGGAGGCCATGAAGCGCGGCAAGTCAAAGCTGCTCGAGCCGGTGATGACCGTCGAGGTGATCACGCCCGAGGACTACCTGGGCGACGTGATGGGCAACCTCAACTCCCGCCGCGGTCGCGTCGAGAGCCTCGAGCCGGTCGGCAACGCGCAGGTGATCAAGGCCATCGTCCCGTTGGCTGAGATGTTCGGGTACGCGACCGACTTGCGTTCGATGACGCAGGGACGCGCGGAGTTCACGATGCAATTCGAGCGTTACGAAGAAATTCCGCAATCGATCGCGGCCGAGCTGGTCACGAGCGACGCGTAACACAAGGAAGGAGAAGCATGGGCAAGCAGAAGTTCGAGCGCACCAAGCCGCACCTCAACGTCGGCACCATCGGTCACATCGACCATGGGAAGACGACGCTGACCGCGGCGATCACCAAGGTGCTCGCGGATCAGGGGACGTCCACGACAGGCGTCAAGAGCTTCGAGGAGATCGACAACGCGCCGGAGGAGAAGGCGCGTGGCATCACGATCAACACCTCGCACGTCGAGTACGAGACGGCGAAGCGCCATTACGCGCACGTCGACTGCCCCGGGCACGCGGACTACATCAAGAACATGATCACGGGCGCCGCCCAGATGGACGGCGCGATCCTCGTCGTGTCCGCCGCCGACGGCCCGATGCCGCAGACGCGCGAGCACATCCTCCTGGCGCGCCAGGTCGAGGTCCCGTCGATCGTCGTCGCCCTGAACAAGGCCGACATGGTCGACGACCCCGAGCTGCTCGAGCTGGTCGAGCTGGAAGTGCGCGAGCTCCTCTCGAGATACGACTTCCCCGGCGACGAGATCCCGATCGTTCAGGTCTCTGCGCTGAAGGCTCTCGAGGGCGACGGCGAGTGGATCCCGAAGATCCTCGAGTTGATGAACGCCGTCGACGAGTACATCCCGGAGCCGGAGCGCGACGTGGACAAGCCGTTCCTCATGCCGATCGAGGACGTCTTCACGATCACCGGTCGCGGCACCGTCGTCACCGGCCGCATCGAGCAGGGCCAGATCAAGTCGGGCGACGAGGTTGAGATCGTTGGCATCCATCCCGAGACGGAGAAGACCGTCGTCACGGGCCTCGAGATGTTCCAGAAGACCCTCGACTTCGCGCAGGCGGGAGACAACGCCGGCGCGCTCCTGCGCGGTGTCAAGCGCGAGGAGGTCGAGCGCGGGCAGGTGCTCTCCAAGCCCGGCTCGATCACGCCGCACACGCACTTCAAGGCAGAGGTGTACGTGCTCTCGAAGGACGAGGGTGGCCGGCACACGCCGTTCTTCAACAACTACCGCCCGCAGTTCTACTTCCGCACGACGGACGTGACGGGCGCGATCAAGCTCCCGGAGGGCCAGGAGATGGTCATGCCGGGCGACAACACGAACATGGAGGTCGAGCTGATTCAGCCGATCGCCATGGACCAGGGTCTGCGCTTCGCCGTCCGCGAGGGCGGCCGCACCGTCGGTGCGGGCGTGGTCACCGAGGTCATCAAGTAGTAGGGGCGCCGGTTCGCTATGGCACAGAAGATCCGTATCCGGCTCAAGGGCTACGACCACCAGCAGCTCGACAAGTCGGCTCAGTCCATCGTCGAAACGGCTCAGCGAACCGGCGCCACCATCACCGGTCCCGTGCCGCTGCCGACTGAGAAGAACGTCTACTGCGTGATCCGTTCGCCTTTCAAGGACAAGGACTCGCGGGAGCACTTCGAGGTGCGGACGCACAAGCGGCTGATCGACATCCACTCGCCGACGCCGAAGACGGTCGACTCGCTGATGAGGCTCGACCTGCCGGCAGGCGTGGACATCGAGATCAAGTTGTAGGTGACGCGGGAGATGAAAGGGATTGTGGGCAGGAAGCTTGGCATGACGCGGGTCTTCGACGAGGAGACGGGTGTCGTCACGCCAGTGACGGTGATCGAGGCCGCGCCGTGTCCGGTCGTGCAGGTCAAGACTGCAGATGCGGACGGTTACGACGCGGTCCAGATCGCCTTCGACGAGGCGCCCGAGCGGAAGGTCTCGAAGGCTGAGCTGGGACACCTGAAGAAGAACAACGTCGACGGCGGGTACCGGCGGCTTCTCGAGCTGCGCGGACAGAGCGCGCTCGTGGTGGGCGAGAACGTGACCGTTGAGGCCTTCGAGCCGGGCGAGAAAGTAAAGGTGACGGGGATCTCGCACGGCAAGGGGTTCGCAGGCACGATCAAGCGACACAAGTTCCATCGCGGGCCGAAAACGCACGGGTCGCACAACATCCGCAAGCCGGGCTCGATCGGCGCATCGGCAACGCCTTCGCGCGTGTTCAAGGGCATGAAGATGGCGGGCCGGCTCGGCGGGAAGCGCGTCACCCAGGTCGGCCTCGTCGTCCAGGAGGTTCGTCCCGACGAGAACCTCCTGTTGGTCAAGGGCTCGGTGCCCGGACCGAAGAACAGCTTCGTCGAAGTCCGCCAGGAGAACCGCTAGATGGCCGCGCCGAAGGCACCGCTCCTCGACTCGGCAGGAAAGAAGGCGCAGGAGCTCACGCTGGAGGAATCGATCTTCGGCGCCGAGGTGAAGCCGCACATCGTCCACGAGACAGTGCGCGGCGAGCTGAACGCCGACCGAGCCGGAACGCGCGCCGCGAAGAGCCGTGGGCTCGTCCGCGGGGGTCGCGCCAAGCCGTGGCGCCAGAAGGGTACCGGTCGCGCGCGTGCGGGCACGAGCCGCGCGCCGCACTGGACCGGCGGAGGCGTGGCGTTCCCGCCGACGACGCGGGACTTCGAGGTCAAGGTGAACCGCAAGGCACGCAGGTCCGCGCTGCGCGGGGTGCTGTCGCAGCATGCGGCCGACGGCACGTTCGGCGTGCTGGACGGCGCGAGCTTCTCCGAGCCGTCGACGCGGACCGCGGTGGAGCTGCTCGCCGCCTGGGGTCAGGAGCCCCCCGTCGTCGTGGTCACGCTCGACGAGCAGAACGTCGCCAAGTCGTTCCGGAACATCGACCGGGTCGTCGTCACGACGCCGGATCAGCTCGAGGTCTCGGCGTTGTTGTGGGCCCGTTCCGTCCTCGTTACGCGAGACGCGCTCGAGAAGGTGCAGGAGAAGGCCTCATGAGCCTCCATCCCAACGAAGTCCTGCTCGCCCCCGTTGTGTCCGAAAAGAGTTACGCCCAGATCGAGGAGAGCAATACCTACTCGTTCCGCGTCCATCCGGACGCGCACAAGACGCAGGTCCGCCAGGCGGTCGAGGAGCTCTTCGACGTCAAGGTGGTGCGCGTGAACGTCGCGAAGGTGCAGGCGAAACCGAAGCGACGCGGCCTCCAGCGCGGGAAGAAGCCCGGTTGGAAGAAGGCAATCGTCCAGCTCCGTCCAGGCGACTCGATCGAGATCTTCGAAGGAGTTCACGCGTAGACATGCCCATCCGTCGCTACAAGCCGACTTCGCCCGGCCGCCGCTTCATGACCGTCTCGACCTTCGAGGAGGTCACGAAGTCGAAGCCCGAGAAGGCGCTGACCGAGAAGCTGACGAAGAAGGGCGGCCGCAACAACAAGGGCCGTATCACGACCCGCCACCAGGGCGGCGGGCACAAGCGCCGCTACCGCGTGATCGACTTCAAGCGGACGAAGGACGGTGTCCCCGCGAAGGTGGCCGCAATCGAGTACGACCCCAATCGTTCGGCACGCATCGCCCTGCTCCACTACGCGGACGGAGCGAAGAGTTACATCCTCGCTCCCGCGCGGCTGAGGGTCGGCGCGACCGTCGAGTCCGGTCCTGGGGCGGACATCAAGCCCGGCAACGCGTTGCCGCTCGAGAACATCCCGACCGGCACGCTCGTCCACAACGTCGAGCTCAAGCCCGGCCGGGGCGGCCAGTTGGCGCGGAGCGCCGGCTCCGGTGTCCAGTTGGTCGCCAAGGACGAGGGCTACGGTGTTCTCCGCCTCCCGTCCGGCGAGATGCGCCGCGTGCCGCTCAGGTGCCGCGCCACGATCGGACAGGTCGGTAACGTGGACCACGAGAACATCACCGGCGGCAAGGCGGGACGGAGCCGGTGGAAGGGCAAGCGACCGACCGTGCGCGGTTCGGCGATGAACCCGGTCGACCATCCGCACGGCGGAGGCGAGGGCAAGTCGAAGGGCGGCCGGCATCCGGTGACACCCTGGGGCGTGCCGACGCTCGGCAAGCGCACGCGGCACAAGCACAAGGAATCCAACAGGTTGATCGTCCGCGGCCGCCGGCGCGGTAAGGAGAAACGATGAGTCGGAGTAGCAAGAAAGGGCCTTTCGTCGAGGAGCGGCTGATGGGCCGCATCGAGGCGATGAACGAAAAGAACGAGAAGCGGATGGTCCGCACCTGGTCGCGCACGTCCACCGTCTTCCCGGAGATGGTCGGACACACGATCGCCGTCCACGATGGGCGCAAGCACGTGCCGGTGTTCATCTCCGAGCAGATGGTCGGTCACAAGCTCGGCGAGTTCGCGCCGACGCGCACCTTCCGCGGGCACTCCGGCGATCGGAAGACCGAGGTGAAGAAGAGAACTTGAGCACCGTCGAGACACCACGCGAAGTACGCGCCGAGGCGAAGTACGTTCGCATGTCGCCACGCAAGGCGCGGCTGGTCACGGAGCACATCCGCGGCCGCAGCGTCCCCGAGGCGCGCGCCGTGCTCGCGTTCACCTCGCGAGAAGCGGCTCAGGTGATCCAGAAGGTGCTGCACTCGGCCGTCTCGAACGCCGAGTCCAACCACGGCATCGCCGAGGAGCGGCTCTACGTCAAAGCGGCGTATGCCGACAGCGGCCCCGTGATGAAGCGCTGGCGCGCGCGGGCGCGCGGCCGTGTCGCGCGCATTCGCAAGCGCACATGCCACATCACTGTGCTGCTTGCCGAACTGCCGCAAGCAGCACCAACCGTAGAGCCGGTGCAGGCCGAGGCCGCGGAAGAAACGCCTGCACCCGAGCGTGCGCCCGCGAGGAAGAAGACCGCTGCCGCGAAGAAGACCGCTGCCGCGAAGAAGACTGCTACCTCGAAGAAGAAGACCGCAACGAAGCGTCCTGCCACGAAGAAGGAGACGACCAGCTAATGGGTCAAAAAGTTCATCCCGGCGGGATGCGCGTCGGCGTCATCCACGACTGGAAGTCCAACTGGTACACGGGCAAGAAGGAGTTCCCGGACTACCTGATCGAGGACATCAAGATCCGGGATCACATCACGAACAAGCTTTCACACGCGGGGCTGTCCGACATCCTGATCCGCAAGGACAAGCAGCGGATCACGGTGGACATCTACACCGCGCGGCCGGGCATCGTCATTGGCAAGTCGGGCGTCGAGGTCGACGCGCTGCGTAAGGAGCTGCACGCGATCACCAAGAAGAACGTCCACATCAACATCAACGAGATCAAGCGCCCCGAGCTCGATGCAAAGCTCGTGGCGCAGTCGATCGCCGAGCAGCTGCAGAACCGCGTCAGCTTCCGCCGTGCGATGAAGCGTGCGCTTGCGTCGGGGATTCGCTCGGGCGCGAAGGGCGTTCGCATTCAGTGCGGTGGGCGCCTGGGCGGCACGGAGATGAGCCGCTCCGAGGCGTACTCCGAAGGCCGCGTGCCCCTGCACACGATTCGCGCAGACATCGACTACGGGTTTGTCGAGGCCAAGACGACGTTCGGCCGGATCGGCGTGAAGGTCTGGATCAACAAGGGCGAGATCATGCCGGAGGGGTACGGCGGTCTCGACACCGAGAAGGACGTTCGACTCGGCGAGCAGGACCAGGCCAGGCGCCGTCGCGCGAACGTCGAGGGTCTCGGTGCGTCGCGCGAGGGCGGTCGCGATCGCCAGCGCGACCGCGAGGGCCTTGGCCCCGTGCGCCCCGGACGGAAGCGCAGCGGACAGGGCCGTGGCGGCTCTGGCGGTCGCGGTCAGGGGCGCGGCAGGCCCGCACCGCGGAGCCGTTCTGCGCAGCAGGACAACGTCGAGCGCCCGCGCACCGACGAGCCGCCGACCTCGGCCGAAGGTTCGGAGCAGGCGGCGCAGCCGCCGGTCGAGCCGCAGGTCGAGACGACTCCGCCTCCCGTCGCCGATGCGCCCGACACCACGGCGCCGAAGCAGCAGACCGAGGATCCCACCGAGCAGGAAAAGGCTGACGAGTAATGCTCCTGCCGAAGAAGACGAAGTTCCGTAAGTACCAGCGTGGACGGCGGCGCGGTTTCTCGAAGGGACAAACAACCGTGCAGTTCGGAGACTTCGGGCTCAAGGCGCTCGAGGCGGGCTGGGTCACGAACCGTCAGATCGAAGCTGCGCGCATCGCGATGACGCGGAAGATCAAGCGTGGCGGCAAAGTGTGGATCAACGTCTTTCCGGACAAGCCGACGACGCAGAAGCCTGCCGAGACTCGCATGGGCTCCGGCAAGGGATCGCCCGAGCACTGGGTCGCGGTCGTCAAGCCCGGGCGCGTCATGTTCGAGCTCGCGGGGGTGCCCGAGCCGCTGGCTCAAGAAGCACTTCGACTCGCCGGCAGCAAGCTCTCCGTCAAGACGAAGTTCGTGAAACGAGAGGCTGATCTCTTTGAAAGCTAGAGACCTGAGGGACATGACAGACGAGGAACTGGAGAACGCGTTGCACGATCGGCGGCAGGAGCTCTTCAACCTCCGCTTCCAGTCGGCGACGGGCGCGCTCGAAAACAGCGCGCGTCTGAAACTCGCCAAGCGCGAGATCGCGCGCATCCTCACCGTGCGCCACGAGCGCGAAGGAAGGCTGACGACGACAGATGGCTGACGAGAAGAAGACGACACGTAAGAAGAAGGACGAGGAGGCTCCCGAAGCGGTGGCCGAAGGGACGACTGAGGAGAAGCCCAAGCGCAAGCCGGCGGCTAAGAAGAACGCCGAGGAGACGCCCCCCGTCGCGGAAGAGGCAACGGAGATCCCGGCCGAGGACGTTCCGAGCGAACCCCTCGCCGAGGCGACGCCCGCCGAGGAGCCCGCGCCTGAGCCTCCGGCTGCAGAGGAGGCTCCGGGTACGGAGGCCGCGGCCGAGCCTCCTGGCGAGAAGCCTGCGCCTGAGCCAGCCCCAGCCGAGGAGGCTGCCGCTGCCGAGGAGGCCGCACCGGCCGCCGTGTCCGAAAAGAAGAAGAAGCGCAAGCACGTTCCGCGTGCGGAGAGGCGTCAGCGGCCGAAGCCGAAGCGGGAACGGCCGGCCGAGCGCAAGCCGATCACGCGCCTGCCCAGGCACGAGTCCGAGCGCGGACGCCGGCAGGAACGGCGCGGCGTCGTCGTCTCGAGTGCGATGGACAAGACCATCGTCGTGAAGGTCGACACGATCAAATCGCATCCGAGGTACAAGAAGGTTGTCCGCCGCAGCGTGAAGTTCCAGGCGCATGACGAGCAGAACGCCGCCAACGTCGGCGACGTCGTCCGCATCGTCGAGACGCGTCCGATCTCCAAGTCCAAGCACTGGCGGTTGGTCGAGGTGGTGGAGGCCGCCAAGTGATCCAGCAGGAGTCACGACTGCGTGTTGCCGACAACACGGGCGCCCGCGAGCTTCTCTGCATCCGCGTCAAGGGCGGCACCGGCCGCCGCTACGCGCGGGTCGGCGACATCATCGTCGGCACCGTCAAGCAGGCGGCTCCTCAGGGCGCCGTCAAGAAGGGCGAGGTCGTCCAGGCTGTGATCGTCCGCACGCGGAAGCCGTTCGGGCGAGACGACGGCACCACGATCGCGTTCGACGAGAACGCGGCCGTCATCATCGACAACCAGCGAAACCCGCGCGGCACGCGCATCTTCGGCCCCGTGGCCAGAGAGCTGCGGGAGAAGAACTTCATGAAGATCGTCTCGCTCGCCCCGGAGGTGCTGTGACTGTGAAAAATGCTGCGCATTTTCCACGGATGAGGGTTAGTCCATCGCTTCACTTGGAGGATTTTTGAAATGACGATGAAGGTACGCAAGGGTGACCTCGTCCACGTGCTGAGCGGCAAGGACCGCGGCAAGCAGGGCCGCGTCATCGACGCTCGCCCGAAGGAGCGGAAGGTCATTGTCGAGAACCTCAACATCGCCAAGCGGCACACGAAACCGCGACCGATTCAGAACACGAGCCGGATGGGAGCGGCCGGGATGACTCCGGGCGGCGTAATCGAGAGGCCGGCGCCTCTTCCCGTCGGAAACGTGATGCTCGTCTGCCCGGTGTGCAACAGGCCGACGCGGGTCGGGATGAAGGACAAGGAATCGCACGGCCAGCAGGTCAAGGTGCGCGTTTGTAAGCGCCCCGACTGCGGCGAGGAAATCGACAGGTGAGCACACGCGTACGTGAGGTCAGGAAGGAGGCCGCGCGCGCGTCGTACGCCCCGCGCCTCAAGACGCTCTACGAGGAGGAGCTGCGCGAGAGGCTGAAGGAGGACCTCGGTCTCTCCTCGACGATGGAGGTCCCGCGGCTCGAGAAGATCACGCTCAACATGGGCGTTGGCGAGGCGAAGACCGACGCCAAGCAGCTCGACTCTGCGCTCGACGAGCTCACGATCATCGCCGGCCAGCGTGCGCAGGTCCGGCGGGCGCGCAAGTCGATCGCCCAGTTCAAGATCCGCGAGGGGATGCCGATCGGCGCTCGCGTGACGCTGCGAGGCGCACGGATGTACGAATTCCTCGACCGCCTGATCGCCATCGCGCTCCCACGCATCCGCGATTTCCGCGGGCTGAGCCCTCGGGCCTTCGACGGGCGTGGGAACTATTCGCTCGGCATCCGGGAGCAGATCATCTTCCCGGAGATCAACTACGACGACATCCAGCAGGTTCGCGGACTCGACGTCGCGATCACGACCTCGGCAAAGACGGACGAGCAAGGTCTCGCGCTCCTACGCGGGCTCGGCATGCCTTTCGCGGAGGACGGAAGAGAAAGGGAGTAGTTAATTGGCCAAGAAATCACTCCGGATCAAGCAGCAGCGTCCCCAGAAGTACCGGGTCCGCAACTACGCGCGTTGCAACCGCTGCGGACGCCCGCGCGCCGTGTTCCGCAAGTTCGGCCTCTGCCGGATCTGTTTGCGGGAGCTGGCCCATCAGGGCGTGATCCCCGGCATGACGAAAAGCAGCTGGTGACGAGATGCTCACCGACCCAGTAGCCGACATGCTGGCACGCATCCGCAACGCCAACAAGGCGCTGCACGAGACCGCCGAGATGCCCACCTCCCGCCTGAAGGAGGGCATCGCCCGCATCCTCAAGGAGGAGGGGTACATCTCGGACTACCACGTGAAGAGGGGCGAAAGCTTCGATACCCTGGTCGTCCAGCTCAAGTACGGCCGGAGCCGCGAGAGGATCATCACCGACCTCAAGCGGGTGTCGAAGCCCGGCCGCCGTGTCTACGCGGGTAAAGATCGTCTCCCGCGGGTTCTCGGCGGAATGGGCGTGGCCATCCTGTCGACTTCGACTGGACTGATCACCTCTCGCACTGCGGAGGAGAAAGGCATCGGCGGCGAAGTCGTGTGCTTCGTCTGGTAGTGAGATGAGTCGAATCGGTAGACAACCAATCGAGCTTCCTGCCGGCGTCGGCGTGTCGATCTCGCCTGGGCGCGTGATGGTGAATGGGCCCCTGGGCGAGCTCACGCAGGATGTGCCCGCGCGCATGAAGATCGAGCAGGGCGAGGGCGCGATCACGGTCACCCGCCCGACCGAGCGCGGCGAGGATCGCGCGCTGCACGGTCTGACCCGGAGCTTGATCGCCAACATGGTCGAGGGGGTGACGAAGGGCTTCGAGAAGCGGCTCGAGCTCCAGGGCGTCGGCTACCGCGCTGCGCTGCAGGGCGCCGACCTCAGGCTCGACGTCGGTTACTCGCATCCGGTCGTGCTCAAAGCACGTCAGGGGATTACCTTCGAGGTTCCCACGCCGACCGAGATCATCGTCAAGGGCGTCGACAAGCAGCAGGTCGGCCAGACCGCTGCCGAGGTCCGCAAGGTCCGGCCGCCCGAGCCGTACAAGGGCAAGGGGATCCGCTACACCGGCGAATACGTCCGCCGGAAGGTAGGTAAGCGAGCGTGATGTCTACGCTCACCGTCAGAGAGGCGCGACACCGCCGACACAAACGAGTCCGCGGCAAGGTGTCCGGAACGGCCGAACGGCCGCGCCTGGTCGTGACACGGTCGAATCGTGGGATCGTGGCACAGC
>JBKOWS010000119.1:0-4334 GCA_046724565.1 Actinomycetota bacterium | reverse complement strand
AATGCTCCCGCGTCACACTCAATGCCGGACTCCCGGTACCAAGTAGCGGCGACGTCGCCCGGACGACGGCTGGCGCGATGATAGCCAATTTTCATGCCGCGAGGGTGAGCCCCTCGCTCATGATCACTCGATGACTTGGTCCGCCCGCCCCAGCACTGACGGCGGAATCGTCAGCCCGAGCGTCTTCGCCGTCTTGAGGTTGATTACGAACTCGAACTTGGTCGGCTGCTCGACGGGCAGGTCGCCAGGGTTGGCCCCCTTGAGGATCTTGATGTCATAAGCACGTTGGCCTCCTGCCCAGCCTGAACTAGGCTGGCTCCTCAGAGTGGGTCGCAATCCTCTCTGAGACAGGAGGCCGAAGCGATGGTACACGTGGGCGTCGACCTGGACAAACACAGTTCGCAGATCGCGGTCCTGACTGAGGACGGGGAAATCGTGCAGCGGCGGCTCCCCAATGATGCGGAGCGGCTCGAGAAATTCTTCGGGCAATTGCCGCCGCAGACGCCCATCGCCATCGAGGCGTCGGGGACCTGGTGGTGGCTCGTCGATCTGCTCGAGCAGCTCGGCCATCGCCCAGTGCTCTCGCACCCCAAGCAGACGAAGGCCATCGCCGCCGCCCGCCTCAAGAACGACCGCGTCGACGCCGAGCGCCTGGCGCTCCTGCTCCGCGGCGACCTTCTGCCCACCGTCTGGATCCCCCCGACGGCGCTGCGGGAGGCGCGCGAACTCGTCCGGCACCGCATCCAGCTCGTCTGGCTGCGCAGCGTGGTGCGCAATCGCCTGCACGCTCTGCTGGCCCGGCGCAACTTGCAGCCGACCTCGGGCAAGAGCTGGCTCACCCAGCGCGGCCAGCGCGAGCTGCAGCAACTGCCCTTGACCGAGGCGCCGAGCCGGATCCGGGAGGATTGTGCGGCGCTGCTGCCCACTCTCGACGCCCAGATCCGCCGGCTGGATGCCGAGCTCGTCACACGCTGGGGTCAGGATCCCCGCGTGCAGCGCTTGACGACCATTCCCGGCATTGGGCCCTTCATCGCGATCGTGCTCGCCCTCGAGCTGGGGGACATCCACCGGTTTGCGAGCGCCAAGCGGGTCGCCAGCTACGTCGGCTTGACGCCCCGGGTGCGCGGCAGTGCCGGGCGCGTGCGCGCCGGCCACATCAGCAAGGAAGGTAATCGCCTGCTGCGCTGGGTCTTGGTGCTGGCCGCGACGCAGGCGGTGCGGAAGCCCGGGCCGCTGCGGACCTGGTTCCACGCGGTGAAGAAGCGGCGCGGCAAGAAAGTAGCGCGGGTCGCGGTCGCGCGCCGGCTCGCGGAGATCATCTTTCACGTCTGGCAACAGGAGTGCGATTACTTCACCGTCGTCCGTCACGGTGTCGTGCGGGGGTGAGCTCGGACGTTGACATGGTCTTCGGACCGCCATCTTGATTGGGCAGCCCCCTTCACGTCGTTCGCGGTGAAGCGGCACTGACATCATGGGCGCTCGCGCCCGGAGAGATGTGTGGCGCACGGCCACCTGGTGATGACGCATCGCGCTTTTGGCCTAGAACGAGCGATCGGACCACCGGGGGGTACCTCGGTATCCCCCTCCACGACTCTGGAATGAGGATCGCCGCTAGATGAACTGACGTCCAACGACCAACGATCAGACAAGAACGCGTTCGCTCTTGACACGGCCAACGTGCTTAGAGATGTCGACATAGACGGCGCCGCGCCGGTAGAGATCGTCGTAATCGGGGCTGTAGCTCATCAGGCCACCAGCCTCCACGTTGTCCTTGAAAATGGACATCGTCGGCAGCCGGTGCTTGATGGCCAACTCAGCTACTCGCTGTCTCTCAGCGAGGAAGATTGCGGTGCCGAGCACCAGTACGGCCTGGGCGCGCGCTCGGGCCATGGTCGCGAAGGCGCCCTCCAACTCTGCCGCGGTCCGCACGCCGACGGCCCGCAGCTGCACCCGGAGCGTACGCCCTGCCTCCTCCAGAGCCTTGAGAGCCGGGGCATGAGAGGGGGCATCTGGGCTCCAGAGAACCGCGATCCGCTTGGCCACCGGGACGGCAGAGATCAGGAGCTCTAGGTCTTTTGGGGCGAGGTCGGTCATCATGACGGCCAGTCCTGTAATGTTCCCGCCAGGCCTGGCGAGGCTCGCGACGTGGCCGGTCCCTACTGGATCTGCATGAGTTAGAAAGACGATGGGGATCGAGGTTGTCGCCTCTTTCGCCGCCTGCACCCAGATGGAGGCCCGAGCCACGATCAGGTCCACCTGGAGCCGAACCAACTCGGCCGCGAGTTCTGGAAGTCGAGCAGTGTTGCCCTCCGCCGCACGGAACTCAATCAGAATGTTTCGGCCCTCGATCCAACCCCGCTCCCGGAGGCCTAACTGGAAGGCTTGCCACAGACGAGCCTCCGCCGGGTCCGAGGCCTTGTTCGTCAAGATACCGACGCGGTACAGCTTCCCCGGCTGCTGCCCTTCGGCCGCGAGCGGCGCGGCCAGCGTCCCCAGCGTGAGCCCGCAGAGGAACGTGCGCCTGTTCATTGCTCAATTATCTGATCCGCCCGCAGCAGGAGCGACTGCGGGATAGTCAGGCCGAGTACCTTCGCGGTCTTGAGGTTGATCACTAGTTCGAACCTGGTCGGCTGCTCGACAGGGAGGTCGGCGGGCTTCGCACCCTTCAAGATCCTGTCGACGAAATAGGCGGCCCGCCTGTGCATGTCCGCGTAGCTTGGACCAAAGGACATCAACCCCCCCACCTCGACCAGTTCCCGGTAGGCGTGCACCCCCGGGAGGTGCTTTTCGGCGGCGAAGTCCATGATCCGCGCGCGGTGTTGCAGGAACAGCCGATCGGCCAGCACGAGGAGCGCGCCGGGCCGCTCCTTGACGATCGTGGCAAAAGCCGCATCGATCTCTTCTTTCGATCGCACGCCCCGGGACAGCACTTTCATTCCCAGCACTTGGGCCGCGGCCTGCGTCTGCTTCTCGGCGACGACTTGGAGCGGGCTGGCCGCATTCCACAGCACGGCGATGTACGAGATGTTGGGGACCACTTCCCGGAGCAGCTCCAACCTCTTCCCGTCCAATTCCGGTGAGATCGAGGTCAAGCCGGTGATGTTCCCATCGGGGTGGCCGAGCGACGGGACGATGCCCGTACCGACGGGATCGCCGACAGCAACCATGACGAGGGGGACCGATGTTGTCGCCTTCTTGACGGCGAGGGTGGCGGGTGTCCCGGCGGTCACGATCACGTCGACCTTCTGGGAGATCAGCTCGGCGATGAGGGCAGGAAAGCGTTCGTACTTACCTTCCGCCCACCGATACTCGATCAGAATGTTCTGGCCCTCGACGTAGCCGAGCTCGCGCAAGCCGTCGCGGAACGGCCTGACGAGGTTGGCCTCGAGGGCTGCCGTGGTGTTCCCGAGGAAACCTATTCGGGACAGCTTCCCCGTCTGCGCCTGGGGGACGAGCGGCGCAAGCACGAGACTGCCGGCGAGAATGACCGCGAGCGCGATCAACCGCATGCGCACCTCGGTGAAGGACGGCGCCGGAGTCTAGCAGACCTGCACGCCAGCGACCTGGGTCTCACGTCGAGGGAACGCGGTCTCATTCGCTCGTTAGAATTGGGTCGGCGGATCGGTCCCAAATCACCAGGGAGGGTCGGCCATGCCTGTCTACGAGTACCACTGCGACAAATGTGACCGCGAAGTGACGCTCACCTTGACCATCCGCGAACATGAGAAGGGGGACATCAAGTGCCCGAAGTGCGGCCGCAAATCCCTACGGCCACTTCTCAGCGCCTTCATGTCTCAGACATCGAAGAAATCCTGATTCCGACCCGGGAGACGTGAATCCCACGAGCGTCGAGTACCCTCGGCGCTCGTGGTGTCTTGCGTGGCCGTCTCTTGGGCAGGCTACTCAGCGTTGGCTCTCACTTCCCATAGCGCACCGGTAGCGTGAACGTGAACGTCGAGCCCGCACCCACCTGGCTCTTCACCCAGATCCGGCCTCTGTGGAGTTCCACAAACTTCCGACACAGCGTCAATCCTAGTCCGGTGCCCTCCACCTTCTTGTCTGCTGTCCCCACCTGACGGAATTCCTCGAATACCGCCTCCTGATCCTCCGGCGCGATGCCGACGCCGGTGTCGCTGACGGAGATTTCGACCAGCCCATCCTTTGGCGCGGCTGCGACTTCGATCCGGCCGCCCTCCGGCGTGAACTTGATCGCATTCGAAAGCAGGTTCAGGACGACCTGCCGGACCTTCCGCTCGTCCGCCTGAATCTGGCCTACTCGGCTATCGACATTCATGTGCAGGGCGATGCCTCGCCGCCCGGCACGCTCGCGGACC
>JBKOWS010000122.1:0-20947 GCA_046724565.1 Actinomycetota bacterium | reverse complement strand
GCTGGCCGGGCGCGGCGGACAGAGCGAGCCGGTCGACGGCCGTCGGTTCCGCATGCTCTTCGAGCTGGACGATTGTGAGCCCCACGAGGAGGACGGCTGGGTCAAGCGTCATCTCCGGATCGGCGAAGCGGTCGTCTACGTACGCAACGACGTCGGCCGCTGCGCGATCACGACGCAGAACCCCGAGACTGGCGTGCCCGACTTCGACACCCTGCTGGCGATCTCGAGCTACCGGGACCTCTCCCGCAACGAGGACGGCAAGAAGCACATCCCGTTCGGCGTGTTCGGAGAAGTCGTGGAGCCTGGCCGCGTGGCGGTCGGCGATACGGCAGAGGCGGTCGAGCTGACCCTTCTCGCATAGCATCTCCGTATGTCCGCGGTCGTCGACCACGTTTTGCACGAGGACGAGCTCGAGCCCATCCATGACGAGGGCGACACGGCGACGACGCGTGCTTCCTTCGACTCCTCGAACGGCTGCGAGCACCTCGAGCAGCGTCTGATCCGCTTCGCGTCCGGGCGCTCCCGCGACCGCACGCTCGAAGGTCGGCAGGAAGTCATGTTCGTCGTCTCAGGCCAGGGCGATCTCGAGCTGGACGGCGATCGCCACGAGCTGGCCTCGAACACCGGTGTCTTCATCGCGCCCGGTGAGACGTACTCGGTCGACAACCCGGGACCGGACGAGCTCGTCGTCGTCTCGGTTCTGGCCCCGGAGGGCCGGATCGGAAGTGCCGAGACACGCAAGGTGACGGTCCGCCTGGCCGACCAGCCCGAGCTGCCGGCGTCGACCGAGCGGACCTTCTATTACCTCGTCAACGAAGACGCCGGCTGCCTGGATGTCACCCAGTTCCTCGGGATCGTCCAACCGAGCAAGGCGCCCTTCCACAGCCACTCGTACGACGAGGTCGGGTACGTCCTGGCCGGGGAAGGGTTCGCCCACATCGGCGGGCGCTCGACCGCGCTGCGTGCGGGCTCGTGCTTCTACCTGCCGCCGAACGAGGTCCATTGCATCGAGAATGCAGGTTCCGGCCCCATGCAGATCCTCGGGGTCTTTCATCCGTCCGGGAGCCCAGCGAATCGAGCGTACCCCGACAACAAGTAGGCTCGAAACTCGTCACAGTAGGGGCAAGACCGGGTTAGAACACCAAGGAGGAGATCGAATGAGGAGGAGTAGGGCAACCGCGACCGCGGCCTTGCTGGCTCTTGGGGCCGCCCTCGCGATCGTGGCCGCTGCGTACGCGACGCCGAACAAGGCGGCCGCGCCGGCAGCGCCCGCGAGAAGTGACGCCGCACTCGTCAAGTGCGGCAAGACGCGCACGATCGGGTTTATGGCGCCGGTGACCGGTCCCGCTGCGTCGATCGGGATCCAGCAGGTGCACTGGGCGCAGTACTACGTCTCGACGTACAACAAGACGCACAAGACGAAGATCAAGCTGCAGACCGAGGACACCATGCTCGGCGCTCCGACGGGAACGGCAGAAGCGTTGAAGGGCGCGCAGGCGCTTGCCGGCAATGCCAACGTCCTTGGTCTCGCCGGTCCGGCAGGCAGTAACGAGATCGTAGGCGTGACGAAGTCCCTCAAGGACGCAGGCCTCGCATGGGTCTCGGGTTCGTCCACACGGACGTCCCTCACGACGGACGGCACGCGCACGGGGTTCATGTTCCGCACCGTGCCGCCCGACGCAGTTCAGGGGCCGACTGCGGCGAACTACATCATCAAGGTGCTGAAGTACAAGCGCGTGTACATCATCGACGACCAGGAGACGTACAGCACCGGCCTGGCCGACACGGTCGAGCGCGTGCTGAAGGCGGCCGGCGTGACCGTCACCCGCGACGGCGTCAGCCAGCAGCAGTCCGACTTCTCGTCGCTGATTGCGAAGATCCCGCGCGACACGCAGATGGTCTACATCCCGTGGCAGCTGCCTCCAAAGGGCCAGGCTTTCGGGAACCAGATGAAGGCTGCAGGGAAGGGCAACATCAAGCTGATGGGAGCGGACGGCCTCTACGACTCGTCGTTCGCCAGCGTCGGCTCGCACGTATACGACACGAACTTCCCGCTGAACCCGAAGTCGAAGATCATCGCCGGCTTCAAGAAGGCCCACGGCGGGAACGGCGAGTACTTCGGCGCCCCGACGTTCGCGGCCGTGCAGGTCGTCGCAACGGCGGCGGACCTGGCGTGTGCGAACGGCACGGCGAGCCGCGCCGAGGTCAGGGCCAAGATCCGGGCGACCAGGATCCCGGCCGCGAAGTCTGTGATCGGGGTTACCATTCGGTTCAACCGGAACGGCGACCTGGTGACGCCCAAGAAGTTCGGCCTCTACAAGTCGAACGGCACGGACTTCGTTCCGATCCCTGGCTAGTCGCGAGCGAAACCCTCGATTCCTGGTGTGCGGCCCGTCCTGTGACGGGCCGCACACGTCTGTGAGACATTTAGACGCAGCGTGAACTGGAGCCTGTTCTTCGACCTGACGGTGAGCGGGCTGACGCTTGGGAGCCTCTATGCGCTGATCGCGCTCGGGTACTCCATGGTCTACGGGATCCTCAAGCTCCTGAACTTCGCGCACGGCGACGTTTACATGATCGGCGCCTTCGTCGGCTGGTACACGCTGCACGCACTGGGCGGTCCGATCGCTCCGACGATCTCAGGTGCCTTCGTCCTTGTGATGATGTTCATCGTGTCGATGCTCGGCTGCGGCATCCTCGGCGTCGCGATCGAGCGCTTTGCCTACCGGCCGCTGCGGAACGCGCCGCGAATTGCGCCACTGATCAGCGCCCTCGGCGTCTCGATCTTCCTTCAGAACAGTGCGCTGCTTCTTTTCGGCGCGGGCTTTCGCGACTACAACACCTTCGAGCTGATCGGCGTCAAGACGTACCACATCGGCAACCTCTTCTTCTCGGTGCCGCAGTTGTTGACGATCGTCTCGGCGATCGGGCTGATGATCGCGCTGACGCTGTTCGTCGCACGGTCGCGCTTGGGGAAGGCCATGCGCTCGACGTCCTTCGACCGTGAGGCCGCGTCGATGATGGGCATCGACGTCGACCGTGTCATCTCCGTGACCTTCTTCATCGGGTCGGCCCTGGCCGGCGCCGCAGGAGTGATGTTCGGCCTCGTCTTCGGCCAGATCTACCACTTCATGGGCTTCATCGCCGGCCTCAAGGGCTTCACCGCCGCCGTGCTCGGCGGCATCGGCAGCATCCCCGGCGCGATGATCGGCGGACTCATCGTCGGCCTCGCGGAGTCGTATGCGACCGGTTATCTCCCCCAGGGGTCGACGTTCCAGAACCTCTACGTCTTCGCGCTCCTGATCCTCGTCATCCTGATCCGGCCGAGCGGGCTCTTCGGCCAGGCCGTCATCGCAAAGGCGTAATGGCAGACGAGTTCACCACTCCCGGCCAGTCGCCCGACGCGCCCCGCATCGGCGTCGACGAGTGGGTTGCAAGCGTCGAAGGAAAACGCGAGCGCTATTCGGGACTTCGCGGCGCAGTACTGCGCGGCTGGGACAGGCTGCCGACGACCGGGCGTGTGCTCATCTTCGCGATCCCCGCGGCACTGTTTCCGTTCATCACGAGCGAGGGCAACCTCTTCCGCTACGGCCTGTTCGCGCTCGTCTACGCATTGCTCGCGATTGGCCTGAACATCGTAGTCGGCTTCGCCGGCCTTCTCGACCTGGGGTACATCGCATTCTTCGGCTGCGGCGCCTACATGTACGCGATCCTGGCCTCGCCGCAATTCGGCAACCACTGGCAGGCGGAGTTCGCGATCCCGGTCGCCGTCATCTTCACCGCGTTCATCGGCTTTTTGATCGGGCTGCCGTCTCGCCGCCTCGTTGGCGACTACCTCGCGATCATGACGCTCTTCTTCGGCCAGGCGTTCGTCGTGTTCGTCAACAACGCGAACCGGATCAATTTCCCGTTCGTCGGCCACGTCGATTTCACGGGCGGGTCGAACGGCATCGCGAACATCGATCCGTTCAACTTCTTCGGCTACAAGCTCGAATCCACGACACAGCAGTACTTCTTCCTGCTCGTCGCGATCTCTATCCTCCTGGTACTCCTCGCTTACGTCAATGAGTCGCGCACGGGGCGGGCGTGGCGGGCGCTGCGGGAGGACCCGCTGGCAGCCGAGGTGATGAGCATCCCGGTGAACCGGCTGAAACTGTTGGCTTTCAGCGTCGGCGCTGCGATGGCCGGCCTGACCGGCGCGATCTACGGGACGATCGCGACCGCTGCTCTGCCGGGCGACTACGACGTCGGATTGCTGATCACCATCTACGCGATCATGATCCTCGGCGGCTTCGGGAGCCTAATGGGAATCGTCGCTGGCGCGATCATCGTCAGTAGCGTTCCAGAGTTGCTACGTTCGTCGGCGAACGCGCGTCCGCTCTTCTACGGCACGATCCTCGTTGTCCTGCTGATCAAGATCCGACCTTGGCGACGCCTCGCCTTCATCTTTGCGGAGCTGATTGCCCTGGGCTTCGCGATTCACGCCATCGCCGACGCCGTCTATCCGCGCCTGACCGACGGCAAGCCGGTCGGCTCCGGGGTCGCCGCCCGCGCGCTCGATCACTGGATGCTCTTCCCGACCCAGACGAAGAACATCGCCGACGTCACGTACATCCTGCTCGTGGCCGCCATCGTGGTCTACCCGCAGCTCAAGGGCGTCTGGAGAACCGTACTACTTCCGCCGCTTCTGTACGGCGTCATGTTCGTGTGGGAGAACCTCCTGCTCCTGCAGATCAACGGAGCGACGCGTCTGATCCTGCTCGGCGCACTGCTCGTCGCGCTCATGAACGCTCGCCCGCAGGGCCTCTTCGGCAAGGCCTACGTGGAGATCGTTTGAACGAGCGGAAGACACTGCTCGAGCTCGACCGGGTCGACAAGTCGTTCGGTGGCTTGCGCGTGATCTCGGAGCTCGATCTCGTCGTGAGAGAGCACGAGGTGGTGAGCGTGATCGGTCCCAACGGCGCCGGCAAGACCACGCTCTTCAATCTCATCACCGGCCTCTACAAGCCGGACTCCGGAGAGATCCGCCTCGACGGGCGTAACCTGGTCGGGCTGCAGCCGCACAAGATCACCGACCTCGGTGTTGCGCGTACGTTTCAGACCCTGCGGCTCTTCCTCAACATGACGGTGAAAGAGAACGTCATGGCCGCGCAATACGGCCACACAAAGGTTGGCGTGTTGCGCTCGATGATCCGGACGCCGGCGGCACGGCGCGAAGAGAAGGAGATCCAGAAGCGCGCGGAGGAGAAGCTTGCGTTCTTCGGCGACAGGCTGATGGGCTACCGCTGGGACCAGTACGCGTACAGCCTCTCCTATGCGAACCGGCGCCGGCTCGAGATCGCGCGTGCTATGGGGACCGAGCCGCGGATCCTGCTGCTCGACGAGCCGGCCGCCGGGATGAACCCGAAAGAAACGCACGAGATCACCGAGCTCATCGGCAAGCTGCGGGAAGAAGGGGGCTACACGATCCTCGTGATCGAGCACGACATGCACGTCGTCGAGGGCATCTCGGACCGCGTGGTCGCCCTCGACCACGGCGTCAAGATCGCGGAAGGCTCGTTCGACGCCGTTGCCACCGATCCGCGAGTGGTCGAGGCGTACCTCGGTCTGCGGAGGGCGGAAACGAAATGAGCACGAACGGCGCGCCGGACCTGCTTCGGCTCCGGAACATCGACACGTACTACGGTCAGATCCACATCCTCGAGAACCTGGAGTTGAACGTCCTCGAAGGAGAGCTCGTCTCGCTGCTCGGCGGCAATGCCTCGGGCAAGTCGACCACGCTCAAGACGATCCTCGGCCTCGTCCAGCCGCGCAGTGGATCGGTCGAGTTTCGCGGAGAGGAGATCACCAACCGCTCGACGAGCTACCGCATCCAGCGCGGCATGGCGATCGTCCCGGAGAACCGACGCCTGTTCGGCCCGATGAGCGTGCTGGAGAACCTGGAGATGGGCGCCTATCTGAACCGGGACGGCAAGGGGCGGAAGCAGGACTTCGAGCGCGTCTACGCGCTGTTCCCGCTCCTCTACGAGCGGCGCAACCAGCTCGCAGGCACACTCTCGGGTGGCGAGCAGCAGATGGTCGCGATGGGCCGAGCGCTGATGGCCCGCCCGAAGCTGCTGCTGATGGACGAGCCCTCGATGGGCCTCGCACCGATCCTCGTCGAACGGAGCTTCGAGATCATTCAGCAGGTGCACGAGTCCGGCGTCGCGATGCTCGTCGTCGAACAGAATGCGAATATGGCGCTCTCCATCGCCGACCGCGGCTACGTCCTCTCGACTGGGCGCTTGGTCCTCCAGGGCCCGGCGAAAGAGCTTCTGCAGCACGAGGACCTGAGGAAGGCCTACCTTGGCCGTTAGGGGTCTGACCCCGAAGGGGTCTGACCCCAGCCTTTCGCTCGCCGAGCGCTGCCGTCAACGCTTCCCGATCTTCGCGCACCAGGTCTACATCAACTCCTGCTCGCAGGGCGCGCTGTCGGACGCGGTGCGCGCGGCGTACGAGCAGTACCTCGAGGGCTGGGACGAGAAGGGTGCGCCCTGGGAGTACTGGGTCGAGCGCCAGGAGGCCGCGCGGTCGGCCTTCGCCGGCCTCGTCAACGCAGATCCCGACGAGATCGCTGTCACGACTTCGCTTTCTGCGGGCGTGAGCGCGCTGGCCAGCGGCCTTCGCTACGCGCGGCGCTCGAAGGTGGTGCTCACCGACTGGGAGTTCCCGACCATCGGCCAGATCTGGCATGCGCAGGAGTCACGTGGTGCGCGTGTGACGCACGTCCCGGCCGCTCCGGACGGCACGATCCCGCTCGAGCACTTCAAGCGGGTCATCGACGACGACACGCTCATCGTCTCGATCACGTACGTCTGCTACCGCAACGGCGCGATGGTCGACGTACCGGCGGTGGTCGAGCTCGCGCATGAGCGCGGTGCGCTCGTCCTGCTCGACTCCTTCCAGGCCGTTGGCTCGCTGCCCGTTGACGTGAAAGAGCTCGGCGTCGACTTCCTCGGGGCGGGCGTGCTCAAGTACCTGCTCGGCTCCGCCGGGCTCGGCTTCTTCTACTGCCGGCGAGAGCTGGTCGAACGTGTGTGGCCGACGCAGACCGGCTGGTTCGCCGACGAGAACATCTTCGCCATGGACCACACCGACTACTCGCCGGCGCCGACCGCTGCGCGCTTCCAGTCAGGGACGCCGCCGATTCCTGCGATCTACGCCGGCATCGCGGGCATCGAATTGATGCAAGACATCGGTATCGCCGCCACGCGCGAGCACGTGCTCGTCCTCAACGCGCATCTCCTCGAGGGCCTGGACGAGCTCGGGGCGACCGTCGTAACACCGCGTGCACCGGAGCAGCGCGGGGCGCTCATCTGCGTCAAGTCGCGGAATTCGAACGAGCTCGTTGCCGTCCTGGGCCGCGAGGGCATCGTCACTTCGGAGCGCGACGGCAACCTCCGCATCTCCGCGCACTGTTACAACACACTCGAGGACGTCGACACGGTGCTCGCCTCGCTCCGGCGACACCGGGACCTGCTCGCCTAGCAGTCGCGGTCGACGTAGAGCTCGACGTAGGAGGCCCGCGCCCCCGGCGAGGGGTCCTGGTAGCAGACCTCCCAGAGGTGCTCCACGAACGGAACGTCGTCATCGTCGTACGTCTCCACGTGGTGCGCGATGCCGAGCCCGTCGAGCTCGTCGCTCGCGTCCGCGAGGCTCAGTCCCGTGACGTCGGGCATGACCGGCGGCTGCGGGGGTGAAGGTGGCCTGGGACAGTCCCGGTCGACGACGAGCTTGACGGTTCGGCCGAGTTTCCCCGGGCTCGGTTGCTGATCGCATACCCACCAGTTCGATCGGATGACGATGCCGAGCGTCCCGCCCCCGATCTCTTCCCAGTCGAGGCCGCGTGCGTCGAGGCGGTTCTCGGCGAGATCGAGTCGCTGCCCGCGGAGGTCTGGGACGGGCTTAGCCTCCGTCTCGCCGCAGCCGGCCAGAAGAAGCGCCACGGCAAGGAGCAGAACCTTTCTCATGACCAACTGGGATAGCAGCGAGCCTTGCAAGGAAAATCAGGGCAGACCCTGAAGAGGCCGGGGGAGCACCCTCTTTCAGCGTTCCCAGGCCCGTCCTACGCTCGTCGCAAATGACGATGCAAAGTAATCCACTCCCTGGCTCTACCCAGCGAACGGGTGCAGTCGCTGCGTTCGCGGTCGCAGGTTTGCTCTGGACCGGCTGGTTGGGCGGCATCCTCGACGCACTGACCCACGGCCATCTCTACCTGGTGCTCTGGCTGGGCAGTGCGGTCGTGCTCTGGTTCCTCGTCCTCGAAGAGCTCCGCGCGCCGGATCGGTCGGCGTTCGCGGTCGCGGTGAAGTGGTGGGTGCTCACCCTCATCGGTCCGTTCGGCCTCGCCTACGCGCTGTACGCGCGCAGCACGAGCTCGGCCGCACAGGCTGCCCAACCGCAGCCGACGGCACCGTCGCGATACGCACCACAGCCTCTTGGTCTGGAGCCGCGAGTGACGCTTCTCGAGCGTCGGGTGTCCGAGCTTCAGGCGACGATCGACGAGTTGCGCGCCGGCCGCCCGGTCGCACCGGCTGCGACCCCGACCCCTACGCCTCCGCCTCCGCGACCGACGCCGTCGCCTGCGCCACCGCCCGCGTACGCGCGGCTGACGCCCCCCGCCGCGACGCCGCCTCCGTCGACCAAGGCGGGCCCCACCGCCCCTTCACCGCGAGGCTTCGACTGGGGGCGCTCGGTCTCAGTGGAGGACCTGATGGGTGCGAAGACGCTGGCCTTCTCGGGTGGTGTCGTCACGCTCCTCGGTGTCGTCTTCTTCTTCGTGCTCGCGGTCAACCGTGGCTGGATCGGCCCCGGCATCCGCGTGGGCTGCGGCGCGTTCGCCTCCGCGCTCGTCTTCGCAGTCGGCGTCTGGCTGCAGCGACGGTACGAGGCGACGTACTCCTCGCTCGCCGCCGTCGGCGTCGGCATCGCCGGCGCGTACACGACTCTCCTCGCCGCGGTCTCGCTGTACGACATGGTCTCGAAGCCGGTCGCGCTCGTCATTGCCGCCGGCATCGCATCGATCGGTGTCGCTGTCTCCCTTGCCTGGGAGTCGGAGATCGTCGCCGCGTTCGGGCTGATCGGCGCGATGATCGTCCCGGCGACGCTCGTCTTCCAGGGCGGCCTGGAGGAAATCGGCACGGCGTTCGTCGCCGTCGTCTTCGCCGGCGCGGCGGTGGTCGCCGTGCGCCAGCGCTGGTGGACGATGCTGCAGATCGCCGCTCTCGTCAGCGCCCCCCAGGCGCTCGCGCAGGCCAACGATGCCGCCGGGCCACACGTCGGAATCGTCACGCTGACCACCGTCTTCTGGCTGCTCTACCTCGCCGCCGCGGTGGCGTTCCAGCTGAGGCTCGGACCCGCGCTCGCGGCGGCACCCGCGTCGTTCCTTACCGGCAGCGCCCTCTTCGCCGGAGTCTCGGCCGCCATCCTCTACGGCCAGCGCGACGGCGGGTTGCAGCAGGGCATCGCGCAGCTCGCCGCCGCTTCCGCTTACTTCGTGCTCGCCGCGGTGCTCTACCGGCGTGCGCGCGAGCTCGCCACGGTGCTCTGGGCGGTCGGGCTTGCGCTCGGCGCGATCGGGCTCGCCGAAGCGCTGTCCGGCCCTGCGCTGACCTATGCCTGGGCGGCAGAGGCTGCGCTGCTCGTCTGGCTCTCCAGCCGTGTGCGCGACGCCCGCTTCCAGCTGCCTGCACTCGCCTACTTCGGATTTGCGCTCTTGCACGGACTCGCGTTCGAGGGCAGTCCGGACCACCTCTTCCAGGCGATGCGTCATCCCGCGGAGGGCGCGCCCGCGATGCTCGCGATTGCGCTGGCCGCGGTCGTGTACGCACGCGTCACGCGCTCGTGGACGGGCGAGAAGCCTGCGACCGGCATCCTGCGAGCGCTCGATCCGGTGCTGGCCTGGCTGCGTGCTCACGACCGGGCGATCGACGTCACCGCCTATTCGCTCGCGGCCGTGTTCGCTTCCTATGCCGCGTCCCTCGGCATCCTCGAGCTCTTCCAGGGCGTCTGGTCCGGCGGCGACATCGAGACGCCGTTCGAGTGGGGACACGTTGCGATCACCGCGGTCTGGTCGCTCGGCGGGCTGGTCGCCGTCGTCCTGGCCGTCCGTCGTCGGTCCCTAGTTGCACTGACGCTGTCGTTCGGTTGGCTGGCGCTCACCGCCGGGAAGGTCATCGCGTTCGACGTTCGGTCGCTCACCGAGACGCGTTACGGCATCTCGTTGCTGATCATCGGAACGGCCGCGTTGCTCGCCGGCCTCGTGCGTGAACTGACTTCCGACACCAACCTCACCGGAGAGGGAGTCGGCTCGATCCTCTTCAGCTTCATCTCGTTGGTTGGAGGCGCGCTCGTCCTCGTTCCGAGCGAAGTCGCCGGAATCGACGGCAACGGTGTCGTGCTCGTGTGTGCCGCCGCCCTCTACACGAGCCTGGCTGCAGGCGCATTCACGCGGCCGAACCGACGCGACCTGACCACACTGCTCTGGATCCTCGGGCTGGGGGTCGCCGCGGTCGGCGAGGGAATCCTGTTGGACGGAGTCTGGCTCGTCCTGGCCTGGACGCTGACCGCAGCCCTGCTCGCGGCGATCTCGGCCACGACCGAGGAGCGGCGGTTGCAGGTCGCTTCGCTCGTGTACCTCGTGCTCGCCACGCTCTTCACGCTGGCGGAGGAGACACCACCCTCGCAGCTCGTGGTCGCTCACTTGCATCCCGGCCACGGCCTCGCGAGCCTCGCACTCGTGATCGCCGCCACCGCGACGGTCGCCTGGTCACTCGGCTGGAACGAGCGGTATCGCTTCGCAGCGATCTGCGCCGCCGGAACGCTGACCGTCTACGGGGCGTCGCTCGCGATCCTCGAAGCGGTGCAGCGCATCTCGCCGCAGGGCGTGCACACGGACTTCCAGCGTGGACACACCGCGGTGAGCGCCTTCTGGGGACTGCTCGCGCTCGCCTCGCTCTACGTCGGCTTGAAGAAGCGCCGCGGCGTGCTCCGTGTCGGCGGGTTCATCCTTTTCGCGATCAGCCTCGGCAAGATCTTCCTGTACGACCTGCCGAGCCTGAGCTCAGTGCAGCGGGCGCTCTCCTTCCTGGCCGTCGGCGCAGTCCTGCTCCTCGGCGGGTTCTTCTACCAGCGCCTGAGCGCGCAGTTCGACGACCGCTTGACATAGCATGCATGCAATGCCAAAGGCGAGCAAAGGGACGCTCGAGCGTCTGCAGGAGCGAATCCGCACCGCCGATCGCGGCTGGTTCTTCGCAGCGGTTGCGGACAAGGTGGCCGAGCGCCGGCAGGCCCGTGGTCTCTCCCAGCGCGAGCTCGCCGAGCTCGTCGGCACGACCCAGTCCGCGATCGCACGTCTCGAGCGTGGAGGTCGGCCGCCCCGGATCGACACGCTCCTTCGGATCGCGGACGCGCTCGACTGCGACCTCGTGGTCGACCTGAAGCCGCGTCGACCGTCCAACTGAGCCCGGGCTAGACTCCTCCGGCGTGGAGAACGCCGACATCGAGGTCGGCACGGTCGAGGAGGCGTCCGTCGCGGTCGCGCGCCTGCTCGCCGTGACGCATGCGACGTACGAGCGCCGTGCGCAGCTCGAGCACGCGCTGCAATCGCGCGTGGCGATCGAGCAGGCCAAGGGTGTGATCGCCGAGCGCTACGGTCTGGAGCCCGATGAGGCCTTTGAGCGCATTCGCCGGGCCGCCCGCACGAACCGGATGAAGCTTCGTGACCTCGTTGGTGGGATCAAGCCCGGCGAGCCCTCTCCGCCGGAACTGCTCGCCGTCCTTGAAGAGGACAACAGGTCGTTTCGATGAGCTCGCGCGAGGAACGCATCGGGCTGAACGAGGCCGTCTTCCGAGAGGTCAACGAACGCATAGAGAATCTCGCCCAGAGGTTCGAGCTGCAGGAGGAGCCTCTCGACCTGGTCTGTGAGTGCGGCGATGCCGACTGCGTTCGGCGCATCAGCATGACGCGAGCCGAGTATGAGGAGATCCGATCGGATCCACGCCAGTTCGCCGTTCATCCGGGCCACGAGTATCCGGACGTCGAAGAGGTGATCGAGCGGCGGAAGGGCTACGACATCGTCAACAAGAACCAGGGGATTCCGAAGCGGATCGCGGAGCAGACGGATCCGCGCTGACGGCGAGCGCATCGTGGTGGCCGCGCTCGGCGACTCCATCACGGAAGGCAGCCCCGGATACGACGCCCGGCTCGGCGGGAACGAGGAGAGTCAGTGGGAGCACTGGGCGGCTCGGGCCGATGCGAGACTCGAGTTTCGCAACTGCGGCGTGTGCGGAGAGCGCACCGACGAGATCGAGGCGCGGCTCGACGGGTGCGCGCGGGGGGCCGAAGTCCTCGTCGTCCAGGGCGGCATCAACGACATCGCGCAAGGTGTCGCCGTGGAAATCGCGGCAGAGAGGTTGCGCGGGATGGTCCGCCGCGGGAAGGAGCTCGGCCTCGGCGTCGCGCTCGCGGAGGTCCTTCCCTGGAACAACGGCTGGCCCAGAGCCGAGCCTGAGATCCGCCGGCTCAACGCCCTGATCGCCGCGATCGCCGACGAGGAGCGGGTCACGGTGCTGCCCTTCCACGACACGCTCGAGGACCCGGACCGACCAGGTCGTATGCGCGAGGATTGGACGAGCGACGGCGACCATCCTTCGGTGGCCGGCTACCGCCGCCTCGGCGAGCTCGCGTTCCGCCTACCTGAGAGTTAGTGGCTCCGAGCCATTAACTCCAGCTAGAGCTCGTACTGGTCGCCGTCGGACGCGCGCTCGATGCCGTCCGGCAGCGGGAGCTCATCGGGCCGGTGGATGATCACCAGCCTTCTCGCGCCCGAGTCCTCGAACGCGGCGATCGCCTCCTCGGCCGAGAGGTGCCCGCGTAGGCCGTCTCCACCTTCGCGGCTCTCCTTCAGCGTCGCTTCGCAGAGGAACAGGTCGGCGTCGCGCCCGACCTCGGCCAGTTGTGGACTGGGTGCCGAGTCGCCCGAGTAGGCGAGGGTGGACGTGCCGTCGCTGACGCGGAGCGCGAAGGTCTGTAGCTGGTAATGCGGAACGCGCACGGGGTTGATCGTCAGGCCGTCGGCCTCGAAGGCCCGGCCCTCGACGTACTCGCACAGGTCGAAGGCATCGAACATGCCGGCGAAGCCCAGCTTCTCGCCGAACCGGCCGAGCTCGTCCTTCCCTCCGGGTGGAAGCCAGAGCTGCGGCGGCGGAACCTCCCGGCCCGGGCCGAACATCGAACCGAACGTCCACGGCACCAGGTCGCCCCAGTGGTCGAGGTGGAAGTGGGTGATGACGATCGCGTCCAGATGGGGCCACGCCTCCTGCTCCCGAAGACGGGGCAGAACACCGGGGCCGCAGTCCAGCAAGACGCGGCCCGAGCCCTCCACGAGGTATCCCGACTGAGCGCCGCCCGGATTCGGCCAGGCAGGCGAGCACCCGACGATCGTCAGCTTCACGCGCGCAGTGTGGCATAGTCCCCCAGGTGGCAGAGGGCGCAGCTGCACTTTTGAAGCGGGTCCCGATCTTTTCGGACCTGGACGACAAGGAGCTTGACCGGATCGCCTCGAGCATGAAACAGCGCACTTTCGAGGCCGGCGACCAGGTGACGACCGAGGGCCAGGGAGGCGTCGGGTTCTTCGTGATCGAGGCCGGTGAAGCGCTCGTCTCTGTTGGCGGTGATGAGCGTCGACGGCTCGGCCCGGGGGATTACTTCGGCGAGGTCGCGTTGCTGAACCAGAGCGTCCGGACCGCCACGGTCACGGCTCAGACCGAGCTCCGCTGCTACGGGCTGACCTCGTGGGAGTTCAGGCCGCTGGTCGAGACGCACGGCTCGATTGCCTGGAAGCTCCTCCAGGTCATGTCCAAGACCTACCAGAGCCCGGCGTAGCGTTACGCGGGCCGGCTGGCGAGCTTCACCGTCACGGTGTGGCTCTGACCGGTGCGGCTGTAGGTGAGCGAGACGCTGTCGCCGGGGCGGCGCGCGTTGATCGCTGCGCGCAGCTCGCTCGCTGTGCTGATGCTCTTACCCCGGAGGCCCGTGATGATGTCGCCGGCCTTCAGTCCCGCCTTGCTCGCGGGAGTGTCGGGCCGAACCTGAGCGATCGCGGCGCCATTGGTCGAAGACGCGTCCTTCAACTCGACGCCGAGGAACGCGTGCTCCGCCTTGCCGCTCGAGATCAGCTGCGTCGCGATCGAGCGAATCGTGTTCGAGGGCACGGCGAAACCGACGCCGTCGCTACCGCCCGAGTCACTCTCGATCTGCGACGTGACGCCGATCACCTTTCCCTGGGCATTGAGGAGCGGCCCGCCCGAGTTGCCGTGGTTGATCGCCGCGTCGGTCTGGATCGAGTCGTCGATGGCGAAGTTGTTGGGCGAGGTCATCTCGCGGTGCAGCGCGCTGACGATGCCGGACGTGACCGTCTCCTGCAGTCCGAACGGACTGCCGATCGCCACCACGGGGTCGCCGACGGCCAGCTTTCCCGAGTCGCCGAGCGTCAAGGGGAAGATCTGGGACGATGGCGCATTCACCTTCAGAACCGCGAGATCGGTTGACGCGTCGGTCCCGACGACATGGGCCGTATACGACTTCCCGTTCCAGAACTGGACGGAGACAGACTGGGCGCCGTCGACGACGTGCTGGTTCGTGACGATGTGACCGTCCGCGTCGTAGACGAAGCCCGAGCCCTGGGCCTGCGACGCGCCGCCGAGGGGGGAAGCACCGGTCGACACTGTGATCTTGACCACACCCTTACGAGCGAGCTCGTAGATCGAATGCACCGAGAGGCCGCTCCTGTTCGCGGCCGGCTGCGCCTCCGGAACCGTGACCTGGTGTACGACGGTCTTCGAGTTGCCCGAGGACAGCGCCGCATAGGTGGCCGCGCCGCCGCCGGCGCCGATGCAAGCGCCGGCGAGCAGCGCGCCCAGGAGGGGGAGGCTCGTGATGCGTCTCACGGCCTCCATGAGAGCAGCCGTCCCTAAGAGCGTTCTGAGACGTGGATAAGAAGTCGCTAAGAGCTGTACTCACAAACTCCTTACGGGCCTCTTAAAGCGGTCTTAGGCGTGAGTGGCAGCGTCGAACCGATGGCTTCGCGGGAATTGGAACCCAATGCGACCGTCCGCTCGCGAAGCCCGATCAGGGCGGTAAGTTCCCCCTCCGCCCGTCGTCTCGTTCTGTGTGCCGCCGCCGTCGCAACTGCCCTTGCGGCGGCGGCGGTGTCACAGGCAAAGCCCGCTCCCGGTTTGAAGTCGCCGAGCCTTTCGGAGATCTCGCGAGCCTCGCGTCCGATCGTCGACACGACGATTTCCGCCACGTCGACGCTGGGCTATGTCCCGCCCGGCTACTGGGGTGGTGAGTACACGATCTCGACAGGCGAGAAGGTCTCCGTGTTCGCATCCAACAGCTTCGCCATGGATCCCGCGCTCGAGCAGCGCTGGGCGGATTTCCTCGGCGCGTTGGTGCACGGCCCCGAGATCGCCAACGTCACCGTCTTGCTCTCGACGCCTGGACAGATCACGCGCTTTTGCGGGCTCGACGCTGTTGCCTGCTACAGCCCACAGGACTCACTGCTGTACACACCCGGAGACGACCCGGCGGCCGACCTCTCGGCCGAGGCGGTGATCACTCACGAGTACGGACATCACATCGCCGCGAACCGCTCCGACGCGCCGTGGTCCGCCCTTGCCTGGGGGCCAAAGCGCTGGTCCTCGACGATCCAGGTGTGCGCAAGAACGCGCAAGAAGGAGCTCTATCCGGGCGCCGAGGACCCCGCGCACTACGCGGAGAATCCCGGCGAAGGCTGGGCTGAGACCTACCGGGTGCTGAACGAGCGCAAGGCCGGGAGGACCGAGACTTCGTGGGACATCGTCTCACAGTCCCTGTATCCCACGGATGCCGCGCTTGCTGCCGCCGAGCAGGACGTGACGTCACCCTGGGCCCAGTCCGCGCCGACGACGAGTACGTTCGCGTTCACGCGGAAGACGCAGGTTCGGAGCGTGACCGTTCCGACGCCGCTCGACGGCACGCTGCGAGTGAATCTCCGGTCGTCAAAGAAACTGCGCTTGGCCGTCGACCTCTACGCCGCGTCGACGCGGGTTGCACACGTCGTCACATCATCGTCAGTCACGCGCGCGACCACGATCTGCGGCGCTCGGAGCTACCGCATCCGCGTCCAGGCGCTCAAGGGCCAGGGCAGCGTCCGCGTCTCGCTGAGCAAGCCCTAAGAAGGCTCTGCGTGGCGCTCTCTTAGCAGTCTCTCAGCTTCGGCTAGCACAATAGGACCGTGAGAATCCTGGTCGTCGACGACGAACGCGCGGTCCGCGAGTCGCTGCAGCGCGCACTCGAGCTCGAGGGCTACGAGATCGAGCTCGCGGCGGACGGCCGTGAGGCGCTCGCGCGCCTGGAGAACGGGGACCCGCAGCCGGACGCGGTGATCCTCGACGTGCTGATGCCGGTGATCGACGGTCTCGAGGTCTGCCGGCGTCTGCGTCGCGAAGGCAACCGTGTGCCCGTGCTGATGCTCACCGCCCGCGACGAGATCGAGAATCGGGTGGCGGGCCTCGACGCGGGAGCGGACGATTACGTCGCGAAGCCGTTCGCGCTCGAAGAGCTCGTCGCGCGCATCCGCGCCCTGCTCAGGAGAACGACCGGCAGCTCCGACGACGTGCGCCGTTTCGCCGACCTCGAGCTCGACCCAGGGACTCGTGAAGTGAGGCGGAACGGCGATCCGATCGAGCTCACGCGAACCGAGTTCGCGTTACTCGAGCTCTTCATGACGAACCCACGTCAGGTGCTGACCAGGTCGATCATCTTCGAGCGGGTCTGGGGCTACGACTTCGGCTTTGCCTCGAACTCGCTCGACGTCTACATCGGCTACCTGCGCCGCAAGACCGAGGCCGGTGATAAACCCCGTCTCATCCAGACGGTGCGCGGCGTCGGTTACGCCCTTCGCGAGCCATGAGCTCGCTACGACTCTGGCTCGCTCGCGCCCGTGAGGGCACGCTCCGCTTCACGAGCCGTCTTTCCCTGTCCAGGTGGCCTCTGAGCTTTCGCGCGCGGCTTGCACTCGTGGCGGCGACTGCTGTCGCGCTAGCCGTGGTTGTTGCCTCGTTCGTGATCTATTTCGTGGTTCGGGATCAGCTGATCTCGACTGTCGACGGCTCGCTCAGGGGGACTGCCGCGCAGCTGCAGAACACGCCGCCGCACGACTTCGAGCACTTCGTGCTGCCGCAGGCCGAGTTCGGCGATGCGCCCGGCTACCCGCAGCTGGTCGACGCGAACGGAAAGGCGTACCTCCCGCCGGGAGAGACCTATCCACTACCGGTCAACAGACGCGTTGTCCAGGTGGCGCGTACTGGGCGCGGGGCCTTTTTCACGACCACGCGTGTCCGAGGCAAGCATCTGCGCATGCTCACGTTCCCGTACCGTCCCGGAGTGGCGGTCCAGATCGTTCGTCCCCTGACCGAGGTCGATCACTCGCTCGGGCGGATCGAGCGCCTCCTCATTCTGATCGCGGGGAGCGGGATCGCGATCGCGGCCGGCCTCGGACTGCTCGTGTCGAGAGCTGCTCTCGCACCCGTTCGTCGGCTCACCGACGCCACGGAGAACGTGACCGAGACCGGCGACCTGTCGCAGCGCATCGACCTTGGCGGACGGGACGAGCTGAGCAGACTGGCCGGGAGCTTCAACACGATGCTCGGCGCGCTCGAGGAATCGTCCCGTGCGCAACGGCAGCTCGTCGCCGATGCATCGCACGAGCTCCGCACGCCGCTCACGAGTCTGCGCACGAACATCGAGGTGCTCGCCAGCGAGCGCGAGCTTCGACCGGGTGATCGCGAGCGCCTGCTCGCGGACGTGGTCGACCAGCTTGGCGAGATGACCACCCTGATCTCCGGGCTGATCGATCTCGCGCGCGGAGAGCAGCAGACGGTGGAGCCACAGGACGTGCGTCTGGATCTGATCACGGCCGAAGCGGTCGAGCGCACTCGTCGCAACCGCCCGGCCGTGAACTTCAGGACGGATCTGAACGAGTCGACCGTTCGCGGCGTGTCCGGAACGATCGAGCGCGCCGTCGCGAACCTGCTCGACAACGCAGCCAAGTGGAGCCCGCCCGGAGGGTCGGTAGAGGTCGCCGTGCAGAACGACAGCGTGACGGTGCGAGACCACGGCCCGGGGATCGACGACAACGACCTTCCGTATGTCTTCGATCGGTTCTATCGCGCGCCGTCAGCACGCGGCATGCCCGGTTCGGGACTCGGCCTCGCAATTGTTCGCCAGGTTGCCGAGGCTCATGGAGGAACGGTCGTGGCGGAGCGCGCCGAGGGTGGAGGGACTCGCATGACTCTTCGCCTGAACGGCTACGAGCCCGCCGAGAACCGCATTTCTTAGAGAGTTCTTAGCGCGTTCTTAGGACGCGCTGATTGGCTACGTGGCGGATGGAGCTGAGCCGGAAGAGCAAGTACGCAATCGGCGCGGCCGCGCTCCTGATCGCTGCGGGCGGCGGGGCGGCTGCCGTGGCGGGCACACAGGGCAGCGCGCCCGGCGACGAGAGCAAGGCGATCATCGACGATGCGGCGGGCCAGCTCGGCATCTCGCCCGACAAGCTCACGAATGCGCTGAAGAAGGCGCTCATGGACCGCGTCGACGCCGCGGTGGCTGCAGGCCGCATCACGAAGGCCGAAGGCGACGAGCTGAAGGCTCGGATCCAGGCGGACAACTTCCCGATCATCGGCGGGATCCACCGTGGCTTCGGCCACTTCCTTTTCTTCGGAAGCCTGGACGCGGCGGCAAGCTATCTCGGGCTGACGGAAGCACAGCTTCACAACGAGCTCGAGAGCGGAAAGAGCCTCGCCCAGGTCGCCAAGGATCGCGGCAAGTCGGTCGACGGATTGATCAACGCGATGGTCGACGCCGCCAAGAAGAAGCTTGATGACGCCGTGGCAGCCGGTCGCCTGACGAAGGACCAGGAGACCGAGATGCTGAACGGCCTGAAGGACCGGATCACGAATCTCGTCAACTCGACCGGCCTCGGCGGCCCTCATTTCCGCGGCCGCGGCTTCGGCGAGGGGTTCCGCGATTTCGGCTTCCGCCGCTTCGACGGGCCGTCTGCCTAGCGGGCCTTCGCGTAGTTGCAGAAGGTGCCGGTCCTGGCTCTGTAGTCGGACGGATTCTCGATGAGCCAGGCCCGCGCGTTGCGGACGCAGATCTTCCCGTCCGCGCGAAGGGCGAACGTCGCTCGGACGACGCGCGTGCCGGCGGAGTTGACGCCTCTGACCAGGAAGCTGCTCGCGCCCGGCGTGTAGGGCTTGCGAAAACGGACTCCTGGAGCCTGCACCGTGGGTGTGAGCTTTCGTGCGTGGCCGTCGACGGCGACAAAGGTCAGGAAGATGTCGCCTGACCTCCCCGGCCCCGAGTAGTTCACCGAGAAGCGAGTCACGAACCGGCTGTTTGGGGCAACTCCCTTAGTCAGTGGCGTCAGCCTGAGATGCAGACCGCCCCCTGCGGGGGTGTCATCCGCGCCGTAGACGCTCGAGGTCGCGCAGGTTGCGCAGGCGAGCGTGATGACAAGAGCAAGAGCCGGTCTGCCGCGCACTTCTGCAGAGCTTAGACCTCGCCCGCGGTTAGAGCCGGTCGCCGAGATAGACGGCGATGTCGGCCACGAACGCAAGGGAGGCCAGGGCGATGGCGATCTTTCCACGGCTGCTCGTCCTTTGCGCCCATCCGAGCAGTGCTGCACCACCGGCGAGGATTGGCGGCAACCCGCTCCAGAAGGCGACCACGGAGATGAGACCGAGCGCGCCGAGGACGATCGCCGTCCAACCGACTGCAGCTGAGCTCAATGCGCGAGGTACGGCCCAGGCGAAGACGACTACGGCTGCAACTCCGATGATCGCCAGAACGACCAGGTATTCGCGCGTCGCATGGCTCTCTTCACCGAAGGTCCCCCAGGCTGCCAGCAGCGCGGCTGTTGCGATCGCGCTCAGTGCGACGGGAAGATTCGATGTTCGGGTCATCTGTGCCTCCAGGTTTGTCGGGAATCCCAGACGCTACGAACTGAGGGGGCGCACGACATCGCCGCTGCGCGTGAACCGAAGTCGCTCTACGGGATGATCTGGGCTCGGCTCGAGTCACCCTCCCGACGTATGGATTGCGGCTCCTTCGCGCGCTAGCGTCCACCCATGCAGCTGCGCAGGCTTCTCCGTCGCCACGGCGACTGGATGCTCGCGGTGGGGATCATCGGGCTGGCCGAGGTCCAGGCGTGGACGGCCGGCAATCTCGACCTCACCCAGAAGACGTTGAGCGCCGTGTTCTCGGCGTTGTTCCTTCCACTGCTCATCTGGCGGCGACGCCGGCCACTCGTCCTCCTGGGCGCCATGGTTGCCGCCACGATCGCGAACTTCTGGCTCCCGGACGCGGGTCAGGGCGAGGCCTTCGGCATCCTCGTCCTCGTCGGCGTCTATACAGCCGCGGCCTATACGGGCGGACGCGCTGCGCTCGTCGCCACCGGCCTCGCCGTTGCGCTGTGGATCTTGGTCACGGCGTCCGATCCCGACGGGATCTACCTCGGCGGACTCGTGTTCTTCGGCATCGTGGTCGGCGGTCCGTTCGTCGTCGGGCGCTTGATCCGCGCCCGCCGCCAGCGTGAAACGTTGCTCGAGGAGCGCGCGGTCGTGCTCGAGCGCGAACGAGAGGAGCGTGCGCGCGCTGCGGTCGCAGAGGAGCGCACCAGGATTGCGCGCGAGCTCCACGACGTCGTCGCACACGCGATCAGCGTGATCATCCTCCAGGGACGCGGCGGGCGCAGGCTCCTGCACGAAGATCCGGAGGAAGCCAGGCGCGCGTTCGACACGATCGAGCGAACGGCGTCTCAGGCCCTCGGCGAGATGCGTCGATTGCTGGGGATGCTGCGCGCGG
>JBKOWS010000175.1:0-21461 GCA_046724565.1 Actinomycetota bacterium | reverse complement strand
GTACCTTCCAATCGCGGGTGGCGCGCCGGAAGGGCCGCCGACGGAGCAGCGCTTCTGGGCGGTCTCCGCCTCGGGGGTGGGAACACAGACGGTGACGTGGAAGGTGCGCGATGGCGATTGGTCGGTCGTCCTGATGAACGCCGACGGTTCGCGTGGCATCGCCGCCGACATCGACCTCGGCGCCAAGCTGTCATTCCTGGTCTGGGTCGCGATCGGGTTGCTCCTCGGTGGCGTGCTCGTCGTTGGGGGAAGCACCGCGCTGATTGTGCTCGCCGCGCGGACGCGACAGCAACCGCCCGCGCCGCCGGTGCCTCCCACCGCGGGCCGCGAATCAGGGAGTACGCCGACACCCCAGCCTCCCGACCGCTCAACAGACAAGCCCCCGCCCGGCTAGGGACGTCTATCCCGCGGCCGCTCGCGCGCGGGCCTTACGCCAAAGCTCCCACCGCCGAGGAAACACTCGTCCAGCGAGCTCGTGCGCGGCGGCGAGCTGCAACCCCCCGCGACTCGATGCTGCAAGCGTTCTGCAAGCATCGGGCATCCGCGGCGATGTCACTCTGTTCCGCCTAATAAGTGCAGCGGCCGTGGGCAAATCAGGCTTGGAGCCTGCGTTTCGGCGGAATAGGCGGAACGCGTGTACGCGATCGAGGGCGGCTCATAACCCGGAGGTCGCAGGTTCAAATCCTGCCCCCGCTACTAGAAGAGGCCCCGGGAACGGGGCCTTCTTGTTTAGGACAGGCAAAGCGAGCACCGGCGCGAAGCGCGCTCGCGGCGGGAGTAGCGGGAGGGGCCGTCTTGGGCCCCTCCCGCGTTTTTTTCGCGCTTTCGCTACGGCATGAGCAGGCCGTCGACGAAGAGCTGGATCACACCCGCCGCCAAGGCGCTCGAGTCGACGGTGTCGGCGCCGTCGAGGTTGTTGATCTCGAGACGGTCGTTCGCGGCCTCAGCATGAACGATCTCGACCCTCGGTGAAAGACCTTTCACGTTCACGCCTCCGGCGTCCCCGCTGACGGAGATCGCATCGTTGCCGTCGGTGCCGCTCATGACGACTCGGTCGCGCTGACCGTCGCCGCTCGCGCCACCTAGGGTGCCGGCGAGATCGACGTTCACGGTGCGGACGTCGGTCCCGGCCAGGTCGTTGACGGTGACGAGATCGGCGCCGCCGAGGGCGTTGACGTCGACCTGCTCCACTCCGGCGGTGTCCATCGTCACGGTGCCGACGTCGCGGAACAGCCTGAGGCGGCTTCCGTTCGCCGACAGGTCGATCTGCTCGGCGAGGCCTGCGCCGTTGAAGCGCATCGTGTCGCTGCCGTCCTGCCCTTCGACGACGTCGCTGCCGTCGCCCGGGTCCCACACGAAGGTGTCGTCGCCGGAGCCCAGCAGGGCCAGGTCGTTGCCTTTGTTGCCGTCGACTGAGTCGTTACCGTCGCCGCCGGCCAGCGTCTCGATGCCCTGGCCGCCGGCGAGCGTGTCGTCTCCGGCGTCGCCGTGGAGAGTGAGCGAGATGGCGCCGCCGGCGAGCCCGGAGGCGTCGATCAGGTCATTGCCGGCGAGGCCGTCGACCGCGAGTTGGTCGCTCGGCTCCTGGTGCTGAATCGCCACCTGCGCCGACAGGCCGGAGACGGCGACACCGGAGGCGTCCCCGCTGACGTTGATCCTGTCGTCGCCGTTCGTGCCGTTGACGACCACCTGGTCACGCTGACCGTCCCCGGCACCGAGGTCGAGGTTCACTTTCTTGACGTCGGTTCCGCTCAGGTCGTCGACCGTGACGTTGTCGGCGCCGCCGAGGGCGTTGAAGTCGACCCGCTCGATGCCGGCGGTGTCCATCGTGATGGTGCCGGGGTCGCGGAGGAACCTGAGCCGGTGCCCGCTCGCCGACAGGGCAACGCGCTCGGCAACCGCCGCGCCGTTGAAGAGCATCGTGTCGGTGCCGTCCGCCCCTTCGAGGACGTCGCTGCCGTCGCCCGGGTCCCACACGAAGGTGTCGTCGCCGGAACCCATGAACGCCCGGTCGTTGCCCCCGTTCCCGTCGAGCGAGTCGTTCCCGGCGCCGCCGAGGAGCGTCTCGGCCCCCTTGCCGCCCGCGATGGTGTCGTTTCCATCTCCACCGTTGATCGTCGTCGGGATGCTGTCGGTGAACGATCCGTTGCCATCGTCGATGCTCACGAGGTCGTCGCCGGCCCGGGCATCGACGGCGATGCTCGTGACGCGCGCGCGGTCGAAGCTGAAGTCGGCCGAGCCGTCGCCTCCGCCGTCAACCTCGAGAATGCCGGGATTGCCGGCCCGCAGACGAAGCGCGATCTTGTCGCTCGCTTCCGTGCCCTTGACGGTCAGCAGACCGTGCCGGAGCTTCGGGCGCTTGATGTCGGCCGCCCTGCGCAGATGCGAGGCCGTGTCGGCCTTGCGGGTCGGAGCCGCTTGTCCTTGACCGGCCGCGATGCCGGCTGCGCCGGCAACCGCAGCGCCCACGGCCAATGCCGTAGCCGCGAGTCGCGCCGTCCGCATCGTGCGTGACTCGCCGCGTCGAATGAGGTTCTTCATTGCTCTTCCTTTCGGGGTGGCTGGTGTCTCTACAGAGAGACACCGGAGGCCGCCGTCTATTCCCAGCTCCGCTTGGGTCGCGATCGGGCTCGTCCCGTCGATCGCGGCGCGACGACCGCTAACTAACGGCGCGCGCTACCACGCTCCCACACCCCCGGATTCACCACGTTGATCGGCCGGCCCGCCGCATATGCCACGACCTGATCGAACACGTCCGAGAACTGCAGCTCGTACTCGTCGCGTGTGACATAGCCGATGTGTGGCGTGCAGACGACGTTCTCCATGGAGAGCAGTGGATGACTCGCATCGAGCAAGGGCTCTTCCTCGTAGACGTCGACCGCGGCCACCCCCGGGCGCCCGCTCTTCAGCGCGGCGACCAACGCGCCGGCCTCGATGAGCTGCGCGCGGCTGGTGTTCACGAGCAGCGCCGTCGGCTTCATGCGGGCGAGGTCGCCCGCCGTGACGATGCCGCGGGTCGCGTCGACCAGGCGCATGTGGAGCGAGATCACGTCGCACTCCGAAAAGAACGCCTCCTTGCTGGGCGCCACGGTGTAGCCGTCGCTGCGCGCGCGCTCGCGCGAGCTGCTGCGCGCCCACACCCGCACATTCATCGCGAACGCCCTCCCGTACCCTGCGACCACGCTGCCGATCCGGCCGTAGCCGTAGACGCCGAGCGTCTTCCCGCGGAGGGTGTGGCCGACGCCGAGCTGCCACGTCCCCGCCTTGAGGGCGGCGACTTGCTGCGGAAGCTGACGCATCGCCGCGAGAACGAGCGTCCAGGTGAGCTCCGCCGCGGCGTACGACGGCGTCCCCTGGTGCATGCTCGACGAGACGACCACTCCGAGTTCCGTGCAGGCGTCGATATCGATGTGCGGGTAGGCGCTGCGCTGGCTGATGAGCCCGAGCTTCGGCAGTCGACGGAGGAGTGGCGCGTGGATCTCGGTGCGCTCGCGAATGAGCACGAGCGCTTCGGTTTCGCGCAATCGCTCGGCGAGCGCGTCGACGTCCTGGACGTGATCGTTCCAGACCTCGACGTCGTGGCCGGACAGCTTCGTGAAGCAGTCGAGGGTGCGCAGCGTGTCGTTGTAATCGTCGAGGATGGAGATCTTCAACGTTGTTTCCTTTCCAAGTCGCTGACCTCTCACGCAGAAACACCTGAAACCTGGCCCCCCGAGCGACCCAACGGCGAGCTCCTGAAGTGCCGATTCGGCTGCAAGCATTCTGCAAGCACCAGGCCTCCGCAGCGGCGCGGCAGAACTGACGGGTCGCGAGGCAAGGCTTTATGCACCATGAGGTCGAGATCCGATGACATGGGTCCGGCTGATCGCCACCATGAACACTTGGCCGTACGGATCGGCGGCGCGCGCAAGCGATCTGAGCGGGCAGCTGTCGACGAGGAGACGCGTCCACGTCGGCTGCCCACCGGCGCACAGATTAGAAGCGCGGAGGATCGTGGCAGTCGGGCGGCCGGGCATCTCACGAAGCCTTAAGCAAGTTCTCAGCTTCGGGTGCGGTTTGCTCAGGTTGCGGTGCTCGACTTGTGTTGTGGCGCCTTACCTGGCTTGGCCGTGACGTACCTTCGCGCCCGCATAGGCTTCGTCAATGGATCCTCCGGGTCGTCGAGGCGTCGAGGCCGAGGATGAACGGGCGCTGATGGAGGCGACTGAGGTTCGGGGCGGGCGCGTGCTGGTCGTGGACGACGATCCGGACGTACGCGAGGCTGTCGAGACTGCGCTCGAACTGGAGGGCCATAGGGTCATGACCGCCGCTGACGGTCTTGCGGCGTTGAAGCGGCTCGGGCAGGCGGAGTTCGACGCGGTGGTGCTGGATGTGCTGATGCCGAACCTGGACGGCTTCGAGGTGTGCCGGCGGCTGCGGGCGTCGGGAAACCGGACGCCGGTGTTGATCCTGACGGCGCGCGACTCGGAGGAGGACACGATCCGCGGGCTGGATTTCGGCGCGGACGACTATCTGGTGAAGCCGTTCGGGTTGGGGGAGCTGCTGGCCCGCGTGCGGGCGCTGCTACGGCGGACGCGTGCGGCGGGCGAGGACGCGCCACTCTGGTTTGCGGGGCTCTCGCTCGACCCCCAGACGCGAGAGGCTTCCCGCGGTGGACGCCCGCTCGAGTTGACGCGCACGGAGTACGCGCTGCTCGAGCTGTTCCTGCGCAATCCGCGTCAGGTGCTGACGCGCGAGCTGATCATGGAGCGGGTCTGGAACTACGATTTCGGGCCGACGTCGAATCCGCTCGAGGTGTACATCAGCTACCTGCGGCGAAAGACGGAGGCCGGCGGGGAACCGCGGCTGATCCACACCGTGCGCGGCGTCGGTTACGCGCTGCGAAAGCCGTGAGCCTGCGTACGCGCTTGACGCTCGCCGGGGGCGGCGCCGTGTTCGTCGCGCTCGCGATCGCCTCGTTGGTGATCTATTTCGACGTGCGCTCGAAGCTCCACGACCAGATCGACGTCTCGCTGATCCAGTCGGCCGAAGGCATCGCCGCGAAGTGGGTCACCGCGAACGCGAACGGCCCGTTGAAGCTTCCGTCTGCGGCGAAGACGGGGTCGACGGGGAAGCGCCCGGCCGGCACGTCCCGAGGGCCGGGTAACCCGAAGTCCTCGAACGCTGCCCTCCCGTTCGGCAAGGACGCGTCCGGCTTCTTCCAGGTCATCCCGAGCGTCGGCGCCGTGACCAATGGACGGCTGTCCGGGTTCGTGCCCTTGGTCGGCCGCGACGAATCGGTGGCGAGCGGGCTGTCGCCGCCGTACTTCAGGGACGTTCGCTTCGCCGGCGCGGCGATGCGGCTGTACACGATGCGGCTGCCGTCGTCGCGCGACGGGCTGGTGCGGACCCTGCGCCCGCTGACCGAGGCGAACGCGACGATCGCCCGCGTCCGCTGGCTGCTGCTCGGCCTGACGCTCGGCGGGGCGCTCGCGGCGGGCCTGCTCGGACGACTGGCCGCGAATGCGGTGCTGCGCCCTGTGCGTGCGCTCGCCGGGGCGGTGCGTGAGGTGAGTGCGACGCGTGACCTCAACCAGCGGATCCCGGTGAGCGGCCGGGACGAGCTGGCAAGCCTCGCAGCCGACTTCAACTCGATGCTCGCAGCCCTCGACGAGTCGCAACAAGCTCAGCAGCAGTTGATCGCGGACGCCTCGCACGAGCTTCGGACGCCGCTGACCGCGCACCGCGCGAACATCGAGCTGCTGGCGCGGCCGGACCTGCCCGTCGAACGGCGCCAGCGCGTGCTCGGCGCAGCCGTCCGAACGATCGAGGAGCTCTCGACCCTGGTCGGCGATCTCATCCAGGCCGCCCGCGACGGTAGGTCTGTCGACGCACGCGAGCCGCTCGCGCTCGACGAGCTCGTGGCAGCAGCGGTCGATCGGGCGCAGCACAGGGCATCGGAGCTGCGCTTCGAGAGCCGGATGGAGCCCTACCGGTTTGTCGGGGCCCGCTCGCGGCTCGAGCGCGCGGTCGACAACGTTCTCGACAACGCGATCAAGTGGAGCCCGCCCGGCGGCCCCGTCGAGATCCGGCTCGTCGACGGGAGGCTAACAGTGCGCGACCACGGGCCCGGCATCGCCGAGGCCGACCTGCCGCACGTCTTCGACCGCTTCTACCGGGCCGCCGCGGCTCGCGCCCTGCCCGGCTCGGGGCTCGGGCTCGCGATCGTCAAGCAGACCGTCGACGACCACGGAGGCAGCGTCACCGTCGCGAATGCCGACGGTGGCGGCGTGCTCGTCACCCTCCGCTTCGATCCGGAGAACGGCAGCTTCTAAGGAAGCTCTCAGCAACCTCTCAGCTTCAGGGCCGACACGTTCAGGTTGCGGTGGTGAGCTTTCCCCGTTCTCGACTGAAAGGAAGCGCAGATCATGCGTTGCCGCCGTCCACTCGTCCTCACCTCCGTCGTCGCGGTTGCCGCGTTCTCGCTGCTCGCGGCCGGCTGTGGCGGCAGAGGCTCTCCGCGGGTCGCGAGCGTCGCCTCCTCCACGACCGCCGCCACGACGACCACGCAGAACGAAGCGGCCGTCGCGGTTGCCTTCTCCCGCTGCATGCGCTCTCACGGGGTGCCGACATTCCCCGACCCCTCCACGACCGAACCACACGCCCTTAAGGCGACCGCACAGCGTCTCGCGGCCAGCAACCCCCACTTTACTTCGGCCGCGAGGGCCTGCAATCACCTGCTCCCGAACGCCGGCAGCTCCCAGGAAGCGGCCCAGCGGCAGCGCACCCAGCTCGCGGACGAGCTGTCGTTCGCCAGGTGCATGCGCAGCCGTGGTGTGAGCCGCTTCCCCGATCCGACCGCGCAGGGTGGTCTGACGATCGAGATGGTCCAGGCCCAGGGCATCGATGTGCACTCACCGGCAGTTCTGCACGTCGTGCAAGCATGCCTGCCGGCTTCGCACGGCGCGCTCACGCCCGCGAAGGTAAGAGAGGCGCTCAACAATGCCGGCCGCTGACCCGAGCGGCTCGGGTGGGACAGCGTGCGGTTGAGGCGAATCCCGGTCAGCGGTGTGGCGGCGGTCGCGCCGCTCGGGCGCGGCTGGCGGCACTCGCCTCGTCGCCGGCTGCTGGCTGGGTTGGCGTTTGTGCTGGTTGCGGCGGCGGTGGTGGTGACGGTGACGAACTCGTTCGGTGGCGGGGTGAGGTCGAACGGCGGCGTGTCGGGGAACGGAGCGGCGGCCTCGCTGGCGAGCGTCGTGCGCCGTTCGCTCTCGTCGCAGACGCAGGTGAGCGGGACGCTCGGGTACGCGGGCTCGTCGAGCGTGAACGTGCCGGCGGGGACGGCGCCCTCGGACATGCTGCAGGCGCAGCAGACGGCGGCGTCTGACCGGGCGGCGCTGGGGGCGGCGGAGGCGACGCTGGGGGCGGACTCGCGGGCGCTGGCGCAGGCGCGGGCGACGCTGGCCGCCGACCGGCAGAAGCTGGCGAGCGACTGCGCCGGGGACAACGCGGCCGCGAGCGGGTCGGCCGGCGGCTCGAACGGCTCCGGCTCGGTCTCGGGCGCGGGCTCCGGCTCGAGTTCGGAGCCCGGTTCGGGCGCCGGTGAGGGTTCCGGTTCCGGTTCGGGCTCGAGTCCGTGTGCGGGCGCGGCGCAGGCGCTGGCGAGCGACGAGCAGGCGGTGACCAGCGCTGAGCAAAAGGTGACGGGCGACCGCGGGCAGGTCGCCTCGGCGCGGGTGACGCTGGCGGGGGCGGAACAGAGCCTGGCGGCGGCGGAGTCGTCGGCGACCATCTATGACGCTGCCGCGGCCTACACGATGCTGCCGGCGCCGGGTGCCGTCGTGCGCCGCGGGCAAGCGTTGTATGCGGTGGACGGCCGACCGGTCCTGTTGCTGTATGGGGGCGTGACAGCGTGGCGGGCATTCCGCGCCGGGATGTCGCCGGGCCGGGACGTGGCCGAGTTGAACGCGAATCTGGACGTGCTCGGCTACAGCCGCGGGCTCGCCAGCGAGAGCTTCACGTCCGCAACGGCGGCCGCGATCCGGTTGTTGCAGGCTGCGCACGGTCTGACCGCGTCGGGCGAGCTGCCGTTGGGGTCGGCGGTGTTCGAGCCAGGGCCGGTGCGGGTGACGAGCGTGACCCCGACGCTGGGGCAGGCGGTGCAGGCGGAGGCGGTGCTCGCGATCACGACGACCAGGCATCAGGTGGCGATCCAGCTGGACGCGGCCCAGCAGTCCGAGGTCAAGGTCGGCGATCGCGTGACGGTCACGCTGCCCGACAACTCGGCGACGACGGGGATCGTCTCAAAGGTGGGGACGGTCGCGACGACGCCGTCGAGCAACAACCAGGGCAACGGCACCCAGGGCAATAGCGACCAGGGCAACGGCGGCTCGGGCACGCCGACGATCGAGATCGACGTGCGGCTCTTACATCCGGCGGCGGCCGGCAGCCTCGCCCAGGCGCCGGTGCAGGTCGGGATCACTACCGCCAGCGTCAACGACGCGCTTGTCGTGCCGGTGAACGCACTGCTCGGGCTGTCCGGTGGCGGCTACGCGGTGGAGGTCGTAGACGCGGCCGGGGTTCATCGGCTGGTGGCGGTGACGACGGGCTTGTTCGACGACGCGGCGGGACTCGTGCAGGTGTCAGGGGCCGAACTGCATGCCGGCCAGCGCGTGGTGGTGCCCTCTTCGTGAGCGGCGAGTGGTCATCGATCGGCGCGAGCGAGCGCTCCGCCGTACTCGGCCCGCCGCCGAGTGGCGGCGATGTTGCGGTGCCGGTGCTGGAGCTGGAGGCTGTGACGAAGAGGTACGGGTCGGAGCCGCCGGTGGAGGCGTTGTGCGGGATGAGCTTTCGCGTGTTGCCGGGTGAGCTGGTTGCGATCGTCGGCCCGTCCGGGTCGGGCAAGTCGACGCTGCTGCACGTCATGGGCACCCTGGAGCGGCCCAGCTCGGGCCGCGTGTCGATCACCGGCCTCGATGTCGCCGAGTTATCGGATCGCGAGCTTGGGGCAGTGCGGGCGACCCGGATCGGATTCGTGTTCCAGCAGTACTTCCTGGCCGAACATTCGACCGTGCTGGAAAACGTCGCCGACGGGCTGCTTTATGCGGGCGTGCCCGTGGGCGTGCGGCGGCAGCGGGCGATCGACGTGCTGGCAGCGGTCGGGCTCGCCGACCGGCCCAGCGTTCGCCCTACGCAGCTGTCGGGTGGGGAGCGGCAGCGGGTGGCGATCGCGCGCGCGTTGGTCGGCCGGCCGGCGATCGTGTTGGCCGATGAGCCGACCGGCAACCTGGACAGCACCACCGGTCAGCAGATCATGGATCTCCTCGAAGAGCTGAACGCAAGAATGGGCGCGACGATCGTGGTGATCACCCACGAGCACGAGATCGCCGCCCGTTTTCCTCGTCAGATCCAACTGCTCGACGGCCTCATCGTCGCCGACGAGACTGACCGAGAGGCTCGCGGACACGCCGCGACAAGGGGGTCTTCCCGCCCATGATCGCCACTGGTTACTCGCGCGGGCGCGGCCCGAGGCGAGCGCCGGCGCGACTCGCCGCCGTCGCCGTTGTGGCCGCCGTCGCCGCAGCCTCGCTTGTCGGCGGGTCAGGACTCGCCGGGGCCGCGCCCAGCCAGTGCCCGGACTCGAATCGGCCGAACACGCTCACGGTGGTCGGGGGCAGCCCGCAGACGGCGCAGCTGGGGAAGCCCTTCCAAACCAATCTGCAGGCGGCGCTGGCGAACACGAACGGCTGCCCGCTCACCGGGCAGCTCGGTGGCTACTCGGTCGACTTCAACGCACCCGCGAGCGGCGCCAGCGGCACCTTTGCCAACTCCGGCAGCAACACCGTCACCGTCGGCACCGACGCCAGCGGGACGGCAACGGCGCCGACCTTTACCGCCAACGACACGACCGGCAGCTACAGCGTGCACGCCGAGTCCGATTTCGGCAGCACCAACCTCTACCTGACCAACACCGCCAGCGGGCTGGCCGCGTCGAGCGCCGCCACGGGCGCCACGGCGCAGGAGGCGGGCGTCAACAGCAGGTACGCCCAGCCGCTGCAGGCGCAAGTCTTGGACGCGAACGGCCGGCCGGTGCAGGGAGTGGCGGTTAGCTTCGCGCTCGGCACCGGCCCCTACGGCGCCAGCGCCAGCTTCCCGGACGGCAGCAGCCAGGCAACCGAAACCAGCGACGGCAGCGGCCGAGCCAGCTCGCCGCCGCTCGAGGCTAACAGCACCGCCGGCTCCTTCACGGCAACCGCCAGCGTCAGCGGCGGTAAGCCGCTTACTTTTAGGCTCGAGAACCTGGCCGGCCCAGCCGCCACGATCGCGGTCGGCGCCGCCGACGGCGAATCCACACCAGTCGGCTCGCGCTTTCCGATCCGGCTCGCCGTCACCATCACCGACAAAGACGGCAACCCCGTCCACGGCATCATCGTCACCTTCAGCTCGCCCACCCGCGGCCCTAGCGGCCGCTTTAACAGCTACGTCCGCGGCCGTACAGACGGCAAGCCCGGAAGACACGGCGTCCGGCTTCGAACGAGCCGGACCGTGCGGGTGAAGGCCGACGGCAAAGGCATTGCAATTGCTGCGCCCTTCACCGCCAACCGCGATACCGGCGGCTACGTTGTCGTCGCTCGCGCTGGCGGGCGCCGGGCAGCCTTCGCACTCGTCAACACACCACGATGACGAGCATGCCCACTCCGGGACGGCTAACCCTGGCCGACCTTGCCCGCGTAGCCAGCGTCGGGTTGCGTACGCGCCGTCTGCGCGCCGCTCTCTCGGCGCTCGGGATCGCGATCGGAGTGGCGGCGATCGTGGCCGTGCTCGGCTTGTCGTCCTCCTCGTCCGCCGGCCTGCTCTCCGAGATCGACCGGCTCGGCACCAACCTGCTCACAGTCACCAACGGCCAGACGCTGTTCGGGCAGACCGCCGAGCTACCGCTCGCCGCCGCCGGGATGATCGCCCGCATCGGCCCCGTCCAGCAGGTGCAAGAGACGGGCTCGACGTCCGCCAACGTGTACCGCAGTCCGTTCATCCCCTCGATCAACACCAATGCGCTATCCGTGCAGGCGGCGAGCCTCGGCCTGCCCGCCACCGTCGACACCTCAATCGCGGCCGGCCGATACTTGAACCCCGCAACGGCCCGGCTGCCGGTGGCCGTGCTCGGCGCCGCCGCCGCGCAGCGGCTCGGGATCGACCGCATCTACCCCGGCGAGCGGATCTGGCTCGGAGGCCGGTGGTTCTACCTCGCGGGCATCCTCAGGCCGGCCGTGCTCGCCCCCGAGATCGACGACTCCGTCCTCGTCGGCTTCAAGGCCGCCGAGACCTACCTCGGCTTCGACGGCCACCCAACCACCGTCTACGTGCGCAGCGACACCAGCCAGGTCGCGGCCGTTCAATCGGTGCTCGCCTTCACCGCCAACCCCGAGGCCCCCAACGAGGTTGACGTCAGCCAACCCTCCGCCGCCCTCACCGCCCGCGCCGAAACACAAGGCGCGCTCAACAGCCTCTTCCTCGGCCTCGGCGCCATCTCGCTCCTCGTCGGTGCCGTCGGCGTCGGCAACATCATGCTGATCGGCGTCCTCGAACGCCGCTCCGAAATCGGATTGCGTCGCTCGCTCGGCGCGACCAAGAACCAGATCCGCACCCAATTCCTCACCGAAGCGATCGTGCTCGCGCTCATCGGCGGCGCCGCCGGTGTCGCCGCCGGTGCACTCTCCACTGCCATCTACGCCGCCACCAAACACTGGCAAATCGCCATCCCCACCACCGCCTGGGCGGGCGGCCTCGGCGCCGCCATCCTGATCGGCGCCCTCGCCGGCCTCCTCCCCGCAGTCCGAGCCGCTCGCATGTCGCCAACCGAGGCGCTGCGAACCGTATGAGCATGCTCAGGCACAGTGCGGTGAAGGACCCTGGAGAAGTTGGAGGCTCCGACGCCGGTCTCGTAGTTGCTCGGAGCAGCTCGAACAGCCGGTGAGACACGTCGAAGTAAGTGCGCACGCCTGCGCGTGACGGCGTGCGCGCCGAAAAGGCGAAGGCCGAAGATTCACGTCGGTTCCAGCCGCCGAACCTCGGTGAAGCGATACGTGACGGGGTCGGGAAATGTGTCCATATCCCGCCCCCGCTACTCGAAAAGCGCCCTCGAAACGGGGCCTTTGCTTTGCCGGTCGGAGAGACAGCGGACGAGCCGCGACGTCGAGCCGGTGCGCCCGGATCGCCGCGCCTTCCTCGTGCCCAAGACCTAACCGACGGCCGACGGGGTTTCCCTGATGCACGGGCGTCGGAGCGGGCGGCCCGCTTCCGCGGAGACCGCCCGTCTCCGATCCCGTGCTCGTCGTTACGGCCTGTACAGGTACTTCTTGATCTTCGGGCTGTTGACGTTCGCCTTCGTGACGATCGCCGCGCCCGTGCCGTAGTGCTTCTTGATCCCGGCCCTGTGCCCGGTGACGTACTTGTAGGCGAGTTGGACGGCCTGTTGACCGATGCCGTATGGGTACTGGGCGATGAGGGCGTCGATCGTCCCTGCCTTCAGTGCTTGCACCTGCGGCGGGCCCGCATCGAACTCGACCAGTTTGACCTTGCCCGCCTTGCCGGCCGCCGTCACCGCCTGCGTCACTCCGTTTCCGGAGACGACGTTCATGGCGAACATGCCCTTCAGGTTCGAGTGCGCCGCGAGAAGCGCCGAGGTTTGGTTCGACGCCTTCGTCTGGTCGTCGTTGCAGTATTGAACGCCCAAGTAGTTGATGTTCGGGTACTTCTTCAGTTGCGCCGCGAAGCCGTCTCGGCGCTGGTCAGTTGTGCTGATCCCCGGATTGACGCTGATCGCGGCGACGTCGCCGGACTGGCCAATAGCTTTCGCGAGCGCGACCGCGGCGGCCCTGCCGCCCGCCGGGTTATTGGTCGAGATGTTCGTGAACGCAATCGGTTTCGTAATGAAGGTGTCCACAGTCGCCACCGGGATACCGGCGTTGATCGCCCGTTGGATCGGGGCGATCAGCGCCGTTTTGTCGGTTGGCGCTATCAAGATCGCGTCGGGCTTGCGCGCGATCGCCCCATTCAGAAACGGGATCTGCGTGTTCGGCGAGAACGCCGCCGGTGAGCCGGTGAAAACGACCTTTACGTTGCCGAGTTTCTTCGCAGCCGCCTGCGCGCCCTTCTTCATCGTCAGGTAGAAGGCGTCCGAGGCGATCCCCGCAACGAGGTAGAAGGTGTAGGTCTTCTTCTGTGCCTGCGGTGCCTTCTGCGATGAGCCGCTGCCGAGCGCTGCCGTTGAAGCGAGCGCCGCGGCGGCGAGCGTTAACGCGATGAGCACCGCGATCATGCGGCGTGACATCGTGAAACTCCTTCCCGTCGAGTTGACGACGATGTGGTCTGGGTCTTGTCAGACGAGTGAGCCCGGTCCCCACCTCCTTTGTCGTTTCACTGATCTGCCCGTCGACGGCGAACCTGGTCGATGTAGACGGCCACGATGATCGCCGCGCCGACGACGACCTCCTGCCAGAAGGGTTGGACGGCTTCGATCACGAGGCCGTTCTGGAGAATGGTTGGGATAAACGCACCGACTGCGCTGCCGAGAATCGTGCCCACACCGCCGAAAAGGCTCGTCCCGCCGATGACGACCGCGCCGATCGCGCTGAGGTTGTCCGTCTGGTGCGAGACCGACGTGGTGTTCGTGAAGATCGCCAGGTCGAGGACGGCGGCGACGCCGGCGAGGAATCCGGCGAGAGCGTAGACCTTGATGATGTGACGGTCGACGGCGATGCCCGTGCGACGCGTGCCTTCCTGATTCGATCCGATCGCGGCCGTGTAGCGGCCGAAGCGGGTGTAGTGGTAGACGACGTGAGCGACGACGAGGAAGACCAGCGCGACGTAGATCGGCGCGTAGAGCCCGAGAATCTTCCCGCTCCCGAAGTGGCTCGAGAGCGCCGGCGGAACCGGAGACGGGAGGTAGGAGCCACCGCTGATCAGGTCACCGAAGCCAAAGGTCATCCCAAAGGTGCCGAGCGTGACGATGAAAGGCGGCAGCCGCAGCTTCGTGATGAGCGTCCCGTTGATCAGACCCCAGGTCGTGCCGGCAAGGATGCAGACGGCGATTCCCACGGGGACTGCAAGGCCGGAGTGAGGATATTGGCCGTTGATCGTCTCCTTGCTCGTTCCCGCGAGATGGATCATCACCTCGCCGCCTGCGACGGCGCTGAAAAACAGGATGCCGCCGATCGAGAGGTCGATCCCTGCAGTGACGATGACGAACGTCTCACCGATCGCCAACAGGATCACCTCGGACGTGTTGAGCGCGATCAGCTCGAGGTTCGTCCATGTGAGGAAGGTCGCCGACGGGGTCGAGAGCCAGAAATAACCGACCAGCGCGATGAGGAACAAGAGGAGCCAGGAACGCCCGAGTGCCTCTCTCGCACGATCGCCGCGCGTACGTTCGCCGACCCCCGCGGCGGCTTCGGGCTCCAACGTCTCCGCTTCGGCCTTCGACGTCACGATCTCGGATCTCCATTCGGGGCGGGCGGAAGGCACCTGATCACGTCGACCGAGCCGGTCAGCTCACCCGGGCCTGCCGCATACGGGACCAGGAACGACTCGCCGCCCGAGAGCCTCACCGTGCCTCCCTCAGTGTCGAGCCTGCCGTCACCGTCGACGACCACGAGGATAGAGAACGCCGGCTCGAGGGACGCCACCGGCGCAGGGCGGAGGCGCTCCGCCCTGAAGAAAGAGCTCGCAGTAGAGGGCAGGAGCGTACGCGCACCCGGGCGTGATTCAGGAGCGGTCGCCATCCGTCGCATCAGCTGTGCGAGCTCATCGGCTCCCAGGGCCGCACGCCGCGCGCTCTCGAGCGCGACGTCGAAGCCGAGCCCGAGGTGGCCGTCGCGTCTGCCGTCGATGTCGAAGCCCGTCCATTCGAGCAGCACCGTGAGGTCGGACGGCTCCTGCAGCTCGAGGAGGAAGACTCCCTCGCTGATTGCGTGCGGGAAGCCGGCCGGAACGAAGAAGCAGTCGCCGGGAGCGACGGCCAGCTCATTGAGCGAGTCGAGCAGGGCCGCGGAGTCCTCGCGATCGACCCAGCGCGCGAGCTCGTCGACGCCGACGTCCTTGCTGAAGCCCAGCCAGACCGTGGGCCGCTCGCCGTGGGTCTCGAGGATCACCCACGCCTCCGTCTTGCCGTGAGCGAGGCCGAGGTGATGTCGCGCGAATGCTCCGTCCGGATGGAAGTGCACAGGCAGCCGCTCGCCGGGGTCGAGCAGCTTCACCAGCAGCGCGGGATCGGTGCCGTACCGCGCGGTATGCGATGGGCCCAGGTATGCGACCGGATCGGCCGCAATCGCGTCGCGTAGCAGGCGCCCGTCTGGAAGTGAGCTCAGACCGGCGCCATCCACTCCGAACATCGTGGCGGTCGAGCCGACCCAGTCTTCCGGTGCGTGATCGTCAGTTGCAGGGATGCCGCGGAACCTCGCGATCCTTTCTCCGCCGCGGTAGAAGTGGTGGAGCTGGTTCGGAGCGAGCTCGATCGGGGTCACGGCCTCAGCTCACCGGATCCACGCACGATGAGCGTCGTCGGGAGGACCACGCGCTGCGGCGGGCTGTCGTCGCCGGCGAGGCGCCCGGAAACCAGCTCCGCTGCCGTTCGGCCGAGATCAGCTGCGTCGTACGCGACGACAGTCACCGGCATCGCCAGCATCTCACCGAGCTCGAGATCGTCGAAGCCGACGAGCGCGAGGCGAGAGCCGCTCCGGCGGAGGAAGCGAAGCACACCGACGGTGATGCGGTTGTTGCCGGCGAAAAGAGCAGTCGGCGGCTCGAACAGGGACAGGAGCTCGGAGACTGCCCTTTCGGCGGCGGCTGCGTCGTGGGCGCCGAGTCGAATCAGCGCTGGGTCACTCGGAAGACCGGCTCGTGCAAGTGCCTGTCTGTAACCGCGAAGGCGCTCGGCAGTGGTGAAGATGCCGGCCGTATCGCCGAGAAACCCGAGTCGCCGGTGCCCGTGTTCGAGCAGGTGCTCGACCGCCAGTTGCGCTCCGCCCCTGTTGTCGAGCAAGACGACGTCCGCGTCAATCTTTCCGGGAGGCCGGTCGATGAACACGGCTCGTGTCCCTGAGCGAAGCTCGGGCAACATGTACCTGTGATCGTCACCGGCGGGGACTATCAGCAGGCCGTCGACTTGCCGCTCGCAAAACAGGCGGACGAGGTCGCGCTCGCGCTCGCCGTCTTCGTCTGAGCTGGCGGCGATCGCGAGCATCCCGCGCGTCCGCGCGACCTCTTCGACGCCGCGCGCGATCGCCGAGTAGAACGGGTTCGAGACGTCTTCGATCACGAGGCCGAACAGACCCGAGCGTCGCCCGTGACGTAGGGCTCGCGCCAGATCGTTGCGGCGGAAACCGAGCTGCGCGATCGTCCGCCGGACGATCTCGGCGGTTTCGCGACGGACACCCGGCTCCTCGTTCACCACTCGTGAGACCGTCTTGAGGCTCACTCCAGCGGCTGCGGCGACGTCACTCATCGTGGGACGCGGCTTGGCGCCGTTCTTGCGCACAGCCGTGTACTTCACAATCGCCTAGGCGGCGACCACCGCGCCGGTCATCATCCCGACGATGTCTTCGAGGCTGGTCTCACTCGTTGCGAGGCTCACGATCGTCTTGCCGTTGCGCAGCACCGTGATCCGATCGGCCACCGCGAAGACCTCGGGGAGGTTGTGGCTGACCATGATTACGGCGATCCCCTGGCTCCGAACTTCCTTGATCAGCTCGAGCACCATCGACGACTCGCGCACGCCGAGCGCAGCGGTCGGCTCGTCCATGATCACGATGCGCGTGCCCCACGCGATCGCCCGCGCGACCGCGACCGCCTGTCGCTGACCACCGGAGAGGCTCAGGACCTTCTGGTCGACTGACTTGATGCCGATCTTGAGCCGCCGCATCTCTTCCTGGGCGCGGCGACGCATCGCCTTCTTGTCCAGGAATCCGAACCAGGATAGAGGCGGGTGAAGCAGGAGCTCGCGGCCCAGGAACAAGTTCGAAGAAGCATCGAGTTGGTCGGCGAGCGCGAGATCCTGGTAGACGGTCTCGATGCCGAGCTCGCGCGCCTCGCGTGGGTTCGCGATGGTGACCGGTCGGCCGTCGATCGCGACCTCGCCGCCGTCGGCCTGGTAGACGCCCGAGATGATCTTGATCAGCGTCGACTTGCCGGCGCCGTTGTCGCCGACGAGTGCGTGCACCTCGTTCGGCCGCAGCGAAAAGTCAACGTCGCGCAGTGCGACGACACGGCCGAAGTGCTTCTGGACGTTCTGCGCCTCGAGCAGGGTTGGGGGCGGCGATGATGCCATCACGAAAATGACAGCGTTGTCATCGGACCGAGACTATCTCGGACAGCCGTATGCGCGTCAAGGTCGCAGGTCGGCTTCGGCTTCGGCCCGTTGGGCCTCATGACGCGTTGTGGGAGGGACGACGGGGACCACCGCACGCTCCGCGTGCGAGCGGAGCGCGGCGGTGAACAGCCGATGCGTCCAGGCAACCTCCTCAGGCGTTGCGCAGTGGAACGGCTGCCGCATCCCCTCGCGTCCGTGCGCGAGCTCGTCCAGGAACGCCGCCCACATCTGAAGGATCCCGTCGGGGAACCCGAATTCGAAGATCGCGCCGGTGATGGTCGGATACGCGGATTGCGAGCCCAGGTCGAGGGTCTGCCAGGCCTGCTTCCCGCCGGGCCGGTACTCCATGAATCGAAGCGTCTTCGGCAGCTTGGTCGAAAACGCGATCGAGCCCTCGGTCCCGTCGATCTCGACCACCCACGTGTTCGTCTCACCGGGCGCGATCCGCTTCGTTTCGATCCGCAACGGAAAGGCCGCGTCGTCCGCTCGCGCCTCGCAGAGAAGGACGGCGTTGTCCCAGGTGTCGCAGGCGGCCCAGCCTCCAGCGTCGTCGCGCCGCTCCGTGAAGACGTGGGAGAGGATCGCGCGAACGTTCTCGGGCAGCCAGCCGGCGCGCAAAGGAAGGTGGAGCGCGTGTACGCCGAGATCCCCCATGCACCCGTACTCGCCGTTGAGCTCCGCGCGGCGCTTCCAGTTGATCGGCTTCTCAGGGTCGAGGTCGCTCGAATGCAGAAATTGCGAGCGCACCTCGAGCACACGCCCAGAGCGCCGTTCGCGAATGAAGCGGAAGACCTCCTGCCCGCCGGGATAGAAGGGGAACTCGGACGAGCAACGCACAAGCAGCTCGGGATGCGCCGCGACCTCGGCCATGATCGCTTCGTTCGCGGGGAGGTCGATGCCGAACGGCTTCTCGCCGAGCAAGTGCTTTCCGGCCTGGAGGACCGCGATGTAGAGCTCCTCGTGCAGGTGGTGCGGCACCGCGCAGTACACGGCTTCCACCGACTCGTCCGCAAGCAGTGTGGCGTAGTCGCTGACGAGGCGTGGTCGCGGTTCGAGGCGCTCGTACCAGGCGAGCACCTCCGGGTTCACGTCGCAGACAACCGTGATCTCAGGTCGCACGCCGATGTCTGCGAGATGGACCCAGCGTGCCGCGGCGCTCGCGAACTCACGGCCCATCAGTCCGCCCCCGACAACTCCGAAGCGGACGATCCGGTCAGCCATCTAGCATCGCAAGCGCTTCCGCAGCCGAGATACCGTCGTGGACCACCGCCATCAGCGCGCGGGTCATGGCCGCCGGATGCTCGTGCTGGATGACGTTCCGCCCGTAGACGATGCCGGCTGCGCCCAGCCGGATCACCAACTCGGTCCTGCGCAGGATCTCCTCGTCGGGTGCGCGCCCGCCCCCGCGGACGAGCACCGGCACGTCGCCGGCCGCCTCGAGTACTCGCGGGTACTCATCGAGGTCGTCGGTCGGGTCGGCCTTGATCACGTGGGCGCCGAGCTCGACGGCCTGTCGGACGAGCGTGACAATCGTGTCCGCGTCGCCGTCGACCCCATAACCCGACTCGCCGGGCTTCATCGCCAACGGCTCCACCATCAGAGGCATGCCGACGGGGTCACACGCAGCCCGCAGAGTCGAGACGTTACGGATGCAGGCGCGGTGGAGCTCGGGTTGCGCGGGCAGAAGGAGGACGTTGACAACGACGCACGCCGCGTCCAGTGCGAGCGCCCTTTCGACCGCGTTCTCGATGAGCTCGCTGAACAGGTACTCGCGACCGATCCCCTCACGGCCGTACACGTTCGCGACGTCGGTGCGCAGGACGAGCGCGGGCTTCGGGCCGCGTCTCCGCTGGAGAAGCCGGGCCTGCCCAGGCGAGAGTTGAATTGCGTCAGGTCCCGCCTCAACGAGGGTCGCGACTGCGCGCTCCATGTCCTCGATCCCGGTGAGGAAGGAGGCCTCGCCGAACAAGCCGTGGTCGACCGCCACGTCGAAGCAGCGGCCGTCCTCGGCAAAGAGCCGGTTGAGCCGAGGATTCATGCAATCCCCGCGAGCGCGAGCGTCTCCTCGAGGCCGCGCACGCCTTCCGAGGCTCCGACGGCTGTCGTCGCAAGAGCGCCGACCGCGTTCGCGAGCTGGACCCGTCGCTCGAAGGGCCAGCCTGCGAGCTTGCCGTAGATCAACCCAGCCGCGAACGCGTCGCCCGCACCGGTCCCGTCGACGACGTCGACCTGGAGCGGTGCGACCGTCCCTTCGAAGTCGGCACCCGAGGCGTAGCAACCTGCGGGCCCCAGTGTCACGATCACCTCGCCGACGCCTCGGTTGCGAAGCCACGACGCGGCCTTCGCGGGGTCGTCCTCACCGGTGATCGCCTGCGCTTCGCGGAGGCCGGGTGTGAATAGATCCGTGTACGGGAGCGAGGGCAGAACTCGTTCCCACCGTCCGCTCGCGAAGATGGTGTCCAGGCTCGTTTGGAGGCCCTGGCGCTTCGCCTCCGCAAGGATTTCCGCGGCGGGTTCGCCATCGAGGTGATCGAGCACCAGCGCGCCCGCCAGGTGCAGAGCTCGCCCCGAGAACAGGAGCTCGCGATCGAGCTCCTCTGCTCGTAGATGACCGTTGGCGCCGGGCAGGTGCAGAAACGTCCGCTCCCCCTCGGAGTCGAGGACGACGATGCTCGCCGAAGTCGGAACGGTCCGATCCACGAGCACGCACCGTCCGTCGATTCCGCGCTCGTTTACCAGGTCGAGCAGAAACTTGCCGAAGATGTCGTCTCCGACTTTGCCCGCCGCGCCGGCGCGCAGCCCGAGCCGGACCAAGGCAGTTGCCGTATTGAGCGCAGAGCCGCCGCCTCGCATGCCAATTTCGTCGACGAGCTCGAGGGTTCCCTTCGCCGGAAGGCGCTCGACCGGCCGTGCGAAGAGATCGACGACGAGAATCCCCAGGCAGACAACGTCGAGCGGCTTGCTTGGCATGGCCTACATCCTTATCGACGGCAGCTCGAACCACCCAACTACTGGGGTCTGACCCCAGAGGGGTCAGACCCCGGCCTTTTGAAAGCGTCGACGACAGGGTTCCCCGTCTAGCGGCGGGGGTGGGATTTGAACCCACGGCGCCCCGCGAAGGACGCAGCGGTTTTCAAGACCGCCCCGTTCGACCGCTCCGGCACCCCGCCGTGCGGGACAGGGTAACTCAGGCCTGCGCGACCACCTGGCGGGTCACCCAGCTGCGGTTCTTCACGGTGAAGAGCGCCCAGACATTGAGCCAATAGAGGCAGGCCTCGTAGAAGAGCATGTAGAGAAAGAGCCCGAGCACCTTGTCGCGGGCCCGCAGCGGAACGAACACGTAGCGCACCAGCATCAAGACGATCCAGCTCGGAAGAATCACAGTCAGCAGTAGACCGGGCGCCTGCCACGCGGTCACGACGAGACCGATCCGCAACCCGAAGGACAGGAAGGGCGCAGTCAGGTCCCAGAACAGGATCTGCAGAAACAAGAGCCGCTTGTTCCGCCACGCGTACGAGAGCGTGTAGATCGACTCGCGGATGTAGCCGCGCTTCCAGCGGCGCTGCTGGCGCAGGAACCCTCGCACGGTCGCAGGCGTCTCCGTCCAGCTGACCGCATCCTCGACGTAGACCACGTCGTAGTTCCGTCGCAGCACGAGGTTCGTCAGATGACGATCCTCCGAATGCGTGCATTCCTCGCCGAGGAAGCGTTGTTCCGCGAACTCCACAATCACCTCTCGCAACAAGTCGGCGCGGTAGGCGGCGAGACAGCCGCTGCAGCACACGACGCTGCGGATGACCGACTGGGCCTGTTTGTAGATGTTCAGGCCGATCCAGTAGTACGTCCCGATCATGCGCGTCAGCAGGTTCTGACGTTCGTTGAGCAGCAGGACGTTGCCGGTCGACGCGCCGACGTTTTCGAGCTTGAGCGGCTCGACGACCCGCACCAGGGCATCGGGTTCGAGCAGCGTGTCGCTGTCGATCGTGACCACGAACTGGACGTCGTCGTCGAGCAGGCGCAACACCGCCAGATAGAGAGCTTCCCGCTTGCCGCGGTTCTGTCCGAAGAACATCACCGTGATCCCGGTCTCGTCCGCGAGGCGGACGAGATGAGGCGG
>JBKOWS010000153.1:0-16992 GCA_046724565.1 Actinomycetota bacterium | reverse complement strand
CGGTGTCGGAACCGGATTGAGCAGGTCGCCCTGCAGGACGTGCACACGGTCGGCGACGCCGTGCAACTCGGCGTTCGCGCGCGCCAGCTCGACCGCGTCCTTGCTCGTGTCGGTCGCCCAGACTTCGATCTCAGGCCGGTTCACCGCCAGCGCGACCGCGACCGCTCCGGTTCCCGTCCCGACGTCGGCGACGCGGACGGGCTTGCCGTCGATCCGCTCGAGCGCCGCGTCGACGAGCCTTTCCGTGGCGTGGCGCGGTGTGAACACTCGGCCCGGGGACGTCAGGAAGTCGAGGTCGTAGAACGTGGTTCTCATAAGCTCCGGCCGTGCCGGACTGGGCTGCGCACGCACGGCGTGAAGAGGAACGCTACCGCGACGGAAAGGGTCGACTGCCGGGAGAGGAGGACCCGGACGGGCGCCAGCGCCAGCTGACGAGGCTAGGCAATGCGGCAGCCGGTGCGGGACTCGCGTATCTCATGGCGGGGAATACGGAACTTGCGGGCGAGTGGTTCGCGCGAGCCGTCGAGCGCTATCGCGAGAGCTATCCGCTCGCGCCCGCCGGCAGCTGGGGCCGGCCGATCGGAATGCTGAAGGCCCACATCCTGGCCGGAGATTGGCCGGGTGCAGAAGCGGACGCGGGCTGGGCCCTCGACCTGGGCGCGGCCGAGTCGGGCTCGCCCATCGGTCGCTACGCCGCAACGCTCGCCCTCCTCGTGCTCGGCCGCGACGAGGACGCCCGTGTTCTTGCCGACGCGCTTCGGGCCCGCGCGGACTTCCCCGTGTTCGTCGGTGATGCTCTGGCGTTCCTCGCGGCGCGGGATCCACTCGGCTATGTCGAGGCGGTCGAAGCGTTGCTCGAGTCCTTCGAGACGAGAGACGAGTACCTGGAGGATCTGCCGGTTGCGGACACCGTGGTCGTGCTGCAGGCGCTCGCTGCACGGCGGGGCCTGGCGGCCGAGCTCAGCTCGCGGCTGTTGCCGGGCTAGTCCTGCTGTGCGGGCGGGTGGGCGAACATCGTGAGCACGATCTTGTCCGCCTTCTCGTCCTCGAGGGCGTTCGCCCGCTCGAGGAACTCGGACATCAGGTCGCGCGCTTGCTCGACCGTGAGCTTCACCTCGAGCTGCGCACTGCGAAAGGTGCCGCCGCTGGAATAGAGAGCGTGTGCGCGCTGCACCTGGTCGAGCATCGCCGCCTGGAGATCGCTCGCTCCGCCGGCCGCGAGCAGCTCGGGCGCAACGCGGAAAGTCTTCGCCACCGAGCGATAGGGCTTCTCGCGGCCGCGTCCATCCGTGTCGACCAGCTCGATGAGTCCGGCCTTGAGCAGCATGCGCACGTGGAAGTGAAGGTGGCCGGGGTCGACTCCGAGCCGCTGCGCGAGCTCGCGATTCGTCAGCTGCCACTCGCCTTCCTGTCCGAGCATCTCGAGGACTCGCACCCGGAGCGGATGACCCAGGGCTTTCAGCTGTTCAGGCTTGTCGAGTACCAGCGTCTCTTGCTGCACCGGCCCTGCCCCCTGTTCTCGCCCGGGGAGGACTTCTACATATAGCGGCGGCCCTGTCAAGGCCGAAGGTCGGCTGCAGCAGCGCGATCGAGGATTGCAACGGTGTTTCCGCTGCCCGCGCGAAGGAGGCTGGCAGGAGTCTCCGGGCTCCGCTCGGAGGCGAATGCACGGCGCGCCGCGTCTGCCTTCCCGGCTCCGGCGAGCGCGAAGACGATCTCGTGTGCGCTGCAGAGCGCCGGCAGGCTGAGGGTGACCCGGTCGACGAAAGGCTCCAGGCCCGGCTTGGCCGCTAGGACCCGCCGTTGCCGCTCGTGCAGGGTCGGGGCGTTCGGGAAGAGCGAGGCAACGTGGCCGTCGGGCCCGACTCCGAGGAGCTCGAGGTCGAACACCGTGTCGCCGAGCTCGCGTTCGTAGTCCGCGGCGGCTTCGTCCTTGCCGAGCTCGCCTTTGATGCGATGCACAGCTCGCGGAGCGCTGCCGAGGTTGTCGAGCAGCGCCCGCTTGGCAAGGTGATAGTTCGAGAGCTCGTCGTCGGGCGGAACGCAACGCTCGTCGCTCCACCACAGCTCGACCTTGCTCCAGTCTGGTTCTCGCCGCGCCGCTTGCTGGTAGGCCTGTTCTGGAGTCGTGCCGCCCGTGAGCGCGATCTGGCCGCCGGCGCGAGCAGCCTCCGCCAGCCGCTCGGCGACTGCAAGCGCGACGTCGTCCGCCGTCTCGAGGACGACGAGCTCGACGCCGTTCGTCACTCTTGGCCGGCTGCGAGCTCGCGCGATCGCTCCATTACCGCCCTCCTCCACAGCCGCCTTCGGCGGCCGCTCTGTCTCGTGGGGGAAACCATCTTTCCCCCACGAGCCCTCTTCTTTATTGGTCGCCCTGCCTTCCGCGGCGCTGAGATCGCCGCGCCAGGCGGGGAGTTGGAGTGGGGGAACCTCCCGGTTCTCCCCAAGCCCTCTCCACGCCGCAATGGAGCTACCGTCACTGTTCGCCAGCTGCGAGCTCTCGCGATCGCTCCATTGCCGCCTGAATGGCGTTGAGGAACGCAGCCCGGACTCCCGCCTGTTCGAGCTCGCGGATCGCGCGGATGGTGGTGCCGCCTGGTGAGGTGACGGCTTCGCGGAGCTCGACCGGGTGCATCTTCTCGTCACGCAGCAGCTTGGCCGTCCCCAGCATGGTCTGGACGACGAGCTGCGTCGAGGTTTCGCGTCCGAGCCCGAGCAGGATGCCCGCTTCGATCATCGCTTCCGCGAGCAGGGCGAAGTAGGCCGGGCCAGATCCGGACACGGCCGTGACGGCGTCCATGTAGGTCTCGGGCACGCGTGCAACGGCGCCGAGATGCGAGAGCACGTCTTCGGCGAGGTCAAGGTGCTCTTCGCCGGCGTGCGCGCCGCCGCAGACGCCGGCGATTCCCTCGTGGACGAGCGCCGGCGCGTTTGGCATGGCGCGCACGACGGGGACGCCGGGCGCGAGACGGGCCTCGATCTGCGCGGTGGGGATCGCCGCTGCAACGGAGAGCACCGTCTGTTCGGGCGTCAGCAGTCCCCCGACCTCGCCGAGCAGGACGTCGAAATCCTGAGGCTTGACTGCGATGACGACAAGGCCTGCGCCGGCGACCGCCTCCTCGTTGGACAGCGTTCCTTGCACGCCGTGCCGGTCGGCCAGCTCCTTCAGCCGTTCCTCCCGCCGGCCGGTGACGACGACGTCGCCCGGCTTGCGCCACCCGGAGCTCAGCAAGCCGGCGAGGAGCGACTCGCCGATCTTGCCCGCGCCGAGGATGGCGATGCGTCTGTTCCCGGCCACGTCAGAGAGTCTAAGCAGGCCACGTAACACAGTGTTACGAGCATTCGGTTACGCTTCGTGCGGGCCCGCGTCGCCATGGTGGAGACGGTGACCGTGTTCGCGCCACGGATCTCTCCGCGTCTCGTCGAGGCGATCGTGCGGCTGGACGATGCGCGCTCTCCGATCGCCGAACTCAACAGGCGCGTTGGCGAGGAGGCGGAACGGCTTGGGCTACGTCGGCCGAGCTATCAGCGCGTCCGCGAGCTGGTGCACCAGTCTCGGAGCCTGCGCCGGAAACCGACGACCACGAGCGTTCTCGTCGACGTCGCGTTGCGAGTTCGTCCACCGACCGCCATCGCCGACCACCTGGCCGGCATCGACGATCCGCACCGCGCAGCGTGACGGGGCGTGGCGGGCGCGACCGACAACCAGCAAGTAACACAGTGTTACTTGTTCAAAGCCGCCCGGTACGCGTCCAGCGTGCGCTCGTCACGGAACACGAAAGACGCCTGCGTTACGGAGGGATGCTCCTCCAGCGCCTTAGCCGTTGCGTCGATGGCGACGCGTGCCGCGAGGTCGATCGGATAGCTGTACGCACCCGTGGAGATCGCCGGAAAGGCGATCGACATGCAGCCGAGCTCGTCCGCGAGCTCGATCGCGCGCCGGTGGCACGAGGCCAGCAGGTCCGCCTCTCCTTCGCTGCCACCACGCCAGATCGGGCCGACCGCATGGATTACGAAACGCGCGCGTAGGTCGCCGCCGCGCGTCGCTTTCGCATCGCCAGGGTCGCAGCCTCCGAGCCGTCTGCATTCCTCGAGGATCGACGGGCCGCCGGCGCGATGGATCGCGCCGTCGACGCCGCCACCGCCGAGCAGGCTTGAATTTGCGGCGTTGACGATGGCATCGACGTCTTGCTGCGTCAGGTCCCCGATGACGAGCTCGATCATGCGTACGCGGGACGACGAAAGCGCACAGGCCGCTCTTCCGGAAGGGGAATCAGCCCGTGCTTGAAGCCCATCGCCAGGTACAGGCTCGCGAGGCCGGCCCACTCGCCGTACGGGGTCAGCAACTCGCGCGTCTCGTGACCCTCGACCCAACGTCCCCGCAGCCGAGACATGAGCTTGATCAACGTCAGATCGCCGACGAGCCCGCGTTCCGTGCGGCCGAGACCTTCGAGACACACGACGCCGGCCGACCACGGGCCGAGCCCGCGCTCGCGCTCGATGAACGCCGCCGCCTTCTCCGTCGACAGCTGGTGGAGGCGTTCGAGGTCAACCGCGCGGCAGATCCGTACGAGAGCCGCGGCCCGTCGCGCATGCAGACCGAGCTGCCGTAACCGCGCGGGCGCAAGCCGGGCGAAGGTACCGCTGGTGGGCGGCGCGTGGAGCGTCGTCCCGTCGATGCGCGGCTCCAGCGCCCGGACGATCAGGACCTCGAGCTCCCGCGCACGCCGCGAATCGATGAGCTGTCCGCAGAATGCGCGCAACAACGTTTGCGCAACCGTCGGCAGCCGTAGCTGACGCATTCCCTGAAAGCGCCGCGTCGTCTCCCCGATCAACGGATCTTGCGCAAAGCGCTGCAGAAACTCGGTGTGATCGGCGTCGGCGGCGATCACGAACCGCAAGCGCTCGAAGCCGGCCTCCGACTCTGCCCGCAGGACGAGCCGGCCGTCGAGCGTCTGCCGAGCCGAGCCGATCTCCACACTGTCTCCGACCCGGAGCGTCGTCGTCAGCGTGCCGTCGCGGACTTGCCGCGTCGCATCGCTCGCATGCTTGGTGCAGTAAGCGAGCGTGAACGGGCCGGCGGGACGAACGACCCGCTCGAAGCTCAACGGGCGCGCGCTGCTTGGCTCTCGACGTCCACGCCGAGATCGTACGCGCGGCGGAAGATCGGCTGCGCCTCGTCGCTGCGTCCCTGCTCCTTGAGGAAATTCGCCCACTCCAACGCGGCCTCCCCCGCGTCGGAACGTCGCCCGTGCACTGTGAGCAAGTCGACCGCGCGGCGATAGGCGTCGTCTGCGCCGGTAGCCTCGCCTTGCAGCGCCAGACCACGCGCGAGGGCGTGCACCGCCGTACCCTGCTCTCCGCCGTGGAAGTCGCCCAGGATCGCAAGGGCATGTCTGGCCCGCTCGACGGCCGTGTCGGCGTCGCCTTCGAGTGCCGCGAGGCGCGACTGACCGATCCGCAGCATGCCGAGATCCGCAGGCTCTGGGGTCGGGCCGAGCAGTCGCTCGGCGCTCTCCAGTTGCTGGCGGGCGTCAGCGATCGACGCCTGGCGTAGTTCGACACCTGCGGAAAGCAGGTACGCACGCGCCAGCGTCAGCGTGTCGTCCGTCGCCTTGAGGAGCGCGATGGCGTTGCGGATGTACTCGAGCGCATCCGAGGATCGTCCTTCGACGACATTCAGACGGGCGAGCGACCAGTAGAGGCGGACGCGCGTGTAGGGATCAGTCTGCTCATCGGCATTCGTCAAGGCCTCGCGGACGACCTCGGCGGCACGCTCGTACTGAGCTGCGTCAGTGAGGGCGTAGCTCAGGAAGGTCGCGTAACGGATCTCGGTTGTCTTGTCGTCGGGCACAGCCTCGCGAACCCGCTCGAGAGCGTCCTCGAAGACACGCACCGCGCGGTCGGGTGCGCCGAGCGCTGCGTACGACTGGCCGAGCGTCGTGTACAGATCTGGTCGCAGGTGCGGCGCGGGTGCCGCCTCGTCGGCCAACGCCGCCTCGAGCCGCTCGACCGCCTCGAGGTGGTTGCCGCGCTGGGCCGACACGAGGCCGAGCGCGATCCGTCCGCGCATTGCCGAGATCGTGTCGCCGGCCGCGATCGACTCGTCGAGGATCGCGCGCAGCTTGTCCTCGGCTGCGGAAACGTCCTGCGTGAGCCGAAGCTCGAGCTCTGCGTCTGCGAGCCGGAGCTCTCGGTCGTCGACGTCGCGCATGTCACGACCTGTCTCGAGGTACTCGACCGACACGCCGAGCTTCTGCGACAGCTTGCGGAGAGCCTTGACGGACGGAGTGCGAGCTCCCGCCTCGATGCGCGAGATGTACGCGTACGAGACCCCTGGGGACGAGAGGTCCCGCTGGGAGAAGCCTCGTTGGAGTCGCAGGCGCTTGAGCCGCGCGCCTACGTCCTCGGTCGTACCGCCCTCGGTCACGCTGCTCAGGATCATTAGAACCTTCTCGGACATAAGTCAAATTTCTACTTGGGCGGTGACCTAGTCAATCGGCGCTTCCTCATGACAACATAACCCCAATCTGCGGATCCTTTGGGGGAAGGAGGCGAAGTTCATGTTGCCGTGGGGTAGCTGAGTCTTGGATTGCGGGCGGGGGCGCTCTGCGTCCCCGCCCATGATTAGTCTCGCCTGATGGCAACGGGGCTCGCGCTCACGGTCTACGCCCTGCTGCTCGTCGCTGCGGCGAGCCTCGTCTGGCGACGTCCGATCCTCGCCCTCTACGCGTGGATCGTCGGGCTGGCCCTCCACAACGCGGTCATGGCCGCGCTTTACGGCGCCGGCGTTCGCGGCAGCTCGCTGACGGCCATTCAGGCCTGGAAGGAGATCCTGCTCGGCGTGGCGCTGGCTCGAGTGGCGTTGGATGCCGCACGTGTCCGCCGCCTGCCGTTCCGGGTCCACGTCGCGGACGTGCTCGCGCTCGCGTTCGGCCTGATCGTCTGCGTGTACGCGGTCCTGCCGCAGCATTGGCTCGACGGCCTCGCCGACCGTTCGGCCGTCGGCCTGGCGCTCAAGCACGACCTCATTCCGGTCGGCGCCTACTTCCTCGGCCGTTCGCTGATCGTCCGCCGTGAAGAGCTCGCGCCGCTCGTGTGGACGCTCGTCGGCGCGGCCGCCGCGGTCGCGACGCTTGGGCTGCTCGACGACTTCCTGATCCCGATCTCGTGGTGGCGCGACTCGGCAGTCGTCGACTACTTCCACAAGCAGCTCGGTTACGACTACCACGGCACGGGCGGGCTGCCAGAGAACTTCATCTACAACACCGGCTCCGAGGAGCACTTCCTGCGCCGGCTCGTCTCGACGTTCCTCGGTCCGCTCGCGAGCGCGTACATGTTCGTCGTCGCGTTGCTACTCGGCGCGGCGTTCCTGCGTCGGATGCGTGTGCTCCTTCCGCTGAGCGCAGTGATCGCGGTTGCGCTGCTGTTCACGTTCTCACGCTCCTCGCTCCTCGCCCTCGCTGCCGGACTCGTCGTCCTCGCGTTCGTCTCGCGCCGCTGGTGGCCCGTAGCAGCGGCGGTCCTCACGCTGGGAGTGAGCGTCGCCTGGGTGCACGTCTTCCCGCACATCGCACCGGAGGGGAAGTGGACGAAGCAGGATCTCGTCCTGCAGCACAACATCGCGAAGCAGCACCCGGGCGCGAGCGGCAACGCAGGCAGCATCAACGAGCCGTCGATCCACAGCCACTGGATCAGCCTGCGCGAAGGCGTGCGCACGGTGATCCACCATCCGCAGGGCTACGGGCTCGGCAATGCGGGACAGACCGCGTCTCGCACCGGAACCGCGATCAAGGCGGGCGAGTCGAACTACACGGAGCTCGGAGTTGAGACCGGCTTGCTCGGAGCGCTGCTCTGGACTGCGTGGGGGATTGCGGTCTTCGTCGGGGTGCTGCTGACGGCGCGCAGCACTGGGTGGCGCTTTGGTTTCGGGGTCGCGGCCGCCTTCGGGGCGGCCCTCGTGCTCGCCGTCCAGACGGACGTCATCGGCGATCCGTGGATGGCCTACTGTCTTTGGTCGCTGTCCGGGCTGGCGTTGGCGCCGGTAGCGTTGCGTGCAGATGGCGATCGATCCGCGCGTGGACATCGGCCACGTCCACCTGAAGGTGGCAGACATCGACCGCGCACTCGCGTTCTACCGTGACGTCCTCGGCTTCGACGAGATGCAGCGCTATGGTGACCAGGCGGCGTTCATCTCGGCGGGCGGCTATCACCATCACATCGGCCTGAACACCTGGGAATCGAAGGGAGGGTCGCCGCCGCCGCGCGGGACGACCGGCCTCTACCACGTCGCCATCCGCTACCCCGACCGCAAGACGCTTGCGCAGGCGGTGAAGCAGGTCGTCGACGCCGGCATTCCGCTCAGTGGAGCGAGCGACCACGGCGTGAGCGAGGCGATCTACCTGCGAGATCCGGACGACAACGGGATCGAGCTCTACCGCGACCGCCCGGAAGATGAATGGCCGCGTGCGCCTGACGGCAGAATGGCGATGATCTCGGAGCCGCTCGACGTGCGGGCCCTGCTCGCCGAAGCGGACTGAGCTGCTGCGGCGAATCGCGCCCGTACACTGGATCGGATGCGCAGCAGCCGTCGTCGGCTAGCGACGATTCTCGGACTCTTCGCCGGCTCCTTGTTCTGCGCCGCGCTCGCGCTCGTGCGCGACGCGCATGTGGGTAACGGCGACTTCCGCTTCCTGATCTGGAATCTATTCCTGGCCTGGATTCCGTTCGCCCTCGCGGTCTTCGTCTACGACCGCTGGCGACGGCGGGAGACAGGGCTCTTGCTGATCGCGCTTGGGGGGATCTGGCTTCTGTTCTTCCCGAACGCGCCGTACATCGCAACTGATTTCGTCCACCTACGACAGGACCCATTGGCCCCCTACTGGTACGACGCGGTGACGATCGCAGCGTTCGCGTGGATCGGCCTCCTGCTCGGCTTCGCATCGCTCTATCTGATGCAGACGGTCGTCCGTCAGGCCCGTGGCACCGTTGCCGGCTGGCTCTTCGCGGTGATCGCGCTCGCGCTCGGCTCGCTCGGGATCTATCTGGGCCGGTTCCTGCGACTGAACAGCTGGGATGCGCTCGAGCATCCGAGCGTTCTGCCGCGCATCGCCCACGCCGTTGCGCGCGACCCGTTTGCGTACCAGGAGGCGATAGCCGTGACGCTTCTCTTCACGGCGGCCCTCAGCTTTGCCTATTTCCTGCTGTACAGCTTCGCGGCGGTCGGGTTCGAGCTCGACGGCGAGCGCTGAACCCCGGAGTCTCTCGAGGGCCGGCAGGTTGCCGATCCCGGCCAGGCACATCTGCGCTACAACTTTCACGTGGCCTCCAAACCGGTCGAGCAGCTCGAATCGGTGGTGATTCGGTTCGCCGGGGACTCCGGCGACGGGATGCAGCTGACCGGGGGGCGCTTCACCTCCGAGACGGCGCTGATCGGCAACGATCTCGCGACTTTGCCGGACTTTCCGGCCGAAATTCGAGCGCCCGCCGGCTCGCTTCCGGGGGTATCCGGGTTCCAGCTCCATTTCGCCGATCACGACATCCTCACCCCGGGCGACCAGCCGAACGTGCTCGTCGCGATGAACCCGGCGGCACTCAAGACGAACCTGAAGGACCTGCCGCCCGGGGGCACGCTCGTCGTCGACAAGGACGCCTTCACCGATCGCAACCTCAAGAAGGCCGGCTACGACGGCAACCCGCTCGAGGACGGATCGCTGGACGAGTACGACCTCCACGCGATCCCGCTGACCTCGATGACGATCGAGGCGCTGAAGGACATCGACGGAATCACGAAGCGCGAGGCCGAGCGCTCGAAGAACATGTTTGCCCTCGGGCTGATGTCGTGGCTCTACGGCCGGCAGACCGAGGGAACGATCGAGTTCCTGCAGAAGAAGTTCGCCAAACGGCCGGAGATCGCAGCGGGCAATGTCAAGGCGTTTCAGACGGGCTACGCCTTCGGCGAGACCACCGAGTCGTTCGCCGTGCAGTACGAGGTCAAGCCGGCCGCGCTCGAGCCCGGGCTCTATCGCAACATCACCGGGAACCAGGCGCTTGCGTACGGGTTGATCGCCGCGTCGGTGAAATCCGGACTGCCGCTCTTCCTCGGCGCCTATCCGATCACGCCGGCGTCTTCGGTTCTCGAAGAGCTGGCGCGCCACAAGAACTTCGGAGTTCGGACCTTCCAGGCCGAAGACGAGATCGCCGCGGTCGGCGCTGCGCTCGGCGCGAGCTTCGGCGGCGCGCTCGGCGTCTCGACCTCGAGCGGGCCCGGCATCGTCCTCAAGCAGGAGACGATCGGCCTCGGGATCACGCTCGAGCTGCCACTCGTCATCGTCGACATCCAGCGCGCCGGGCCGTCGACGGGGATGCCGACCAAGCCGGAGCAGGCCGACCTGCTCGGCGTGATGTTCGGTCGCAACTCCGAATCGCCCGTCCCGGTGATCGCCGCTGCGACGCCGTCGGACTGCTTTGACGCCGCGCTCGAGGCGGCGCGGATCGCGATCAAGTACAGGACGCCTGTGTTCCTGCTCTCCGACGCGTACCTCGCAAACGGCTCGGAGCCGTGGCTCCTGCCGGAGGTCGACGCGATTCCGCCGATCGAGCCCGGGTTCGCGGAGGCGAACGGCGGCGACTTCGAGCCCTATCGCCGCGACGAGCAGACACTCGCCCGGCCGTGGGCGATTCCCGGCACGCCGGGTCTCGAGCACCGCATCGGCGGGCTGGAGAAGCAGGACGTCACCGGGAACGTCAGCTACGACCCGGAGAACCACGACCTGATGGTGCGCCTCCGCGCGCAGAAGGTCGCGGGGATCGCGCAGGACATCCCGGAGCTCGCGGTCGACGACCCGGACGGTGCGAAGACGCTCGTGCTCAGCTGGGGCGGCACGTACGGATCCGTCGCCGCCGCCGTCCGACGTGTGCGCGCGTCGGGCAAGAAGGTCGCGCACGCGCATCTCCGCTATCTCAATCCGTTCCCGCGGAACACGGGCGAGGTCTTGCGCGGCTACGACAAGATCCTGGTGCCCGAGATCAACCTCGGGCAGTTGCAGAAGCTGATCCGCGCGGAGTTCCTCGTCGACGCCACCGGCTTCAACCTCGTGCGTGGAATCCCGTTCCGCGCCGGCGAGGTCGCCGAAGCGATCGACGCCATGGTGGACGCATAGCGGCCCGCCAGCTTCGCGCCGTTCTGCTCCTTCCCTTCACGGTCACGGTCGTCCTGCCCGTGCTGATCCTCTGGATTGGCGGCGACGTCGAGCTCGAGCTCGTGCCCGCCCTGCTCGGTTCGGTGTTGATCGCGCTCGGACTCGCGCTCGTCGTCTGGACGGTCTCGCTGTTCGTCACGGTCGGTGAGGGAACGCTGGCGCCATGGGACGCGACGAGGAAGTTGGTCGTGCGGGGTCCGTATCGGCACGTGCGCAACCCGATGGTCACGGGGGTTGCCGCGATCCTCGCCGGCGAGGCGGTTGCATTTCGGTCCTGGGCGCTTGCGATCCTTCTCGCCGTCTTCGCGACCGCGAACGCGATCTACATGCCGCTGTCCGAGGAGCCGGGGCTGCGGCGGCGGTTCGGCGAGGACTACGACGCTTACTCCGAGCATGTGCCCCGCTGGATCCCCCGAGTCACTCCCTGGGAGCCGTCCGAACGGAATGGTGGGAGCCAGTCGCTACCCCGCAGCCGTCCCCGGGGCGCGAGGTAGCCGGGGGCCGCAGAACCCGCCAGCCTGGCTCCCACCGGTGCAGGATTTCGCTTGCCGAAGGCCCGGCCGTGGGACGGGCGGTCGGTGCTCTCCCCTGCTGGCTTGTGATTGACGTCTCAGTCGACCGTTAAACGCCTAGGGCTGCACGGGCGGCTGAACCGGCCCCCCGATCACCTCCGCCGTCGTCTTGACGACCGTCCCCGTCGCCGCTCGAGGCTTCAGCCAGTCGAGCAGCGCGGTGAAGTCAGCCGGGGTGATCGAGTATGCGTCGCACTGGTTGCACAGGTGGTGGAAGACGAGCTGGACCCAGCCGCCGCCACTCTGCTCCGCGGCGGTCACGTAGCTCTCGATTGTCGCCACCGTCGTCCCCTGTTTCGGATTCGGGGGCGTCCGAGTCGCGTACGGATCGAGCGGTGGAATGGTCTCCGTGCCGCCCGCGACGCCGCGGCCGCTGTTGTAGCCGCAGTCCTTCACCACCTGCTCCGTGCCTCCGTCGAACCCCCCGAACGGGTACGCGAACGAAGTCGGCTGGAAGCCGTTCGCGATCAGGTTGTTGCGGTCTCCGCAGACCTCGAGACGTGCGTCCGCCGTCTTCAGCGGCTTCAGGTTCACGTGGTGCAGCGTGTGGCCGGCGATCTCGTTGCCGGCCGCGGCGAGCTGGAGCAGCTGCGCCCATGTCATGTGCGTGGCGTCGCCGATGAAGGCGGTGTTGACGTAGTAGGTCGCGCGCATTCCGTGCGCATTCAGGATTGGAAGCGTGTCGATCTGATCCGCAACGCCGTCGTCGAGCTGAATCGAGACGACTGTCTGCGGCCCTGAACCCGGTGGCAGCGGAGGCGGCGGCGGGACCATTTGCCACGCGAACGCCAGCGACGACGTTGCCGAAAGGTCGACTGCGGGCTCGACCGTCGAGAACGACTCGATGTCGTCCTTGAACTGCGCCTTGGCCGCACTGAACTGCGCGAACGGGTCGCTGTCGTCGGCCGGGCAGTTCCGCATTCCCGTGAGGAAGCCGGTGAAGATCGTCCCGTTCGGTCCCTCGACGACGGCGCCCTTCAGAACCGGCGGCGAGCCGTCGAGCGAGCCGGCGATATTCGCCACCTGGTGGTGGAGGCAGTGCGGGAACGTGGTGCCGTCGCCCACGATGAACGACGAGCCCCAGCTGTTCGCACCGAGGATGTTGGCGAGCCAGCGGCCGCTCCACGCGGAGAACTCGGTCGAGCCCGTCAGCTTCGCGTACTCGGCTGCCATCACCGACAGACCCGTTCCGTGCGAGGCCGTGTCCCACGTCGCCCACGGGAACCCGAACTGGAAGGGATCCGTCGCCGCTTGCGCAACTGCGTTGTCGAGCGCCTTCTTCAGGTCGGCGACGAGCTCGGCCTGGGTGATCTCGAGACCGGCGGGATTCCCAGCCTGCGCAATCGCTCGGTGCAGGTCGTAGTGCGCGAGGCCCGCCACGTCGTAGAGGTTGAGCGTGTCTGCCGCGTCGTCAGGCCCGGTGATATACGCCTTTGCCCAGTGCGAAGCCTGCTGGAGGTAGTACGAGGCATCGGAGTGCGGCAGACCGGTGGGCAGGCCGCCGCTCGCAAGGGCGAAGTAGAGCTCGGCCGCGCCGAGCTCGAGGTCGCTGCGCCACTCCGTCTCGGGGTAGAAGCTGTAGGGGATGTAGGTCGTCAGGTTCCCCTTCGGGCTCGTGTCAGCGAGATCGAAGATGTGCTCGGCGGCGAGCAGGCAGCGGTTGGCGAACGCGGTATCGCTCTTCTTATAGAGCTGGAAGCACATGGCGAACGCGGCCGCGTCGCGCCCGGCGAGGTTCGGACTGATGAGCGAGCCGGCCGGCCCGTCGCGGAAGACGGGACGGTTGCGGATGTAGCGGTACAGCGGGTCGCCGCCGCCGAACGTGTCATCGGCCTGCGGGAGACGCCAGAAGTCGTGATCGCCGACCGCATTGGCGTTCCCCTCTCCAACCCCGACCTGGTAGTGGAACGTCTTCGAGGTGTCGTCCCACATGCGCAGCAGCCAGTCCGTTCCGAACTTCGCCTCAGCCGTGAAGTCAGACGTCTTTGAAGCGGGGCCCATCTGCGCAGGGAACTCGCGCACGCCGTAGAGGAGCATCGCGGTCGCGTAGCCGAGCGTCTCGACACCCTTGATGTAGTCACCCGCGTCCCACCAGCCGCCGGCGGCGTTCATCCGGAGGCCGAGGGGCTGCAGGTCGCCGGAGAAGTGTCCGCTTGGACTGACGTTCGGCGTGAGGTACGTCATTGCGTTCTGGTCGTTGAGGTGCGCGGGCGCGGTCCGAAGTGCGTTGGGGACGTAGTTCGGCCCGTCCCGCTCGGTCTGGTAGAAGGCAAGGGCATTCGCGAGGCCGCCGCCGTAGACCTTCTGCCCGGTGTCGATGCGGAAGCTCGGAGACGTGCTACCGGCGGCATCGATCGTGTAGGTCCCGGCCGTGCTGGCGGCGTCGAAGTCGAGGGGGTGGACGAAGGGATACGTCCTGCTCCAGGAACCGAGGCTGCCGCCCGCTTTGCCGGAGAACACCACTGTGCCCGCCGCGTTCTTCACGCTGAACGGGGTGCCCGTTTGGTCGGCGTCCGACATGAGGTAGGCGCGCTTCGCAGCGGTCGCCGGGTAGCCAACCTGATTGACACGGACGAACGCAGTCGTCGTTGCGGATTGCGCGGTGGGACTCGAACCGATCGCGGCCAGCCCGCCGGCGATCGCGACCATCAGACCAACAAGAGCCAGTCCTCTCCCCATGACCCGCCTCCTGATCTAGTAAGGGTTCCTAACTAGTTCGCTCAGGGGACCTTACGCCCGTCCGACCGCAGGAATCAACCCCTAGCCGTAGAGGCGCAGACGCGAGGCGAGTCGTGCCGCGTGATCGGAAGTGGATGGGAGGTTCGCGACATCCGTCGCCACTCGGAGTGCGCCCAGCCGTGCATCGAGGTCCGGCGATCGGCGGGCTGTAGCAGGTCCGCGAACCGGTCGCGCACCCATTCGAGGACGGCGATGTCACCGGTGACCCTGGCCAGGTCACCGACAGCCGCATCGACACGGACCTGCTGCGTCCACAACCTGAACCGCGCCTGGTCGATCTCGATGCGGGACCGATAGCGCAGGTGGAGATCGAGCGTCGACTGGGCGACGTCGATCGCTGCCTGCGCGGTGCGGGCCGGTGCGTGCTTCTGCGCCGCCTGCGCCAGCTCGTGCAAGGCGTCGTCCAGGCGGGCGGCGACCAGGCGCGGCTGGTTCGTCGTGCGCTGCGCTCGCCAAGCGCCGTTCATGTGGGCCAGCGTCGAGGACACCGTGTTCCAGTCCTTCAGGCGCACGAGTTCGAAGATCGCGATCGCGTCCGTCGACAGCGACCGCAGCTCGGCCGGCAGGGGTTCGGTCCCCGCGTTGCTCGGGACGGCCAGCGCCAGCGCCTCGAGATCGCCGCCTCCCGAGGTCCGGAACTCGCCGTAGCTCGGGGCGAAGATCTTGTCCTCGGTCGTCCCATCGGAGTGGAGCTCGCGCGCCACCATCGCGCCCTCGACAGGCCCGATGGGTCCGGGAACGGTCTTGCCGACGGTCTTCACCTTCACTTCCTCGAAGACGGCCTGCGCGTACCGGTCGAGCGCGACCTCCTCGAGCCGGCCGTCGAGATAGGCGACGTACTGCGACATCAGCACCGGGATCCGCTGTCCCTCCCACTTTGACCGTCGGGTGCGAGAACGACGGCTTGTCGAGGTCGACGCGCCTGGTGAGCGGCGCGCAGCCCTGGCCGGTTTCCGAGCCGCATGGCACCGGGGGGAACCGCTCGGACGAGGCGCCCGACTTTCGGTCGCTCTCACACGCTGTGAGCGCGAGCGCCGCCGTCATTGCCAGCACGACCGTTCGAAGCATGCGGTCACCATAGGAAGGCCAGATGAGACGTCGACGAGGGCGCGGCGCTAGCGTCTCTTCAGTGCCGGACCGGCTGCGACCACTCTGGAACTTCGAGGATCTCGATGCCAGCCAGGAGCGACTGCGTGCGCAGCTCGACCGGGAAACTGCGGATCCCGGGCGGGCAGAGGTCCTGACCCAGCTGGCACGCGTCGAAGGGCTGCGCGGTGGGTTCGGCGCCTGCGAGCGTCTCTTGCTGGACGCGGAAGCGCTCGCCGGTTCGAGCGAAGTGGCGAAGGTGAGAATCGACCTCGAGCGCGGGCGCAAGCTTCTTTCCAGCGGCGACGGCGTGGCGGCCACGCCGCTGTTCGAGTCCGCCTTCGCGCGCGCCTCCGCGAGCGGTGAGTACTTCCTCGCCGGCGACGCCGCGCACATGGTCGCCATCGCCACGCCCGAGAAGATGCTGGAGTGGACTCAGCGTGGTCTCGAGCTGGCGCAGTCCCAGCGGGAGGCTGCGTACTGGGCGGGCCCGCTCCTGAACAACCTCGGCTGGTACCACTTCGAGAACGGCGACTACGCAGCCGCGCTCGTGGTGTTTGAACGTGCGCTCGAGGCCCGCGAGCGTGAACCCGAGAACCCGGTCGAGATCGAGATCGCGCGCTACGCGGTCGGCAAGACCTTGCGGTTGCTCGGCCGGCCCGAAGAAGCCGCGACGCTCCTCGAGCGATGCATCGCGAACAGCGAGGCGGATCCGTACTTCCACGAGGAGCTCGCCGAGATCTACGAGGCGCTGGGCCGTGCTGACGAGGCACGTGAGCAGGCCCAGCGTGCCGCCGAACTGCGCTAGCGCGACGTCGTCTCGAAGCGGTCGGCGCCGTCGTCGGGCAACGTCTCCCAGGCCGCGACCGATCTGACGAAGATGTGTACGCCCGGACGGGCGTCGAAGGGATCGTCGATCATCGGTGCGCGCACGCTGGAGTACTCGGACTCGGGCCAGCCGCCGCCGAAGAGGTTCGAGCCGCAGGTGCGGCAGAACGTCTTGGCACTTCCTCCTTCCGGCTTGAACGACTGCAAGAGGTCCTCGCCTTCGAGGATCCGAACCGCCGCAGAGGGAACTCGGAAGTTCACCGTTTCGGCGCCGCCAGAAAGCTTCTTGCAGCTCACGCAATGGCAAACGCGGAGTGTCTCGGACGCCTCCGTCACTTCGAATTTCACGCCTCCGCAGAGACAACTCCCATGCAAGGCCGTGCCGAGACCCACGTCCACAGTATGACCGAGCGGCTCACCCGCAAAGGCAAGCCGCTCGTTTGGTGATGGCTCAGCCGATCAGGTGGAAGACGAAGTCGAACTTCGTGCCGGCCGGATTGTGGTACTTGAGATCCATCGAGCCACGGACGTTGCGATAGGCGCCCGTGCCGCCCGTGATCGCCACG